>JAGWGY010000002.1 GCA_028867115.1 Microcaldota archaeon
GAACCTGCTTACCAGTTCGCTCTTCAGGTACGCATCTTCAAGCGGCGAGCGCCAGTTCATGTAGATGTGTGATAGCCTTCCGGAGTTGAGCCTTATCGGCTCTTCGCGGAATTCGATCGCCCCGTTCTCTATGGCAAAATTGTCGAATGCCCCCTGGTCGAATCCCCCCATTCCACCACCGCAATACATGCTCAGAAATCAACTTTAAGCCTTTCGCCGATCTTCGGGGCGTGCGCATCGTATCCCTCGAGCTTCAGCTGCTCCGCAAGCTCGGTGGTGTTCGCCTCGTCCCCGTGAATGCATATCACCTGTTCCGGCGAGCTGCGCCTCACGTAATCGTAGATGTCCTCACGGCTTGCGTGCGCCGAGAAGTCGTAGTAGTTCGTGGGCGCGCTGATCCTGTACTTGCGCTCGTCTATTAGGAGAGGCTTTCCCTCTATCAGCCTCCTGCCGTTCGTCCCCTCAACCTGATACCCTGTGAGGAAGACCTTCGAATTCTGCCCGAGTTTCGTTATGTAGTGCAGCACAGGGCCTCCGTTGAGCATTCCCGCAGTCGTGACGATCACGCTAGGCACGCTCAGAGCCGCATCCCTATCGCCATGCTCCTCTATCCAGTTTGCATTCTTCATCGCGCTCAGAAGCAGCTGCTTGTTCTTTGTAAATTCTGGGTTGCGCATCATTATCTCCGCGGCCTTTTTTGCCATGCCGTCCATGTACGTGCAATCGATCAGTCCGTTCTGGTATAGTATGGATACTATCTCCTGCGCCCTGCCGACTGCAAAGCACGGGACAAGCGCTGTCCCCCCATTCTCTACTGTGGCCTTCACGTCCTCGACGAATGATTTGACAAGCTTCTGACGGTCAGGGTGGCTTCGCGTAGCATATGTGGACTCTATCATTAGGATGTCGCTCTTGACAACCTCTGCACTGCCTTGGAGGGTCTGCGGGTCGATCTTGAAATCGCCGGTGTATACGAACCTCCTATTGCTGCGCGCCTTCTCTATCAGGGTGACGGCGCTTCCGCTTATGTGGCCCGCATCGTAGAGGGTCATTGCATATTCTGAGAAGTCGATCTGGGAGTGGTACTCGTACGGAACATACTTTCGCATGAGGTTATTGACCATCGTCCTGCTGAACTTTGGCCTCACGTTGTTCTTCTTGCTGATGCTAAACGAATCCTCGATCAGAAGCTCTGCCAGCTCCATCGTCGGCTTTGTGCCAAATGTTACTGGGAGGTACTGGTTGTAGAGCATCGGCAGCGCTCCTGTGTGGTCGAAGTGCGCGTGGCTGACCACGCACGCGTCAACGCGACCTGGCACAAGGGGAAACTCTGGCGTTATGCCTGCAGATACCTTTGCCCCGTAGTCAAGGAGTATGTTTTTGGTATCCTTGAGGAGGAATGCCGACCTGCCAACCTCTCCTGCGCCGCCCAAGAACTGTATTTCCAACTAATTCACATCTGTCCGAGAAGAAATAACACTTTATAAGTATTTACTTATCTATATCTTTAGCTCTTACCCTCAGATGATAACATGGCGATCGAAGACATCAACTTTTTGGACCTTGCATGCCTGCTCAAGATAGGCCCTGACACAGTCATGGAGAAATTCGGCTCGCTGATCAACACGAGCTTCTTTGACGCATCCAGCATCGCCGGCACCCTTAAGCAGAAGGGGCTAATAGAGTTCACAAACGACTTCCCGGGCCCTAACGGCATGAAGGTAACCGAGCTCGGCAAGGGGCTCATATCAGAGGCTGAGGCGAAGGGGGCCGAGCAGTTTGATACGCTTGATTCCACCATACTACAGCAGATGTCTGGAGGGAAGAGGATGCCGGCAGAACTTGGCAACACGCTCAACATCAGGAGCAAGGACCTTGCGTTTAGGCTCTACAAGCTGTACAGGCAGAATTACATAATATACGAGCTGAAGAACGGGACGGTAGACCTTCTGCTCACGGAGAGCGGCTTCCTGAAGATAAAGGGCATGCCGATGGGCGGGATGCAGAACATAGCCCAGCAGCAAACGCCGCAGACTCCTGCGCAAAAGCAGCCTGTGATGGGAGGCCTGTTTGGTCCAAAACAACAGCAGCAGGCACAGCAAGCCAAAACGCAGCCGGATACACAAGTGCAGCCAGTTAAGGGAAACGCTGCTACGATATACGTTGTGGTCGCGGTTGTGCTAGTTGTGGTAATTCTCGCTGTCCTCTTCATTATGAAGCTCATTTGATGATAAAATGCAACTGGTTGAATACACAGCCGCTGCCCGCCTTCTTAATTCATATGGCATAAAGAGCGTTGATAGCAGGTACGTTAGGAGCGCTGATGATGCAATCAGATTCTCAGGGGGTAAAAAAATCGCATTAAAAGCAATCTCGAGCAAGGCGCTCCACAAGACAAAGGCGGGGCTGATAAAGCTGAACCTTTTGGAAGGAGAGGAGATATCTACAGCATTTGCAGACCTTGAGAGGCGTGCGAGGAAATTCAAGCCGTACAAGATACTTGCGCAGAAGATGTCGGCTCCCGGGATAGAGATAATAATCGGAGGGAGGGAGGATAGGCAGTTTGGGAGGATGCTACTCCTGGGCCTTGGGGGAATATATGTGGAAACGTTCAAAGACTTCGCCCTCAGGGTGTGCCCGATAACAAGGTTCGACGCGAAGGAGATGATTGCTCAGTTAAAATCCAGAAGTGTGGTCACATACAGCGGCAAATCAGAGAAGATGCTGGAGGAGCTGTTGCTAAGGGCGTCTAGGCTGATTTCGGAGAGCAAGCTAAGCGAGCTTGACCTCAACCCCGTGATAATAAGAGAGGACGGGTATGAGGTCGTAGACATAAGGATACTGAGGTGATTGTGCGAAGCCAAGATTTGACCTAAAGCCCATGATGAAGCCGCAGAGCGTTGCGATAATAGGCGCGAGCAGCAATCCTGTGAAGGTGGGATATGTCATATTGAACAATTACATCGAGGAGGGCTACCAGGGAAGGCTCTACCCGATCAATCCGAACGACGATAAAATCCTGGGGCTAAAGGCATACAAAAGCGTGCTTGAGGTAAGGGACAGGATTGATCTTGCGGTCATAGCCGTGCCTGCGGCCATTGTGCCGAAGGTGCTTGAGGAGTGCGGAAGGGCAAAAGTGCGCAGCGTAGTGGTGGTGAGCGGGGGATTTGCCGAGATAGGGGACCAGAAGCTGGAGGACAAGATCGTTGCGATTGCTAACAAATACAAGATGCCGATGATCGGCCCTAACTGTCTCGGCGTTATGGACCCTCGCTCAAGGATAGATACGCTCTTCCTTCCGACATTCAAGCTCAGCAAGCCCAAGATAGGGGGGGTGAGCTTTGTCTGCCAGAGCGGCGCCGTAGGAAGCACGGTGCTAGACCTTATAGCAAAGGAGGGTTTCGGGCTCTCCAAATTCATCTCCTACGGAAATGCGGCGCAGGTTGATGAGGTCGACCTGTTCGAGTACCTCATGGAAGATGACGAGACCAAGGTCATAATCATGTACATTGAGGGGGTGAAGAGGGGCAGGGAATTCTTTGAGATAGGTAAAAGGTTGTCGATGAAAAAGCCAGTTGTTGTGCTGAAGGGAGGGGTGACTGAGGGAGGCGCTGTTGCTGCACATTCGCACACTGCGGCGCTTGCGGGAAGCCACGAGGCATACGATGCGGTGTTTAGGCAGTGCGGCTTTGCTATTGCAAGGGACCTCACTGAGCTTTTGCATTACGGAAAGATATTTGCTTCCGAAATAGAGCCGAAGGGGGACAGGATCGCAATAATCACAAACGGTGGAGGCACTGGCGTGCTCACCACAGACGCGGTCTTCAACGCAGGTTTGAAGATGGCAGAGTTCAGTTCGCAGACAAAGAGTACGCTCAAGAAGAAGATGCCGTCCACAGTAAATATAGCAAACCCGCTCGACCTTGTCGGCGATGCTGATGACAGGAGGTATGAGGATGCGCTAAACCTTCTAGCACAGGACAAGAATGTAGAGATGTTAATCGTGATTGCACTCTTCCAGACGCCCGGGGCTGATGAGAAGCTCTCCGAGAGGCTAGTCCACCTCAAGAGCAGCATCGATAAGCCGATGATTGTGATAAGCATCGGTGCCGGCTACACTGAGGAGAGGAAGATATTCATGGAGAACAACGGCCTGCCGGTATACGACTCGCCAGCTGCCGCTGCAAATTCGCTTGCTGAGCTTCTAAAGTACGCAAAATACAAGAAAAAGATGGTTTAGGCCATTACTGCGCAAATAGCTTCTCTATTATCTGAGTTATTATCTTCTCCTTCTTCTCGTCAGAGCTGAGG
This sequence comes from Microcaldota archaeon, assembly GCA_028867115.1. Lineage (GTDB taxonomy): Archaea > Micrarchaeota > Micrarchaeia > Micrarchaeales > CABMGC01 > JAGWGI01. The sequence goes on from JAGWGY010000002.1 coordinate 4,312, forward strand.
ATATCGAACAGCTCCGCAGGGCCTGTTTTGAGCGAGTAATCGCTCTTCTTGAGCTGCTCGAGGAATATGCTGATGCCGTAGTCCTTGACTGACACGTTCTCGAATGTGCCTTTGCGAAGAGACTCTATCTCGGCTGATGTGTCCTTGCTCTCCATCTTGTCCTTTGCAATCTCCACTATTGCCTTCTCTTTGTAGCGCTTGAGCAGCTCCGCAAAGTCTATGTCGATTCCCTTGTAGCCGGATTTCAGCTCTCCGGCGATGACGATGCGTATTATCGGGTTTGGCCTGGAGCTTGATATCCTGTGCTCTATCTTTGAGGATACTTCCTCCTGTATCTGCCTCGGCTCCTTTCCGGTGACGTCCACCCTTTCGACATAGAAGTCATGGGAGTCTATTGCAACGAACTCGTAGCCTAAGGACTTCGTGTCGAATATGAAAAAGCCCTTTCTCTCTGTCTCCCCATCCTTTAGCTGTGTGAGCACAGTGCTCCCTGGGATAAGGAAGGGCTTGCCGAACACCTTCTCCTCTATCCTGCTGTGTATGTGCCCATCGACATACAAGTCGAACCCTTTCGGAAGCTCATCGAATTTAATGAAGTCTGTGCTGAAGGGGAGCAGCTCGTATATTGACTGGTGGAACATGAAGATGTTGAAGGCGCCGCTGATCGGCTTTGGGCCTAGCTGTGCGAGCGTGGGCCTTACCTTTTCCTCAGATAGCCCCCCGAGCGCAAATACCGCAACGCGCTCCCCGTTTTTTTCTATTTCGACCGTTGAATCGCTTGCGTCAACAAGAAGCCCAGCCATGGCAAGGAGCTCTACCGAATTCCCCGCATCCTGCGCGCGCCTCTCGTGTGTGCCCGGGATGGCGATTATCGGGACGTCTGTAAACAGGCGCCTGCTTCCTTCCGATGCGACCACCCTTGCTTTCCAGTCCCTCTTGGACAGGTTGCGGAAGAGATTTACCCCCTGTGCGAGCACCTCAAGCCTTGGGTTGCGCATGTCGAATATGTCGCCAGGTATTATCATCATGTCCGCCATTGCTGACGCCTTGTTCAATGCGTCTTCTGCCTGTCTGTATGCATCTTCGGAGAACCTCTCGTAGCCGAGATGGAAATCCGATAGGATTGCGACTCTCATCCGATCACTGCGACAATTTATCCCTTAGCTCTTTGAGTATTTTATCTATTGCCTTTTGCGCCATGCGCTTGTTTGGCCCGTATGCCCCTGCGGCTGCCGGGTGGCCTCCGCCGTTTCCTCCGAGGATTGGCCCGACCTCCCTCATGATCTTCCCTAGGTGTATCGATAGCTTCCGGTCGAGCGGTGACTTTAGCCTTGTTGAGAGTGAAACCTCTTCACTGCTGCTATGCCAGAACAGTGCGGCGTCGGCGCCGATGTTTATCGCGGTCTCTGCCGATATGTTTGCGTGGATCGTTGCTCTGCCATACATCAGAAGATAGTCGCCGATTATCTCGGTGTGCGCTGCGCAGACGTCTGCTATTGACTGCTTTCTGTTGTATGCAGGGACTTTCTCAGCGAACTGCGCCATGAAATCAGGGTACTCTACCTTCGCATACTTCAGCAGCTCTGATATCTGGCGGAAGGTTTGTGGGTACATATTATGGAACTCAAAGGAATCTGCGATGATGCCGCTGAGCAGCGCGATTGCCTGGTCGCTGCTTATGCTTGGCTGCAGCTCCCTGAGCAGACCGTAGACAAGGCTCGCTGTGGAGTTGTAGCCCTCGTCATTGAAAACCATCAGGTTTTGCCCAGCACTGGTAGACTCAAGGTGATGGTCTATGAACAGCACTGGTTTTTTCGACTTTGCGATTTTTGGGCCGAAGCTTCCTAGCGCCTCGGAATTGTTTGCATCTGTTATTATTATGCCGTAGATATCCTGCGGGATCTTGTTCCCTATCTCGACCTTCCCTGACAGCTGCGCCAGCATCCTCTTTGAGGTGCTTGTTATGAAATCGGGGGTCGCTATGAGCGAGTTGGTCAGGTATTCTTTAAGTGCGACAGCAGAACCCACGCTGTCGCGGTCCCCCATAGAGTGGAAAGTGATCAGAAAACGCTCTTCCCTGTGGCTTTCGAGGAATTCGAGAACCTCCCTAGTTCCTATCCTCCTTGCCACTACCTCACTGCAGGCTGCTTGACATCTGGGTGATCTTCTCCCTCAGCTGCTTCTCCCTTGCCCTGAGCTCGTTGAGCTGCTTGTTTGCGGATTGGAGCCTCACTGTGGAGGTCTCGCTCTTCTCGTCTATGTTCTTGAGCGCGGTCTCCTTGCTCGTCTCCACGATTACCCCGCCGATTGCCACGTATACTTTTCCGGTGGCTTTCCCAACCTCTTCCTTTGCGGTCTGGAGCTCGTTTGACTGCATCTGGAGCTGCTCAACCTGTATCTGGAAGTTGCGCATCTGCTCTTGGACCATCTGGTAGTCCCTTATCATCTTCTCCACCTCCTGTGGGGAGGGTTTTCCTGTTGGTTGTTCTGCCATTCAATCACTTCAGTTTCTTTTTATATCTAGAAAATAAGGCAAAGTGCCCGTGGTGAGTAGTTTTACCTCGCGCGTCACTTCCGAAACCGCGTCTACAATCTTACTATGCTCATCCTTGCTGGCTTTTTCGAACACGAATAGATCGACGATTATTTTGCGCTTCTTATCTACGCCAACTGCAGCATAGATGTCTATTTCCGCCCTACCCCCAACGACTATTTCACTTGTATCGGACCTTCTTTTATCTTCCCAATTCTGAATTGTGGTATCTAAAAGAGCGGGCATTTTTTCTTTTAACCTCTCCGTAAGCTTGCGGGCAAGTGCATTGCGGAGCAGCTTTTCATCAATATCCATCGAATATGGCAGGACCACCTGGTTCCTGGATAATATGCTATGGTAGATGTCCCTTGACTCAAAAATGATGTCCCCTGTGCCTATAACCAGTTTTATTGGTTCCTTTGGCTTCTTCCATAACACCATTCAATCAGTATAATTTGGAAAGAAAGCAATATACGTCTATCCCTTCTCAGACTTCATCTCCTCCACCACGACGTCTGAGGAGTCGGTATCCTTGAATAGGTCCTTGATCAGGTTCTCGATCCCGAATTTCATCAGCTTTGCCTGGTACCTTGAGAGGAAGATTTTGTTGCCTGCCTTGTCTTTGATTATCACGGCCCCGCTGTCGTCAACAGTGACGTAGATCGTCTCCTTTGAGTCATGGACCTTGTAGTATCTGGGCATTTGACTCACTGACCTCTATCTCTTTTACGTACTCCCTGCGCTCGGATATTGCCCCATCCCTGTCGTAAGCATAGATAGTGACCTTCATCTTGTACCTGCTCGGGTAGGTGTCACTGTTCGTGTATAGCTTTATCCTCTTTGATCGTGGGTTGTCCTTATCAAGGATGCCCAGGACAGTCTTGCCTGAAGGTAGGGATTTGTCAGGAGCGAGCGAAATAGGGGATTGTAGGTCAAAAACGCCCTCTACCCAGTAGGGCTCGGCCGCTGAAGTCTTAACCTCCAAATTGACCTCGATCTCCCTTGATGTGAAGGGCTTGACCTGGTCCTGGTTTAAGGTTAGGGTCGTTTCTATGTCAGGCATAATTGGTTATTCCCCTAGCTACATATTAAAATCTATCAGATTATTTCGTGAACGCGCTGGCGGGCGCATATAATGATTTATATACTTTAATCGGGATAGGATTGATGTCTACCCTGATTTGATGGAGCTCAACGAAGCATCGCTTATAGAATCAGAGATAATGCTGCGCAACCTTAGGCTGACCAACGAGGTCCTTGAGACCAAGAGGTCGATAGCAAGGTGGCTGGCGCTCTCGCTTGGGGTAATAAACCCTGGCGAGTCGAGGCTAAGCGCGGTTGCCGTGCTCGACGCGCTTATAAACTTCCAGTTCGTGAAGGGCAGCGATCCGAACTATGACGATCTTGCAAAGTACATAAACGACAACTGGGAGCAGATGAACGAAAAGACCCTGCGCTACCACCTCCTCAAGCTCAAGAACATGGGGCTCATAGAGAACAGCAAGGGAAAGTTCTACTTCACCCCTCCGAGCTTCGGCGACAGGTTCGATGCCAACGCATGGGCCGACAAGCTCTTCGAGGACGAGAGGAGACAGATTGCATCAAAGATAGGGAATGCTATTAAGGAACTAAAAAGCAAGCAGCAGTGATATGATGGAAAAAGAATGGATATTTTGGATAATTCTTATCGCGGTCATAGTGGTCGCATCGCTATACTACAGATTTTACAACACGCAGGCAATCGCGATGTCTGTCAGCATCAACAGCAGCGCAACATCCCAGACACTATATCCGTACCAGAAGGTGACCCTGCCGATAACAATACAGAACACCGGAAGCAGCCCTATAAACAGGCTGAATTTCGAGGTAAGCCAGAGCGGAAACACCAGCGTCGCCTATGAGATAACGCTCCCTCCGGGAAAGAGCGTCATAGTGCCTTACAACTTCACGCCTTCGCTGCCAGGCAACTACAACATCTCGGTCGTGGTTGACCCTGCAAAGCTCTACAACATAGTGGACAGGGGCTCATCGCAACCGAGCACGCTTGTCCATGTCACGCCTGCCGCGCAGGCAGCGCCTTACTCGCTTCTGCCTTCTGCGAACGTCTCGCAGTACGGAAGCGCGAACATAAAGACATTCAACACAAGCCAGATAGGGCTTATAGGCAGCACCATACTCTTTGCGGATTATGGCATACAGAAGTTCGCGCCTGTGGGCCAGAACAACAGCTTCGTATACTCGATAGTCAACCTGACGGTACAGTACACGAGGAACATCTCTACTGCTTATGCATTCTACGACAACGGCTATTACGCATACTCGACATGGATGCGCGGCTACATTACGCCCGATGTGTTTGGGATTGCTGCGGCATCAAGAGGATACCAGACGTCCAATTATACGATTAACGGCAGCAGGGTCACGTTCGTCAGATTTTCCAACGTAACATCAGGATGCGCATGGTACCAGAAGGGATGGGTGGAGATGCTAGTGTACCATGGCCCTTCATGCATTGGAGTGGTAAACGGAACGATAAAGACGCTCACTGCGCCGGTGGGCAGCGTTAATTCCACAGCATACAACGGAATAAAGAGGATGCTGGGAAACTTCTCTTTGGCCAACTTCAGCCAGTACTGGAACGGCAACACCAGCTATTCCGCAATGACCCTGCTAAACGACGGGGAGATAGCGACTGTCGGCGTATCGCCTTACACGAGCAACAACATCTGCTTCGGTGAGATAAAACTGATAAACGGCACGAACTTCTGCAGCGCCTACATATTGCAGACAACCCAGGGGAACATACCCAAGATATCGCTTGTCAGGACATCTGCTTTCCTTGGCAAGAACAACCTGACGGTGTATTCGCTGATAAACAGCTCTCGCTGGTACGATGCTCTTCCGGTCCAGGTTGGCATGATCTCATCGCTCAACCTTTCAGGGGCTTCGAAGTCTTTTGTTTCCGCGTACGGGAACACGTGCGCGCTCAATGCCTCGTTCGGATGCACGCTTAACGGGTTCTACAACGGCACTGCGGCACTGACAATTACAAACAACCTCAACAGCAGCGTAAGCATCAGCGCCCTGAACTGCTTTACTACGCCACCTTGGAAACCCACAGCGCTTGCAAACCAGACAATTGCAGCCCATTCATCCGCCAACCTGACCGCAAAGTGCTATGAGCAGGGAGATCTGATATTCGGAGTCCCCGTGAACCTGCAGCTGCATATCTCGGCCAACTACACGGCAGGAGGCAGGAACTACCTTGTGTCTGGCAACGCGACCGCGAACCTGTTCTCGTAGTGGTTGGATTGAGCGATGCATACACGACCTTTCTAGAGGAGTTTGGCGAATTTACAGAGATACAGAAGCTTTCAGTCCCAATAATAGAGCGGGGAAGCAACTGCATAATTACAGCCCCTCCTGGCAGCGGCAAGACGGAGGCGGCCCTCCTTCCAGTACTGAGCAGGATACAAAAAGAGGGAAACTCTGCGGTTGCTGCACTTTATATTACGCCGCTTCGTGCCCTAAACAGGGACCTCTTCAAGAGGCTAAAGGCGCTATGCGATAAGCTTGGAATAACGATTGATGTTCGCCATGGTGATACGCCCGTCGCGCAGAGGGCGCGCCAGTCGAAAAACCCTCCCCAGATCATAATAACAACACCAGAGAGCGTGCAGAGCCTGCTAATGACAAAGACGCTCTACAAATCGCTAAAGAATCTCAGGGCAGTCGTAGTCGACGAGCTCCATGAGTTATACTACAACAAGCGTGGAGCGCAGCTTGCGGTAGCGCTTGAGAGGCTTGTGGAGGTATCTGGTGAATTCCAGCGGATAGGAGTCAGCGCCACTATAGGAGACATAAATTCTGCTGCTTACTTCTTGTGCGCTAGCAGGGCGTGCGACATAGTCGAGGCGAGGCAGAAAAAGAGCTTTGAGATAGAGATTGCCATGCCAAAGGCCCCGAAAAGGGAATATGCGCAATTTTCTGAGAAGTTCGGGCTTGACAGGCAGGCGCTTGCGAGGATAGAGTACATGGCGGACCAGATAAGCAGGTCAAAGGCGACCCTGCTGTTTGCCAACACTCGCCAGGTTGTAGAATCTTTGGGCAGCAAGCTCCTTTATTTTGAAAAGGAAGCAGGCTTCGGAGGCATAGGGGTGCATCACAGCTCGCTTGACAAGGAAGAGAGGATTGCAACAGAAAATGCATTCAAGGAAGGAAGGATAAGGAGCATAATTGCAACCAGCTCGCTCGAGCTTGGGATTGACATCGGCGCTGTGGACCTTGTTATCCAGTACGGCTCGCCAAGGCAGGTGACACGCCTTGTACAGAGGATAGGAAGGAGTGGCCATAGGGAGAAGCAGTCATCAAACGGGAAGATTGTTGTGGCCAGCGCGCTTGATGCGATTGAATCCGCTGCCATTGTTGCACTAAACAAGACTGGCAATCTTGAGAGGAGGGAGCTGCAGGAGAATGCTCTTGACGTGCTCATCAACCAACTCAGCGCTGTCGCGCTTGAATATGGTGAGTTTGACTCTGATTTCTTTTTCAGACTAATCAGGAGGAGTTCGGGATACGCAAACCTAAGCCGTGAGGCGTTCGGCGCACTTGTAGCTTTTGCGCGCGAACAGAAGCTTGTCAGGACAGACGGGGATAGAATAAGCGTGGGAGGGAGGGCCCGTAGGTATGCTATCGAGAAAATAAGCGTGATACCCGATGCGACCAGGTTCACTGTGAAGAACGTCTCAAGCAATAGGATAATTGCAAACCTTGACGAGAATTTTGTCTACAATAATATCGAGGAGGGGACTACTTTTGTCACCAAGGGTCTTGTGTGGAGGGCCATTAGCATAGAAGAGCAGACGATCTTTGTAGAACCCAGCGTAGAGATTGACGCAGCGGTTCCGGATTGGGAAGGGGAGGACATTCCTGTTTCCTATGCAGTAGCGCAGCGCGCGTTCGGGTTCCTAAGCAAGCAGAGGCTATCAGAATTTAAGCAACTAGTTGAGGGCAACGCCTATTCCTCAATCGCGGGGCTTATCGAAGAGCAGGATAAGACCTTCCAGATAAACGATGAAACGCTTTACATAGAGGAGATGGACGATCGTGCGATAATCTATTCGGCACTAGGCAAATTGGGAAACGAGCTCTTTGCGAAAATTGTCAGCAGCATAGCCTCAGTGAACACCGGGAGGCGCATCTTCACAAGGGCGACACCTTATGCGGTGATAATCGAATATGAGGGGATGTCGAAAGTGCCGGACATAATGAAGATAATCGCGACATTCAAGGGATACGAACTGGAAAAGCTGCTACAGAGCGCGGAGTTTGTGATGAGCTTTGACATGTTCAGGTACAGGTTCATCCAGGTCGCTAAGCTTTTTGGTGTTGTGGAGAAGAAGGCCACCATCACACGAAGCGTTGCGACAAGGCTGATGGAGTTCTACAGGGATTCCCCCATATTTGAGGAGACTATGAGGGACCTCGGAAGGAATTATTTTGACGTTGAGAGCGTCAGGAGGCTGCAACATGCACTGAAGGAGCGGACGATAAAGCCCGCCATATTCAGGAGCTATGGTTCTGCTATTTCCGGGGAGATACTCAAATCGGCTTATTTCTACAGGGAGCTGATGAACCCTCTCCTTCCAAACAGCGCCGAAGTTGAGCAGTTTGAGGAGGGGATACTTAGAAAGAGCGCAGAACTAATCTGCACTTATTGCGGATTTAGGTTTGCAAAGAAGCTCTCGGAGATAAAGGAGCATGAGCGGATAAAGTGCCCATCCTGCAAGAGCCCTATGGTTGCCGTCTATTCCGAGGGGTACGAGAAGGTCATAGAGAAGAGGAAGAATGACCATAGGATGACAAAGGGCGAACGCGAGGTTTATGCCGAGGCGCTGGGCAACGCGAGCCTCGTTGAGGCTTACGGTCTGCGCGCGCTGATTGCGCTTGCAACATATGGCGTCGGGGCGAAAACTGCTGCGAGAGTCCTCAGGATGCTTAGGAAGGACGTGCGGCATTTCCTGATAGACCTGATAAATGCCCAGAAGCAGTTTGTCAAGACGAAGAAGTACTGGGTTGGAAGGTAATTCTATTTTCTGTTATTCCATTCCACTTTTTTGAGCAGCTCCCAAACCTGCATTATCTCCCTGTGCACTGCGTCCGGTTCCTGGTTGCCGTTTATCCTGTGCCATATCTGCTTGTACTTCTTCGATAATGCATCGTATGCCTTCTCGAGAACCTTCAGGTTCTCAAGGTTATCGTATCTCCTAAGTGCATTCCCCCGCTTCTTTATCCTTTCTACTGCCACGTCTGGAGGGACGCTTATGTAGAAGATTGCATCAGGCAGGGGGAGCTTGCTATGGATGTTTGATATCCATTCAATATCAGCATAGGGTGGAGGGGCGAACGCAAACATGTGGGCTGCGGTAGACATCCAGTTTCTGTCACTTATTACAGTAGTGCCATCCTTTAGTTTTGGTATTATGACTTTCGCAAACTGCTCGAATCTCGATGCCACAAAAAGGAGCTGCAGTGATGTTGTATCAAGGGGCCTCTTGGTGTTCACAAGCTCGAGCTTTATGAACTTTCCGATGCTGCTCTCATAATCCGGCTCTTTTACCAGCATGCATTTCTCATCGGATTTGCGCAAGGCATCATAATAGAGCTCTATCTGGGTACTCTTGCCGCACCCTTCCCGCCCCTCGAAGACAACGTATTTTCCCATGCCCCCAACTAAAGAAGCTGTTTGTCCCTTGGTATAAATACATTCGCCATATTTTTGTCAGTTTAGGCAAAGATCTGTAGAAAAATTTCTTAAACTGTTGCAGAGGATTAACTTCATGGAAGGCGCAAAAAGGGCCAGGATACTGGTTGCAAAGCTGGGATTGGACGGCCACGACCGCGGGGTGCTTGTGTTATGCAAGGCATTTCGGGAAGCAGGGATGGAAGTCATATACACCGGCCTTTTTGCCACGCCTGCGAGGGTGGCGCAGATTGCTGAGGATGAGGATGTTGATGCCGTGGCGATGAGCCTTCTGAACAACGCGCACATGACCCTATTTCCCAGGGTGGTTGAGGAATTGAGAAGGAAAGGCATGGAGGATGTTGTCATTTTAGGAGGGGGTACGATACCAGAGGAGGACAAGAAGGCGCTCGAGAAGCAGGGTGTGATTGGCAACTTTGTCTCAGGGGCGCCATTGCAGGAAATCGTGAGGTTCACAGAATCTGCAATCGCTGCAAAAAGAAAGTGTTAGGCGGCTGGTCCTGGCGGTACACTAGGGTTCTCTACTGATTCCTCTGCATCAGAAATCGTCCTCGCGTCAACGACCTTTGCACCAGGTTCGACTCGCATAAGCCTCACTCCCGAAGCTGCTCTGCCCGTTATCCTTATCGAGTCCGCCTCGAACTTTATTGTGACCCCTCTTGAGTTTATCAGTAGCACCTTTGACTTCCCGAAAACGAAAAGTGATTTTGCGATGTTCCCAGTCTTTGGGGAAACCTTGAGGTTTATTATGCCGCTGCCGCTTCGGTTCTGGTCGCGGTACTCGCTGATCTCCGTTAGCTTTCCATATCCGTTCTCAGTAACGGTAAGAAGATAGCCGTTCTCCTCGACAGGGATTATGTCCTTTGCAACGTCATCCAGACCAAGCCTTATGCCGCGCACTCCCATGCCTGCTCGGCCTATGGGTCTCACAAGCGACTCGTCAAACTTTATCGACTTGCCCTTCCTAGTTGTTATCATCAGGTATTTCTGGCTTGTATAGACCTGCACATCTGCTATCGAGTCGCCCTGGTTCAGGCTTATTGCCCTCACTCCGGTAATCCTTGGGTGGGAGAATAGGTGCGCATCTGTCTTCTTTATTAGCCCGTGGGTTGTCAGGAACATTATCTTGGCGTTCTCGAAGTTCTTTATCCCCATTATCGTAACAATCTTCTCGCCTTTGAGATCGAGAAGGTTTACCATGGCCTTCCCTTCCGCATACCTGCTTGCCTCCGGGACCATGTACGCCTTGAGCCAGTACGCCCTTCCCTTGTCGGATATGCATAGGAGGTAGTCCTTTGCCTTGCACGATATTATCTGCTTTACAAAGTCGCCCTCCTTAAGGTTTATCGCAATCACTCCCCTCCCTCCCCTTGCCTGCTCCTTGTATGTTGCAAGGGGCATGCGCTTGACATACCCGGTATTGGTGAATATCACGGAGATCTTGTCATCTGCAATGAGGTCCTCGTCGGTTATGTCAGAGCTGCCGTCATGCTGCATTAGCTTTGTCCTCCTTGGCCTTCCATACGCCTTCTTAATTTCAAGGGTCTCGGTCTTTATTATCGAATCAACTTTTGAAGGGTCTGCGAGGATCTCGGTGTAGTATCTTATCTTTCCCTCGAGCTCTCCTTTCTCGCCAGTAAGCGAATCGAACTCCAGCGAGGTGAGCTTGCTCAGCCTCATCTCCAGTATTGCATTCGCCTGCTTCTCAGACAGTGAGTATGAGGCCATAAGCGCATGCCTTGCCGCCGCGACTTCCTTGCTCTGCCTTATCTCGCGCACTATCTGGTCGATGTTGTTTATTGCTACAATGAGCCCTTCAACTATGTGGTGCCTGTCCCTTGCAACATTGAGCTCGAATGTGCACCTCTTGCGCACGACGTCCCTCCTGTGGCCTATGAACGTCGTAAGAAGCTGCACAATATTGAAGTTTCGCAGCCTCTTGCCCTCCACTGCAAGATTGATTATGGGGAATGTTGTCTCGAGCTGGGTGTGCTTGTATAGGGAATTGAGCATTACCTCGCCATGGACGTCGCCCCTAAGCTCTATCACTACGCGTATGCCCTCCTTGTCGCTCTCATCGCGTATGTCGGTTATCCCTATAATCCTCTTATCCTTCACAAGGGATGCGATATTCTGTATCAGCGCTGATTTGTTGACGTTGTATGGCAGCTCCTTTATGATTATCCTGTTCTCTTCGGCATCAATCTCCGCTTCGGCCCGGATTGTAACCTGGCCCCTCCCGTACTTGTAGCCGTTGTAAGTGTTCTCAGACATCATTGCTATCCCGCCTGTCGGGAAGTCTGGCCCCTTTATTATCTCGAGCACATCCTGTGTCGTTATCCCTGGCGAGTCAAGCATTTTTACTATCGCATCGCACACCTCGTTTAGGTTGTGCGGGGGTATGCTGGTTGCGACCCCTACCGCAATCCCGTATGCACCGTTAACAAGCAGGTTAGGCACTTTTGAAGGGAGCAGCTCCGGCTCCTTTTCGGTGTTGTCGTAGTTTGGTACCATGCTGACAGTTTCCTTGTCTAGGTCCGCGAGCATCTCCTCTGCGAGCTTCCTGAGCCTTACTTCAGTGTACCTCTGAGCTGCTGGGGGGTCGCCGTCCACGCTTCCCATGTTTCCCTGACCCTCCACCAGAAGGTGGTTCATTGAGAAGTCCTGGGCCATCCTCACAAGAGACTCGTATATCGCGGAGTCTCCGTGCGGGTGCAGGTGACCCATGCAGTCCCCGACGATCTTCGCGCTCTTCTTGGTAGGCTGGTTGTGGAGGTTGTTAAGGTTATACATGGTGTAGAGTATTCTCCTCTGCACCGGCTTGAGCCCGTCGCGTGCGTCTGGAATGGCCCTTCCTATTATGACGCTCATCGCGTAGTCTATGTAGCTTGACTGCAGCTCGCCTTCCAGCTCTACGGGGTTTATTTTGCCCATGATGACCATCTATATATCCAGGAATGTTACCTCTGTTGCGTGCTCTTCTAGGAACTTCCTCCTCTTGCCGACGTCTATCCCCATCAGTATGGTAAAGAGTTCGTCAGCCTTCTTTGCGTCTGTTATCATTATCTGCTTGAGCATTCTGTTCTCCGGATCCATTGTCGTCTCCCATAGCTGGTCGGGATTCATCTCCCCAAGACCCTTGTACCTCTGCACCGCCGCCTTTCCATCATGCTGCTGCAGCTTTGCGTTCAGCTCCGAATCAGAGTAGCAGTAGCTTAGTTCCTTTCCTTTCGTAACCTTGTATAGGGGCGGCTGCGCGACGTAGACGTACCCGCGCTCTATCACAGGCTTGAGATAGCGGTACAGGAATGTGAGGAGCAGCGTCCTGATGTGGCTGCCGTCCACGTCTGCATCGCTCATGATTATGATCTTTTTGTACCTTACCTTATCGGGGTTGAGTGTCTCCTTTATTCCTGCGCCGAATGCCGCAACCATTGCATGAATCTCGGCGTTATCGAATATCTTCTCCACGCTCGCCTTCTCTACGTTTAGTATCTTCCCCCTCAGCGGCAGTATCGCCTGGAAGTTCTTGTTCCTGCCCTGCTTGCTCGAGCCACCTGCGCTCTCTCCCTCGACTATGAAAATCTCCGCTTTCTCTGGGTCCCCCTCTATACAGTCTGCGAGCTTTCCCGGCAGGACCGAGCTCTCGAATATGCTTCGCTTTCTCACCATCTCCCTTGCCTTTCTCGAAGCTTCGCGCGCCACTGCCGCGTTGATGACCTTTTCGGAGATTATTCTGGCATCGGCGGGGTGCTCTTCCAGGTATCTTGAGAGGCTGGAGTATACCGCGTTCTCAACAATCCCTTTCACTACCATGTTCCCGAGCTTCTCCTTTGTCTGGCCCTCGAACTCGGGGTTGGGCATCAGTACATTTATCACCGCTGTAAGCCCTTCCCTCACGTCGTCTCCCCCTACCTTTGTCTCCCTCTTGTCAAGGGCGCCTGATTTTGTTATGTAGTTTGTTATCGCCCTTGAGAATGCCGATCTGAACCCGATTACGTGCGTACCCCCTTCCGAGGTCCTGATGTTGTTCACAAATGATTCGACCTTCTCGTCATACTCCTTGTTGTACTGCACCGCTACTTCCACGGTTATGCCCTCGGCCTGCTTCTTGAAGTGCATGACAGGAGTGATGGTTTCTATCCCGCCGTTTAGGTATGTAACAAAATCTGATATCCCGTGCTGCGAGAAGAATTCGTTCTCCTCCGCAGGCGCTGCGCGCTCGTCCCTGAAAATTATTCTAAGGCCAGGGTTGAGAAAAGAGGTGTACCTGAGCCGGTCCTTTAGGGCCTCGGCATCGAAGTGAGGGGTCACGAAGATTTCAGGGTCTGGTTTGAACCTTATTGTTGTGCCCCTGTCTTTTGTCTCGCCCACCTCCTTGAGGGAGGATGTTGGTGCGCCCTTGCTGAACGCCATGTTGTACTCTTTCCCGTTCTTTTTTACCGTCACTTCTGTGAATTCGGATAACGAGTTTATCACTGTCAGGCCCACGCCGTGGAGCCCTCCCGCTGTCTTGTAAACATCGTTGTTGAACTTCCCGCCTGAGTGAAGTGATGTCATTATTACCTCCAGTGCAGGCTTGTTGTACTTGGGCATTATGTCTATCGGGATGCCTCTGCCGTCATCGGTAAGTTCTGCTATCTCGCCCGTACCATTCTGGGAGAGCCGTATCCTTATGGTCTTGCAGTGCCCTGCCATCGCCTCGTCGACCGCATTGTCGAGCGCCTCAAAAAGAAGGTGCAGCACGCCGCTTGGGCCTGTCGACCCTATGTACATTGCAGGCCTTTTTCTTATTCCGAGTGGACCTTCAAGCACCACGATTTTTGATGCGTTATACTCATCTTCCACTCCTTCCATAGAAACCAGCGGGTCTCCCCTTTCATTATATTGCGATTTAACCCTTATAAACCTTTTGAGGCTGTTTTGTCGTCGTAAAATTGCCCTCGGATAAGCGCTAGCGCAACGTGTTGTTATAAGAAGTTTTACAACTTAGTTATAGCGTGTTTTGATGCGTAGGAGAGTCATCATAATAGGGGCCGCAGGACGCGATTTCTTCAACTACCAGATGCTGTTCAAGGACAACAGCGATTATCAGGTTGTCGCTTTTACTGCCGCGCAGATACCGTACATAGAGAAGCGCACGTTTCCGAAAGAGCTTGCCGGCAGGCTGTACGCGCATGGGATACCGATATACAGCGAGGCTAAGCTGGGCGAGCTGATAGACAGGCGCAACGTGGACATATGCGTCATGTCCTATAGCGACCTGCCAGATGTTGAGGTTATGCACAAGGGCAGCATCGCCAACGCCCACGGCGCGGATTTCTGGCTCGTCTCCCCAAAGCACACGATGCTTAAGTCGCGCAAACCCGTGATCGCGGTATGCGCTGTAAGGACGGGGAGCGGGAAGAGCCAGGTTTCAAGGTACGTGTCAAACATTATCAAAAGCCAGAAGAAGGTGCCTGTTGCTATAAGGCACCCGATGCCTTATGGGGACCTAAAGGAGGAGATTGTGGAGAGATTTGAGACTCTTGAGGACCTTGATAGGTACAAGACCACAATAGAGGAGCGGGAGGATTATGAGCCGCACATACGCAACAACACAGTGGTTTATGCAGGAGTCGACTATGAGAGGATCCTGAGGCAAGCTGAGAAGGAGGCTGATGTGATAGTATGGGACGGAGGGAACAATGATGTTAGCTTCGTTAAGCCAGACATACTGATAACCGTTGCTGACCCACTGCGAGGGGGCGACGAGCTTGGTTACTACCCTGGGGAGACCGCCGCCAGATTAGCAGACATACTGATAATAAACAAGGTCAACTCGGCGACAAAGGCGGAAGTGGGCAAGGTGAGGGAGGATCTGAAGAGCATAAACCCGAAAGCGAAGATAGTTTTGGCAAATTCAATCATAAGCGTGGACAACCCAAAAATGATCAAGGGGAAGCGGGCTCTTGTTATCGAGGACGGCCCGACGGTCACCCACGGCGGGATGAAGTTTGGCGCTGCCACTGTCGCAGCAAGGCAGTACGGCGCGCGTGAGGTTATCGACCCGCGCCCATATGCTGTCGGCGAGATAAAGAAGGCGTATGAGAAGTATCCCCATATGAAAAAGATACTGCCTGCCTTAGGATATGGGAGGAAAGAGATCGCAGACCTCAACAGGACGATAAACAGGGCAAGGTGCGATGTCATCATTTCGGCGACCCCCACCGAGCTGCGGAACATACTGAAGGTCAACAAACCCATAGTTAACGTGAGGTATGAGCTTGAGGAGATAGGTAACACTCTGACAGATACCATTATTAATTTTATACGGCAAAAGAAGTAGTGCTATTCCTGGGCTCGTAACTCAGTTTGGTCAGAGTGGCTGGCTCTTAACCAGCAAGCCAGGGGTTCAAATCCCCTCGAGCCCATCTTTACAAAATAACAGATTTTTGCCAATAATTTGCTAAAATAAAACGTTTTAAATAGGACAAGCTGCATATTTTAGTAGTGGTACAATGCGCTGGATGGGTGCGTATTTACGAGGGAAAATAGAAGAAGGTTTAAATATGAAAACAGCCATAATTCCTATTTATCTAATCCTGTGATTCTTATGAAAAACAACAAAAAGGCGACAAAAAATGCAAAAAAGGCAGCACATGCGGCTAGGAAGAGCCCTGTGAGGAGGGCCCCGAAGGCAAAGAGGGCGCCCGGAAAGGCAGTAGCGCCGCGCGCTAGGATAATTAAGGCAATAAAGAAGGCGGCAAGGACGTCTAGGCCTGCTGATGGCATCAAGGCACCTGCCGAGAAGAAGGAGAAGGCGGCGCCGGACTTTAGGTTCATGAACATGGCGGATGAGGCGCTTATAGAATCTGTTATCGGAGACGATCATTTCAACAATCACATATCCAGGAGCGTCGGCAAGAGGGCAAGGGAGATAATACAGCTGCTCGCAACCCCGCAGACAGACGATGCGATCGCCGAGAAGCTTGAGATAAAGATCAACGAGGTGCGCAGGATGCTCAACACCTTAAACACTTTCGGCGTCACAAGGTACAACGTCAACAAGGACAGCAAGGGATGGCTGACGTTCAAGTGGTACATTGACGCAAACAAGCTCACAGAGCTAAAGAACGACATAATGGTCAGGAGCGTAGATGCGGGTTACAAGATACCTGAAGGCTGCAACGACTTCTTCATCTGCAACAAGTGCTACGTCGAGCAGAAGACGATCTTCCCGTTCGAGACCGCATTTGAGATGAGCTTCAAGTGCGACTGCGGAAGCACGATGAAGCAGGTCAACAAGATGGAGGTAGAGCAGCTCATCGTCCAGGAAGGCAAGATAATGTGATCTTCAGGCGAAAGAAAAGTTCGGTTACGGTTCAGGAAGAGCGCCCTAAATCCCTCTCTGAACGGATGGATAAGCCCAGGGAGGACGTCAAGTTCGGTCCGCTCACTTTTGAAGGGCTTCCTAAGTTCATAGAATACTACAATCCTGGTTTGGGATGGACGATTGGCGCCACGTTGTCAGTAACGCCGCGGGAGCTTGCAATGACAATAGACTTGATTGATGAGCGCTCTGGAAGGTCAAGGGAGAAGAAGTTCATTGATATTAGGCGGCTTTAGCAAGACTATTATAACCTAGTTCTCAAATATAGATTTCATAGCGAGGTAGGGTAGCCTGGAGTGCCCGCCGGGCTCATAACCCGGAGATCGGTGGTCCAAATCCACCCCTCGCTATACAACACCCTACACCCCATTCTTCCACTAATCGCTCGCCTTTATATAATTAGTATAATATAAATCATCAACAATTCCATATCTTTGGTTTTACAGGAGTAAACTATTACTGGAACTGGGGGGTTCGGGGTTGTTTTTGGTTTCTGTGGTGCGCTATGGAAGTATCTGTCGAGCAGCTTTTCAACATGTTGCAAGCCGAAAAAAAAACAGGCGAGATAATACCATTGCCTGCGAACTTTTACAAAAAAGCAGGGGCAGAGGCAGACTCGCTTGAAAAATCGTCGCCCGATCCCCAGCACCCGACAAACTTCAGGAAGCTCCTGTCATCAATAAAAGAGCGCAGGACACAGAAGCTATTAATATACTTGGCTTACAATAAACAATTACCGGGCCAGATGCCAGATGAAGAGGAGCAGCTTTTCAAAAGCATAAGGTCTCTGATAAACGGCGGCCTTGGCGAAATCGCAAGGACAAAGAAGGTGCGGATATCCGCGGATATTCCCGAGCTGATTATGCCAAACGGCGGCAAGACCGGCCCGTACAAACAGAATCAGGTCGTGGAATTCGCAGAAGACTATGAGGCAGATTTCCTACTAAGCAACAAACTCGGAGAAAAAGTTTAGGTGAAAAGATGAAGATACAAAAAGACATCAACACATACTGTCCCTACTGCAACAAGCACACCCCGCACGTGGTAAAGACGGTGCTTTCCGCAAAGCCGGTCAACCCTTCAAGAGGGCTGAGCGTGAACATACGCAGGTTCGAGCGCAAGCACAGGGGTTACATCGGAAAGGTCAAGGGTAAGACTCCGAAGAAGAAGCTATCCCAGAGGCAGAAGATAATACTTGAGTGCAACACCTGCCACAAGAAGATAGAGCGTGTCATGGGGAACAGGACGAAGAAGAAGCTTGAGATCAAGCGCTGATCCAAATGATTGTCAAAAAAGAGATGCCCGAAGTCGGCGAACTTGTCCTAATGAGGATAAAGAAGGTGATGCCCTTCGGAGCATACTGCGAGCTAGTTGAGTACAACCACGACGCCTACCTCCCGATAAAGGAGGTCGCATCCGGATGGATAAAGAACATCCACGAATTCCTAAAGGAGGGCCAGAAGGGAGTGGTCAAGGTAGTGTACATCGACCGGGACAAGCGCGCGATCGACGTATCCTTAAAGAAGGTCACAAAGAAGGAGGAGAAGGACAAGATAAACGATTTCAACCTCGAGAAGAGGGCGGAGAACTTCTATTCACAGGCGCTAGACGCATCAGGGCTCAAGGAGAAGAACGCAGAGGTGCAATCAGAGCTTTCAAAGAAGTTCATGACATACAGCGACCTGATCAACCTGTTTGCAGAAGGGAAGGAGCCGACAGGCGTGAAGCTGAGCCAGAAGTTCATAGACGCGATGAAGGAGATAGTCGCAAAGAACATCAAGCCAAAGGTGTATATCGTCTCCTATGTGGCGGAGGTGACGACCTACGATACCAAGAAGGGGATTGCGATGATAAAGAAGGCGTTCAGCGAGGTCGAGAAGCTCGGGGTGCAGGTAAACTACCTAGGCGCGCCGAGGTACAGGATGATGTCCGAGGACTCGAGCTACCCAAAGGCTGAGGAGAGGATAAAGCAGGCGACAGTGATACTGGAGAAGGGAATAGCAAACAGCACGATTAACCTAAAGAAGGACAAGGTCTAATGGACGGCACAAAGATATACTACAAAAAGTCGCTCAAGCCAAGGAACCCGATACTGATCGTCGGCCTGCCAGGAATAGGCAACGTCGGGAGCCTGGTAGGAGAGCACCTCAGGACCGAGCTGAAGGCAAAGAAGTACGCAACGCTCTACTCTGCGCACTTCCCCCACCAGGTGATAATGCAGAAGTCCGGCGGCATAAGGCTTGTCAGCAACAGGTTCTATCTCTGGAAGAACCCCTCAAAGGTCAAGGGCGCAAGGGACATAATGATCCTCATCGGCGATTTCCAGGCGCTCTCATCAGAGGGGCAGTACGATGTGAACGAGAAGGTCGTCGAATTCTACAAAAAGAACGGGGGCAGCATGATATACACCATCGGAGGGTACAACTCAAGCAACCAATATGTCCAGAACCCAAGGGTTTTTGCGGTCACGACAGACAGGTCGCTAATCGAGAGGCTAAAGTCAAACGGCGTGATCTTCGGCCAGGCTGCAGGGATGATCTGGGGATCTGCCGGCCTGATACTTGCGTTTGCAAAGAAGCACAAGATCCCCTCAGCATGCATAATGGGGGAGACAGGGATGCTAGAGGTAGATGCACATGCAGCAAAGGCGGTCCTAGAGGTAATAAACAAGCAGATGGGGCTCAAGCTGAACCTTGAAAACCTTGACAAGATAAGCCGCGAGACGGAGAAGATGGTCAAGGCGATGGAGGAGGCGGTAAAGAAGGAGCAGCAGGGGCCGGGGCACGAGAACCTCTCATACATCAGATAGCCCTTATTAAAATTCCCCTCCAAATAAATCCGTGCGAGTATAGTCTAGCCTGGTAGGACGCTGGCTTCCCAAGCCAGCAACCCGGGTTCAAATCCCGGTGCTCGCACCATTTTCTAATGTCTCAAAATCACAAACATCGGCGGCAAAAACGATTAATGAGGCACCTTTTTAAAGAGGGAAAATCGAATTTTAGTCAGTGTAATCATGGGAGACAAAACCGTTGTGCTGCAATATGGGGACACCCCGAAACAGACTCTTGATCGGTGCATCAGGGTCGCAATGAGGCTTTCTGACATGGGGCTCCCGATAACAGACTTTACAAGCATCGTAAGGCTCGAGGGGAGCAGGATAATGATCCCAAAGCAGGCAGACGATTCAGACAAGATACTGGCAAGCGCTTGCGAGCTTGCATTCCATAACGACAACATGCTCCAAAAACTATCGTGATTTGCATGGCTAGAGAAAAACTTAGGAATTATCCGGATCTTGAGGCGGCAGTAGAGGGAGCCGTAGCAAAGCTGAACAATGACGGAATCAAAATCACAAAGGAGGAGTTTGAAAAGAAGATCGAGGTGAGCGTGCGTGATGACGGCTTCAAGCTTGTCACATTCAAATACGTCTTCTTTGACCACAAGGACAAGGAGCTCTCAGACAAGTGCAAGGCCTATTTCGAAAAGGAGAGGGACCTGGTGCTAAAGCAGGCCATGCGCAACGTGCTGAAGGCGTGTGCCGAAATCGAGGAGATACAGAGGCACATGAGCGGAGAAACGGCCCCGCAGCAATCTGCGGTCGTCATCGATGTCTGAGCAGCATTAAAGTATGAGCAGAAGCGGCATGCTGATGAGCCACCCTATAAAGGAGCATGCGAAATTGGACGTGAACTTGTTCCCTATCCCCATCTCCTCGAAATAGCCGAATACCGTGTCAGTTATGTTCCCTGCAAGCCCTGATACGATCACTACAACCAGAAGTATGCCGTAGTTTAGGCCGCCAAGCGTACCGATCACAGAGAGAAGTGTGGAGCCGATTATCAACGATCCCAGCAGCCCTGCGCCCACACCTGCAGCCGTTACAGCTCCAGAGGTGCCCCTCCTCACCATCTTCATGGTTAGGAGCATCATCGGCCTGCCCGCAAGCACCCCCAGCTCGCTTGAGAACTTGTCTGCAGTTATCGCAGCTACGCTTGCGACATAGGATATCACTATGAAGTTCGCAGGCACTATCCCTGCGCCAGAGTTGAGGTAGTAGAAGCCTGCAATAAGCACCGGCATCGCCCCGTTTGCCACCACGTTTCTCCAGCTCCTGTACTTCTGGTACACTCCTATCGCCATCTTCCTATGCCTTCCTACCCAGGTAACAAGGCCGGATAGCACCAAGAAGAGAAGTATCACTCCAAGGAAGTACGGGCCCATACCCTGCCCCAGGGCCAAAATCAGCACTCCTACGACGATAGCGGCAGCCACCCCTTTTGCGTCAAGTGTTAGGAAATCTAGCATAATTATCTTCCAATTCTATGAAATATTCCACTAATTACAAAGATTTTTAAGCTTTAATATTGAGATAATATCACGGGTTCTCTACTGTAGGAAGGGTTAAACTGGTCGCCTTGCCAGTGCGTGCAAACGCATTGGCCTCTTCCTAATAATTCATCGCACACTGACATCTCTGCCCCTCAAAATTCCATAAGTGCAAGGTAGCTCTAGCTATATAACCCTTGCGCCGCCCTATCCTACCATGCGCTTTAAACATTCCCTAAGGCTGATGCTGGATCCAAGGGCGTTGGAGGCAGAGCAGGACCGCAGGATCGCAAGGGAGTTTGCATGGAAGGTGGCAATTGACGCATGCGACGACCGCATCCCAGATGACATACTGAAAGATGAGGTGGAGAGGGCGCTCTCAGACAAAGGGATATTCCAACCAAACGACGGAAGGTACCTGGCGGCGCTCAAGAGCGCGCTGATTGACATAATGCCTGGAATAGACTGGAGCTTCAGGCAAAAGCCAGGGGTCCTGGAGGGCGCAAAGAGGCGCTGAATGGAGTTTGCGGAAGGTTTAATATTCCTATAATCCTAATATTACTAGACTAATTTTGGGGGGCGAAAATGGCAAAAGAGAAGGGAGTAAAGGAGATCGAGGACCTTCCGGGAGTCGGGCCAACAACAGCCCAGAAGCTGCGCGATGCTGGCTTTGACACTCTTGACAAGGTTGCAACCGCACTGGCAGGCGCTCTCTCTGAGGCAAGCGGGCTGAGCGCCGATGCCGCAAAGAAGGCAATCGACGCTGCCAGGGAGGCAACAACGCTTGAGTTCGAGACCGGCACCCATGCTGCTGAGAGGAGGAAGGGGTTAGGGAGAATCACTACGGGAGCAAAGGATTTTGACGAGCTGCTCGGCGGCGGAGTTGAGGCGCAGGGCATAACAGAGGCGTACGGCAGGTTCGCGGCAGGCAAGAGCCAGCTCGGGTTCGAGCTGAGCGTCAACGTGCAGAAGCCAGTAGGCAAGGGGGGCCTTGGCGGCGCGGTGCTATTCATAGACACTGAGGGAACGTTTAGGCCAGAGAGGATTGAGGCGATAGCAGAGGCAGAGGGGCTTGACCCAAAGGAGGTGCTTGCCAACATCTTCCTTGTCAGGGCGCTAAACACAGACCAGCAGATACTTGCAATAGAGCGCGCCGAGAAGCTTGTCAAGGAGAAGAACATCAGGCTGATAGTAGTCGACTCCATCACCTCGCTATTTCGGGCAGAGTTCCTTGGCAGGGGGATGCTAAACGAGAGGCAGCAGAAGCTAAACTCGCATGTCGACAAGCTCAAGAAGCTCGCAGAGCAGAACGATCTTGCCGTCTACATCACAAACCAGGTGATGGACAACCCCGGGATGCTGTTCGGGGACCCTACCACCCCGATAGGGGGAAACATACTCGCGCACGCAACAACAACAAGGCTCTACTTCAGGAAGGGCAAGGAGGAGAAGAGGATTGTCAAGCTGCTCGACTCTCCGGATAGGCCAGAAGGGGAGTGCGTGATAAAGATAACCCCAGAAGGGATTAAGGGCTAAGTATGCTGTTTCTGATCGGGATGGGGCTCAACTATGACGATATCCCCTACAGCGCAATAGACACCATAACCTCGGCGGACGAGGTGCTCGTGGACCAGTACACCAACTTCATACCAGAAGAGGCACTGGAAAGCATCAAAACGAGGCTAAAGATCAACCTTAGGCTGCTGAGCCGCTCAGAGCTTGAGGAGAACGCGAAGGGAACAATTGCCAAGGCAGCATCATCAAGCATCGTAATATTGGTCCCTGGCGACCCGCTGATCGCGACTACGCACCACACCATACTAGATCTTGCGCACAAGATGGGCATAGAGTACCGCGTGTTCCACGCGCCCTCGATATTCTCTGCAGGCATAGGGGAGAGCGGGCTTGACATATACAAGTTCGGCCCAACGACCACAATCACCTTCTGGAGCGAGAAATACAAGCCAACATCTTTCATAGACGTCGCAAAGAGGAACGTCGAGAACGGGCAGCACACAATGATGCTATTTGATTACCACTATCAGGAAAAACGCAGGATGAGGCTGGGCGAGGCGATTGTGCTGCTTCACGCCGCAGACGAGCAGAGGAAGGCGGGGGTGATGACGCAGGATCGCAAGCTGCTGATCCTTGGAGACATCGGCAAGGATACACAGCTGATACGATATGTCGCGTTCGGGGGCATAGGCAAGGAAGTGCTGAGGGAGTTCGAGGGCAAGACGCTTACCATCGTAGTCCCAGCCAAGCCGAGCTTTGCAGAGGAAGAGGCGCTCACCAAATTCATTTGACCTGGCGGCGCCAATACCTTATCGTGTATGCAAGCGATGAGAATCCAAAGAGTTGGACGAACCAGACGTTTGCAAGCCTTGCAAATATCGTTATGACCGATGCAAGCCCAACGCCAATCCCGTCCCCTCCAAAGAAGGCCAGCAAAAACCCAAAGAGAGTCGCATCTGTTATCCCCAGATTCGCAGGAAGGCCTGTCAGCATCCCTAGCAGCGTCGACATAGAGAAGATGAATATAACAATCGGTATGAAATGCAGGCTTAGATTTACTCCAAAAGCCAGCATCACAAAATAGAGGCTTACCGCGTTTATTGCCATGGACGGTATGGTGTAGGCCATGGAGTTCGCATAAACATCGATCCCCAGCAGCTTGTTGTGCCTAAAGTACTTGTCGCCCACCTCAAAGAGCCTCCTAAACAGCTTCTTATTGTGCAGCCTCTTGCTGAAGAGCGAGTAAGCCCTCTTGCTGTATAGGAAGACGAACGGCAGCAGCAGGAGTATTGTCGCAACGATTGCAACAATCACATACTGCCCCACGAATATCGCCGCAACAACTGCAACGAAGGCGAAACCGGCAAAGTCTGTGAATATGTCAGCGACAACCGCTGGCAGTGTCTTGCTGAATTTGGTCCCTGTGAGCCTGTTTATCGTGTAGGAAACCACTACCCTCCCCCACCTGCCAGGCGTTATGTCCATAGAGTACATGGACATGTAGATCAGAAAGTTCTGCAGCCTCCCTATCCTCACGCCCAGCCTCTTCATGTACAGCTCCCATTTCGGGAACCTTATCACGTATGCAAAAAACACCACAAGGAGGGCGATTGCATAGTATCCAAGTTTTATCGACGCGACAGTTTCAAGGAAGTTGCTGTATCCTATCTTGTATACCGCGTACGCCGCAATTCCAAGGAATATCAGAAAGCTCGAGCCCAGTATGCCGAAGAGGATCCTCTCGTACTTTTTGATGTTCTTCCTGTACTCCTGGTGCTTGCGGGCTATCAGGGCCTGTGCTGCGATCCCTCTTCTCGGCATGGTCTCATTTCTCGAAGTTGATGATCCTTCTTTGCGCAGAAACCTCATCAGCACACAGGAGCACCACCTTGCTGTGCTCGTGGTAATCCGCCACAATGTACCCTGACTCCTTTGCGATCCGGTTTGCGAACTCTATTACCTCCTCCTTCCTTGGCATCTGTTCGTATGAGAGGTGCCGATCCTCGCTCCTTGCGCCTCCGACAAAGGCGAATCCCTTTACCTCCACGTACTGCGGCCTGCCCTTTGCGATGAGCGAGGCATATCCTTTCGCATCCACCATATTGACTCCCTTGACCAGCGTGAGCCTGAAGACACGCCTTGTCTTGAGTGTGGCAAATACCTCAAGGAATCCGTGGAAGTTCTGCCATGCGTTCAGGGTCTTTGCCCTTGCAATCGTGTTGTATACCTCCTCGTTCGGCGCCTGTATTGAGACATAGAGCTGGGTAGGCATTACGGTTAGCTTCTTTAGGGCGCCTACCATCGTGCCGTTAGTCACAAGGAACGTGCTGATCCTCCTGCGATGGAAAGCGTCGAGCAGCTTGCTCATCAGTGGGTAAAACATGGGCTCCCCAGTGAGGCTGAGCGCCACGTGCGCAGGGTCGTTGGCCTCCTTCCAGCGCTGCAGGTCAGTCCCCTCCCTCCCCTTGAAGCCGCTAACAAGGCGGCGCTGCTCTGCAATAAGCCCCTCTACTATCGAATCGGGCTCATCCCAGTTCCCGAGCGCGTTTAGCTCGTTCCAGTTTATCCCGATCTCCTCAGGTATTATCCTCCAGCAGAAGCTGCACGCAAGGTTGCACCCTATCGCAGGTGTGCTCTGCATGCACCTCCAGCTCTTAATCCCATAGAACTGGTGCTTGTAGCACGTCGCGCCTTCCAGGCGCATGCTGTCCTCAGTGTAGTTGCACGTCTTTATCGCAGAATGCCTCCCAACAAAGTGGTATCCCTGCTTTTGCATCATCGTCTTTAGCCCGTCAGGGATCTTCGGCGAACTCTCAAGCCGGACTGCCTGCTGCGTCTCCTGCATCAAATCAATTACACTCTATCAACATTCCAAATAATAACCTTTTCGCAGTCAATACGTATGGTTTGATGGAGCTGTCGCTGGAAATAAGGGGCAAGAGAGTTTTCGTCACCGACCACTCAACAATAGACCAGCTCAGGCGGTCCGCATACGGCTGGAAAACGGGCAGGACGATGGTGCTGCTCCCAGAGGAGGCGCTCTACCTGATGGACATCAGGAATGCAAAATGCACAGACAGCGGAAAAACGCTCTCTTTCAACGCTGTTGCGGAGAGATTCAACAAAGGCGGCAAGCTGATGGCAAGGTACTTTGCCTACAAGGACTGGAGGGACAGAGGCCTTGCGCTTCGCAGCCCTGATGTCAAATACCAAAAGCAGCACGCAGGGCCCGCAAAACGCTACCCAAAGTCCGCACTCAGGATATCAATACCGAAGGTGAAGGGCGCATTCTTCCCGCACGATCTGCTCTCAATAATTGACGATGACAAGTGCGGGAAGGAGCTCTACGAGCGATACTGGATAGGCCAGTACGGTACTTACAAGGCAGCAGAGCGCGGCAGGCTAAGCAAGCTTGATGCGTATGAGACGCTATTTTTGATCGACAAGAAAAAGCTCTCGCTCAGAAATTCCACGAGGCAGGGCGTGCTGCGCAGCGCCAGCTCCAGAAGGAGGGACTTCCCAAGGCTATATGAGGTTTACAAGGACTGGAGGGACCACGGCTATGTGATAAAGACCGGCTTCAAGTTCGGGACGCACTTCAGGGTATACTTCCCTGGCGCAAGGCCGATAAAGGACGCGAACTGGATGCACTCAAAGCACGTGCTGCAGGTATTCCCAAAGGACTCGAGGCTGCTCATATCTGAATGGGCCAGGGCGATAAGGGTGGCGCACTCGGTGCGCAAGACGTTCATCCTGGCAATTCCAGGGAAGGCAAAGCCAAAGCACACGCCCATAGATTTCATACTCTACCACCGAAAAGGCGGAGAAACAGAGGATCCTGCCAAGACCCCGCCGAAATATGCGATGCTGGCGCTAGGGGAGGAGGAGTACATCGGCGGCAGCGAGCTCGCTGGCGCGATAGACGGGGCAAAGAAGCGCGGGCTTCAGCTGGTTCTTGCGATTGCCGACAGGGAGACCGCAGTCACGTACTACAAGGTGAGGAGGGTGGCGCTACCAGGGAGCAGGCACGACTACTACGAGATCGACTGGATGCAGCCGTAGTGGCACAGAAGGCTTATAATTTTTCAATGCCCTTGCCTATACGATTACATGAAGCGACAGCAGATTGCGCGTATTCCAAAGGATACTGACATCATGATAGAAGGGCTTTTCTCCAGAAAGGTAGTACGTACTATAACAGGCAACAGGGATGATTCGGAGGCAACAAGTACCTTCAAGGCGATCTGCAGGGACATGAGCTCCGTGCTCAAGACCAACTCTATCGATGGGTGCTACGAGAGGGTGAAGGAAGTGATGGCGTTCATGCGAAAGGAGTCGCTATCCATTACCGATTATGCAAACAAGATCCTCCAGGAGGCGAGGGCTGCCCTCTCAAGCGGCAAGATAAGCCCCGAGAGCATGCCTTACACCCTTGCGCACTACAAGGCTGCGCGCGAGATGGCGCTTTCCGCAGGGTCAAAGTTCTCGAAGCGCTCAAACCTCTCGTCCTACAGGAGGCTTTAGGCCGAAAAGTCGGCTTCCACTAATCTGAAAATCTTTATAAATCTATAAGAAGTATCATACACGGTGACCAAATGAAGATTTCAGACATATATCACATGGATATATACAGCGATTCGGGACAGTATCTTGGCGATGTTCAGGATGTTATCGTCGACCTTGAGAAGGGAGAGCTAAGCAGGCTGCTCACGATTCCTTGGAAGAACGCGAAGGGCGATGTCAAGGTAGTCCTGAGGCAGAAGAGCATTCTCTACAAGAACGTCAAGAACGTAGGAGACGTTGTTCTTGTGTCTACATCCCCAGGGAGGGCTGAAGACGTCTCAAGGGAGGAAGCTTCGGATCTCTCAAGGTAAGTTCAGAGCGGCTTGGGTGGCGTTAGCCCCCTCTGCCCAAAGTACCTTCCGCTGTACGCCTTCTCAACCCTGTTCATAGTCATCGAGAATATGACGTGAGCAAAGCGCGTGTCTGGCTTTAGCTTGATAGCATAAGGAGAGCTGTTGAATATCTCAAGAGTGATATTGCCTGCAAAGCCAGCGTCTATTATCGTGGGCGGCATCACAAGCCCATGGCGCGCCCATGTGCTTCGCAGCTCAACGAAGCCGACCAGGTTGTCCGGCATCTTGATGTACTCCTTTGTTGATAGCAGGACCTGAGACTTTTGTTTGACTATGATTGTCTTGTTCCTGGAAACAATATACTCTTCCTTCATGTGCTCGGGATTGTCAGGGTCGAACACGAACCCTTCAGGGTGCGTCTCGTTCCTTACCGCGACCTCATCGGTTATGCGCAGGTCAACGCCATTCTCCCGCACTATCACCGGGTCAAAAGGAGTTATCTCCAGCCTCTTGCTGTTTATGAAGTTCATCAGGTCGAAATCTGAAAGAATCATATTTGCCCCCCAACATACGATTAGATAATCTTATTAAGTTAGCAAAATATAAAGAGTAACACGTGCTCCCATCGTCTAGCTCGGTCAAGGACGTGGGGCTTTCAACCCTAAAACTCGGGTTCAAATCCCGATGGGAGCATCCCGATAATTTTATAAGCATAAAATGAGAAATTGGCGTATGGATGAAGAATCACAGATAAGGGAGTGGCCCAAGCTATCATTCAGCGAGAACCAAAAGCTTGCACTAGCCTGCCTTGACTCTACAGTCGTGGGCACGATTGCGACCCACAATTCTCCCAGGGGGCCATGGGCGGCAACAGTCTTCTTCACATTCGATGAAAATTTTGGCATATTTTTTGTTTCACAACGGAACACTCGCCACATGCAGGACATCCTTGTTGACAACAACGTCGCTTTTTCTGCCTTTACGCCAATTTCAAAATCAAAGGGAAGCCACATCCAGGTCCAGATAAACGGTCTTGCAGTGCCTGT
Organism: Microcaldota archaeon; assembly: GCA_028867115.1. Lineage (GTDB taxonomy): Archaea > Micrarchaeota > Micrarchaeia > Micrarchaeales > CABMGC01 > JAGWGI01. The sequence continues at coordinate 32,723 of JAGWGY010000002.1, forward strand.
CCAAGAATCAGAAGTGGAGAAGGCGTACACTGCAAGGGAACGTCGCCTAACTGGTGCAGGTACGTGGTTGCCCGGGATCGAGGACATATTCAAGGTCTACCAGACCGGTGCGGTCTTCATGGTCATAAGGCCGCAGGAGGTCTGGTACGTCAACAGCGCACTCTTTGGCGGAGATAGAAAACTCATTCCTGTAAAATTCTAAATGTACTCAATCCTGCTTCTCTTCCATTTCCTGCAATAAAGCCATCGGGCAATGAGAAAATAATGCATAGAAGGAAACGGCTGCGTAGTAAAAGAATTTAAATGTGCCAGCAGTAGTAGAAGTCGAAGTTTTTAAAGAAAAAGGCGACAAAATGAAGTTTTTCTTCGGGCATAGAGACAAGAGTGCGAAAGACGTCGCGCCGCAGCAAAAAGATGGGCAGGAGATTACAAAATCCTACGAGCCGATATATGCAAAGAGGATGAAGATAGAGAACGGCATATTCACGAAAGAGCAGCTGCTCGACTTAGTCAAGAATGAGAAGGATGTATATCTCGTCCAGGTGTACATCGCAAAGCTGGCCAAGGAGAAGATGCTCGACAATGGGACAACGGTGGCGCTAATATCTCTCTTTAAGGGTCAGGTTGAAAATCCAAAGCCCTCATGGCATGTGATGTCATCTGTGCTTGACGCCCTGCTCACTTCCGATACGAGCGACGAGTACAAACTCACTACATTCAAGCAGCTTAATGCCTCAGTGCAGGACATGGAGCCCCGCATACGGGAGCTGATAAGAATGGAGATCAACATCAAGATGAACACCAGCTGCACTCTATTGCAGGCGCAGAGAGACCAGAAGCCGGAGTACGAATAGCCCCCTACTTTATCCTGTTCACTTTCTTGAATTCCGCAAGGAAACCCTCAGAGGAGCTGTACATCATCACTGACCCTATTACCGCAAACACCACCACCATTGTTACCGATGCAACTATTAGGGAGAGCACCTGGAACTGCCCAGGGTTCTGCGCCATCTGCGGCAGCAGGAACAGTACGGCGAGTATGAACATTATCCAGAAGATGAAGGCAGCCACTCCAAGTTCAGGATAGTGGTTGCCAAATATCGCAGTGAGTCCCGCATACAGCACGAGCATTATACCACCAACGCTAAACAGCACCATGAGCGATGCCTCCGGCGGTATCAGCGATACAGGGAGCGCGAATAATATTGCCCCTATAGCAATGATTATCATGAATGCACCAATGTTCCTCGAGTGAACGGAGTGCTCTTTTGGATTCATTATCTTGACAGTGGTGATGTGGTGTGTCGCTACGCCTCCGATCGCAATCACGATCACCATCGTAAGGAGCACGCCCCACATGAACATTATGCTCAGCGCATTGTTCGTGAAGTTCTGCACCAGCAGCGTCGAGAAGATGAAGCCTACACTGTAGAATGTGGCGATCAGTATCATCAGCAGCCCTATCAGTCGCCTGTTGTAGACTACCCAAAATTTCCTGACGTGCTCACGAGCGTGCCTCAATCGAAACACCAGTTAGAAATAGCATTACAGCTCTTAAACCCTTCGCATCGTTGTCAGACAAGATACAGCAGCAGGTTTCCGAAAAGCAGCGCAGCCCCAACCCCGACAAGGGTAGGCACTGCAAGTGGCACGGCGTGCTTGTAAACCGGTATCCTCCTCCTCACTCTCGCTATCTTTGTTATTATGCCAGGCGTCACGAGCCTCCCGAATCCTGGCGAAATCTTCCTGAAGTAAGCTATGTCCCTAACCGCCATCATATCCTCTGCTATTATGTCCCCGTCCTCCAGCTCTCGCGGGTATATCAGGGCTATCATCTGCCTCATTATCCCCTTCTCGAAAAGCGCCATGAGCGCTGAGAATACCGCAATCAGGGATATTATCGCAGCAGCAACAGGATTGAACCCGAACAGGTACGTAACGAACAGGAGAAGCGACGCATAAGCGACAATCAAAATTGCCGCCTTCGCGGCCTCCCTGCTGCCAATGAGGCTCCTGGCCTCCTTCCTGCTCTTACTGTTCATCTTTAATATGTAATAGAGAGGCACGAACACTATCGCCGTAAACCCTGTCGCCACGAAGACCGATAGTATGAACGGCATCCCAAACTGCTGGCCTCCGAACAAAAGCGGCGAGGGCTGGATCGGTATCAGGAGCGATATCGCCACGAACTCGAACCCGTCCCCGAGCCCAAGCTGCCCTACCCTGTAGAGCACATAAGAGAGGGCGCCTACAACAATCGCAACAAGGGCGCTGAACTCTATCGTGTGCAGCCCTAGCACGAGTGTGAATATCGCCCCTATAAACACGCTCACATACGCAAAGGCGTCGGGTATGTCGCGCTTGTTGAACACGTCGTAGATGGCGTATATGATGACCATCGCAATAAGCGCAATGAGCCTTGCCGAATAAAGTGGCCCGTTCGAAGCCGAGCCAATTAGTGCGCCTATCATTCAACCGCGTTAAAAATTCTGTAGAAAAGGTTTAAATACCATGGCTTACAGAAATAAATCAGTGCAGACTATGCAGACTCAAATGACCTGGTATACCATGGGCATTAGGTCAGTTAGCATAGTCCACGACATTTTTAAGGCCGGCAATTTGGTATTGCCTGTCTGCGCATAAAGGCCGCAAAAGTCTTCTTTTTGGTGTTGCCTATGCGTGGACTATATAGAGAGTATATCAAAAATCCGATAAGAGCCCTAGTGAGAACTCGTAAGGAGCAGGTGATCATAGCCGAGATCGGGTTCGATCACATCACTACAGCTACCAGCTTCGTCGAGTACCTCTACGAGAAGTACGGCTTCTCGCGCAGCTGCGTGTGGTACAACCTAAAGAAGCTCAAGAAGAAGGGAGTGCTGGATTTTGCTGAGAAGTGCGAGTCGGAGGCGTACAAGCCTCTGTATCTGACCAAAGAGGGAGTGAGCACCCTGAGGGCCATTCTATCACAGAGCGTGGCGCAGATGGGAGTGGCTGCGAAGCCTTCAGGGTTTAGCCCCTCGATGAACAGGCCATACTACGGCCTGGGGCAAGGGTGAGCGCGAGCTCGCCCCCTCAGGCTTTGGTGGCTGTAGCAAACGTTTTTAATTCTTGGATATACTATTATGCACGATATTATGCCAAGACGAAATGCTCAAAAGAAGACAAGGGACAGAGTGTCAGCAGCAAAGGCGACGGTGCAGAAGGAGGTAGCGCAGAGCCAGGCGGCTTACCAGAAGAACAAGAACGCCTACAAGACCTGGGGAGGAGTCATCGCGATAATCATAGGTCTCGTGCTGATAGTATGGAACCTTCAGGGAGTGCTTCTTGCACTGGTGGGATTCATACTGCTGTATGTCGGACTCAGGGTCCTGGGCTACAGGCTGCCTTTGCCTACAGTATCCTGATCAGGCAGTTGCTCCTTCCGATTTGAGAAGGAGCTTTTTCATTCTTGTCCCATAGGCGTAGCCTCCGATCTTTCTGCCTGATGCCACGACCCTATGGCACGGTATGATCAGCGGCAGGGGGTTCTTGTGCATTATATTCCCTACTGCCCTGTAAGCCCTCGGCCTGCCGCAACTCGCAGCGAGCTGTTTGTAGGAAACAGTCTTCCCTTTCGGGATATCAAAGGTCCTCATCAGGACCTTCGTCTCAAAATCAGTGAGATTGTAGCGCAAGAGTAGCGTTCTTACTCTCTCTTTGTCCATGATTTTAATTGGGTGGGAAATTATAAAACAACGACACCGATACCCGTACAAAAAGCCTTAAAATCACCCTCTGCATATCGCTATCATGGCGCAGCAATACATCTGGCTCAATGGCAAATTCAAGAAGTTCGAGGAGGTGACAGTACACGTATTCACCCCCACGATACAATACGGCCTCGGCATTTTCGAGGGAATAAGGTGCTACCAGACAAAGAAGGGGGTGGCAGTGTTCAGGCTCAGGGAGCATGCAAAGAGGTTCATGGACAGCGCAAAGATGTACAAGATGAAGCTTCGCGTCTCGCAAGAGGAGCTGGAAGAGGGAATAATTGAAACCGTGCGCAAGAACAAGATACAAAACGGCTACATCAGGCCATTTGCGTTCTACGACAACGTGGTTATGGGTTTTTTCTATCCTGACGAGCAGATGAACGTTTCAATAACTGCGATAGAGTACGGCAACTACTTCCAAAACAAGGAGAAGGGGCTCAGATGCAAGGTCTCTTCATGGCGAAAGGCGAGCTCCGATGTACTGCCGCCGCAGGCTAAGGTGAGCGGCAATTATATCGCATCGTTCCTCTCAAGGCTAGATGCGCGAGACTCGGGGTACGACGAGGCGATACTGCTATCGGCAAACGGGCTTGTCGCAGAGGGGAGCGGGGAAAACATCTTCCTGGTTGAGGACAACAAGGTAATCACCCCCCAAAAGAGCGGCGATTTTCTGCTAGGGATAACCCGCGATTCGGCGATAAAGATACTTGAGAGCGCGGGGGTCGAGGTCGAGCAGAGGGGCGTGCACAGGGAAGAGCTCTACAAATGCGATGAACTATTCTTCACCGGCACTGCGGCGGAAGTAACTCCTGTGGTAAATGTCGATGGGAGGACTATAGGGAATGGGAAGATCGGCCCAATAACAAGGATGGTCTCAGAGCGCTTTTCAAAGATAGTGTCTGGCGAAGACAAGCAGTTTGCAAAGTGGCTCACATACGTCTGATCAGAGCAGCTTGAGCGCCGCGGTCAGTTTGTCGATCTCCAACCCCTTCCATGGCCCTATCCCAAGCGCAGTCTTCGTGCCAGGGGGGAGCTGCGTCAGGCCTGCATCGGAGACAAGCGCGCAAGGGATGCCCTTGTATTCGAATGCCTTGTACAGCCTCTCCATCGATTCAACGCTGTCAACCTTGAGTACAATCTTTTTCTGGCCAGATGCAAGCCACATTTCTGCTATCCTGCTCTCGATTCTAAGCGCCTCAAGGTAGCTAGAGACTGCGGCATGCCCCACCTGCGCGGCAAGCTTGCCCTTTCCCATCTCTATGTCGGTGCGCACGATTATGACCTGCTTTATCTCTTCATCAAGCGACTTTGCCATGACGCAATTAAACAATCAACTCTTTTATTTGTGCTTGTGGCTCCCAAATCCGCAGATAGACAATCGTGGAACTGGGCGGCGACAATCGTGGAACAAAAAATGACGACACAGTAAAACTTATAAAACCCCCAACAGGAATAAATCCGATTGATATGGATATATCCCTCAAGTCCGTAAACTCCACAGCCTTCAAGACAATCGTGAAGTCCGAGCCTGCGCCAACATTCCTAAGCGTCGAACAGCCGAAGAGGCTCAGCGAGATTTTTGCAGATTCCCCGCTGCACAGGAACCACCTGGATTTCAGGGGCAAGACATCAAAGACGCACAAGATAAAGAACGATCATATAAATGTCGACCTGGTCGCAGAGGCATTGATATGGAGGACCGAGCTAATAAAACACTGGAATCAGCATCCAACAAGCCCAGATGTCGACACCGTGGCATCAAAACCTACAGCAAAGAGGCTAACGCCAAGAGAAATCGGAATAGTTCCAGGGAGCATGATACAAATCCCTCCAGAAATGGAAGTCATAAAGCAGCTCAAGCACGGCGATTATTCGCTCGAAGAGACTTATTCTGAAGCTGAGCAGTCGCTTATAACTCTAATCGGCACGAGCCAGCCAAAGACGCTGAACTCCCTCCAAAGGATAAGGGAGCTGGCATCAAACGCGAATGTAGGGAAGTTCTGCCTTGAAAAGGTGGAGGAGATGGCGATGAGGGCGGCAAACTGGACGGCAGCAAAGGTCTTCCACAACGAGAGGATAAAGCGCATCCAGGGGCAGTAACCTCCGCATATTTTATATCCAGAATTCCTAATCCCTACTGTGAGGCAGTGTTCAATCCAAGGCAGTTGATATTGCGTCTGCTGGGGGACTACTACAAGGGCGCCGAGGATGTCGCCCCTACCAGATTGGAGCAGAGGGAATTCGGGTTCGGGAACCTCGACATGAAGGTTGCGGGAAGGCACATAGGGTTCGAGAGCGAAAAGAAGTACAGGGAGTACCTCGTCACAAACGCTCCCGCATTTGTCTCGTGCTCGCAGGCATTCTACAGGTACCCCGCAGCAAGGCCCATGGAGAAGAAGGAGCCCACAGGCGCGGAGCTGGTATTCGATATCGACGCAACGGACATGAACCTCGACTGCCAGCAGGTCCACGGTAAGAAGTGGGTGTGCAGCAACTGCTTTGATAAGACAAAGCAGGAGGTGCAGAAACTGGTCGAGGACTTCCTGGTCCCCGACTTCGGATTTTCCGAGAAGGAGATAGAGATAAATTTCAGCGGCAACCGCGGTTACCACCTGCACATAGAATCAGAAAAGGTGCTCCAGCTCGACAACTTCGCAAGAAGGCAGGTCAGCGAGTACATCGCAGGCACAGGAATCGACTTTGAGGAGTTCTTCCCGATGGTGGGCGTCGAGGGGACAAGGCTCAAGAAGCTCATGGGCCCAAAGCCTACGGACAAGGGATGGCAGGGGAAGATAGCAAACAACTTCCTCAGGGCGCTAAACACTGGCGTAGGGACGCTGATGGAGTTCGGCATGACAAAGCAGGAAGCATCGCAGCTCTTCAAGAAGCGCGCCCTGGTAGAGATGGGGATAAGGAACGGCAACTGGGACATGGCGTACATCAAGAAGAAGGACGAGTTCTGGCGCAAGGTTATGAAGGCTCAATCGATAATGCAGAGCGACAAGATAGACAAGAACGTGACAAGCGACATGACTCATCTTCTCAGGGTGCCGAACACAATACACGGAGAGACCGGGCTGATTGCAAAGAAGGTGGGGCACAAATCCGCCCTTGAGAAGTTCAATCCTATGAAGGAGGCGATAGCGTTCAAGAAGGGGGAGGCAAAGGTGAGCGTAACGAATTCCCCGGAGCTAACAATCAACGGCAAGACGTTTGGCCCATACAGCGCCGAGGATGCGGTGCTTCCAATGTATGCCGCAGTGTACCTGTACCTGAAGGGGGTCGCAACGATCAAAGGATACAGGATCAGGTCGGAAAAATAGCGTCACGAAACGATTTTGCAGATCAGCTATATAAACCGCAAAAGCGCATTTTACTCGGGGATAATATGCGATTGAAGGTCCTTAACGAGAAGAAGGATTACCGAGAGGAAGAGTCTGAGGCAAAGCTCAGCAAGTTCCGCAGCGGACTTGAGGCCGCAAGCGCCGCACTCTCCACGGATTCGGGCGCAGAGCTGATAAAGACCTGGTCGCCTGAGGATGCGAAGGAACGGATGAGGATGAATGCGTTCAACTGCAAGAGCATCCTGGAGGAATCGAAGAAGGTCGCAGAAGAGATCTCAGACGAGCAATTCCCAAACAAGAAGGACGTACTAAAGGAGATAAACGGGGCGATGCAGGTGCTTGATTCCTACCTCATGGACGGAAGGCAGCCGCTCAGCGCAGCCGATGTTGCGTCAAACCAGAAGGTGACAGAGGCAACAAATTACCTCTCAGAAGCGCTCAAGTCGATGGACCCAAAGGAGTGAGCGCGCTTCCGCTATTGGGAACCCTTTTATAATCTTTCGATGCAATGTATGTGTATTTCTAATCACTAGAATATTTCATCGGTGCTTTTTAATGGGCGCTTACAAATACATCAAGCAGAGCATGGAGCAGAGCTACAAGGAGCGAAGCACGGTGCTGAAGAACAGGATATCCGAGTGGAGAAGGGAGGGCGCAATAGTGAGGGCGCAGGTCCCGACCAACGTCGCAAGGGCTAGAGAGCTCGGCTACAAGGCAAAGCCAGGCGTCATAATCGTAAGGGTGAAGGTTTCGAAGGGTCTCAGCAAGAGGCAGAAGCCAGTCAGAGGAAGAAAGCCGTCAAAGTACGGCAGGTTTTATGCGTATGCAAAGTCGCTGCAGTCAAGGGCAGAGGAGCGCGCAGCAAGAAAATTCGACAACTGCGAGGTAGTCAACTCATACTACGTTGGCGAGGACGGCGAGTACAAGTTCTTCGAGACGATACTCGTCGACCGAAACAACAAGATCATCACAAGCGACCCTGACTACGCGAACCTCATTGCAAACAAGAGCCGCGCATTCCGCGGGCTGTCAAGCTCAGGCAGAAGGCACCGTGGCATAATCAGGAAGGGCACCGGCACGTCGCTGAGCAGGCCGAGCGTGAGGGCTGCGAGAAGGCACATCTTCAGGCAGTAGGCATGCGGGCCACTATTTTTGTGAGCGGCAAGATACAGGGTGTCGGATTCAGGAATTTCGTTCGCATTACTGCGAAGTACACCTCAATCAAAGGGGTAGTCCGGAACCTTAAGGATGGGAGGGTGGAGATCTTTGCAGAGGGCACAGAAGAGGGCATAAGCAAGATGGTGTCAATCTTCAAGGAGAACATCGGGATCACCGTCCCAGCAAGGATTGACGATATCGAGGTGCACGAAGAGGGGAGCGCAGGATACCGCGGCGCATGGAAGGATTTTAGGGACAAGTTCCTTATAGATGAGAGATGGGGCGATTGAACGTACCACGCTGAGCTTACTATGGATCTTGGGGAGAGGGCAAAGGACTATTTTGCAGTGATGGACAAGAAGCTGAGCTACAAGAGGAGCAGCGTCGCCATAAAAAGGAGGGGGCAAGAAATAATCGTCGCGATAGAGGCAAAAGACCCTATCGCGCTCGTAGCGTCCCTCAACAGCGTGATAAAACAAGTCAGGATAATAGGCAACGCAGAGCAGCTTGCAGAAAAAATCGGCTGATTTTGGACCACTGTTTCCCGTGCGGGCAGCAGATTCCTGAACTTCCACTACTAACGATATCCTTATAAATATAAGTCGGCTAATTACATTCGTTACTCTTAGTTAAGCTGCTCCACTTTCCAAGTTTTGCAGTCATAAAAGGTTTTTACCGTGAGAAGAGGCTCTATGGAATACTGGCCCCACAGGAGGGCCAAGAAGGTAATGCCCAGGATTCGATCCTGGCCTAGCGCAGCAGAGCCATCGTTCCTCGGTCTTGTCGCATTCAAGGCAGGCATGACCCACGTCGGCATGATGGACGACAGCGAGTCATCGACAAAGGGCAGCGAGATAATAAGGCCAGCGACAGTCCTCGAGATCCCAAGGGTTTACATATACGGGCTCAGGCTCTATTCAAAGAAGCAGTACGAGGCGCCTGCAAAGGATTTCTACTCAAAGGAGCTTGCCGCAAAGGTGGGCATAAAGAAGACGGAGAACACCGCAGAAAAGCTTGCAGAGGCAAAGAAGGACCTCTCAAAGTACACCGATGTGGGCGCTCTTGCTTTCCTCGACGCGACGAACCTCGATTTTGGGAACAAAAGGTGGATGAGATTCGAGCTCGAGGTCGGCGGGAAAGACCTCAACGAGAAGGTTGCATTCATAGAGCAGTGGCTAGGAAAGGAAGTGAAGATAAAAGACTTCATAAACGATGGTGATTACATTGACGTCAAAGCGGTATCAAAAGGAAAGGGATGGGCCGGCGTCATAAAGAGATACGGGGTCGCAAGGCTGATGAGGAAGGCGACGCAGAAGATCAGGCACACAGGTACCATGGGAGCGTGGCACCCGCCTAAGGTGCTCTACACCATCCCTCAGGCAGGGCACATGGGATTCAACTACAGAACAGAGCTAAACAAGCGCGTGCTGAAGGTCGGCGCATCAAGCGAGGCAGGCACGATAAACGTGAAGGGCGGATACCTAAGGTACGGCAACCTGAAGAACGATTTCATACTTCTAGACGGATCAATTCCTGGAGTTGCGAAGAGGCTGGTGAGGCTGCGCAAGGCGATAAGAAACAAGAGCGCAATCAAGAAGCCTCAGCTGACGTACATCTCGGTCGAGTCTAAGCAGGGTGCATCATGATGGAAACAAACCTCTACCAGCTTGACGGCAAAATCGAGAAGAAGATCGCCCTGCCAGAAGCATTCACAAAGAGATTCAGAGAGGACCTGGTAAGGAGGGCGATACTAGCAGAGCAGTCTATGCGATACCAACCTCAGGCGCACTACATCAGCGCAGGTATGCAGACGAGCGCAATGTACATAGGAGAATATTCAACCTGGAGAACGGGGAGGCACATGGGAACCGCAATAAGGCCAAGGCAGAAGCTTGCAGGCGGGGCCCAGGGAGACGTAAGAAAGATCCCTAGCTCGACTAAGGGAAGGAGGGCGCACCCGCACAGGGTTGAGAAGATACTTGTCGAGAGGATTAACGTGCAGGAGTACCGCAAGGCGCTCGAATCCGCACTATCCGGAACGGCAAACCAGGAGCTTGTTTCGAAGAGGAACACCCCAAAGCTCAGCACCATCCCTATAGTGATGGACAACAAGATCGAGTCGGTCGCAAAGACTACGGATCTTATGAAGATACTAAAAGTGGTCGGAGTCGAGAGCGACATAGAGAAGTCACACGACCCAAAGCTCAAGAAGGGGCTCCGAAGGTCCGCAAAGAGAAGGATATTCAGAAAGTCAGTACTCATAGTCGTAAATGAGAATTCAAAGGTCGAGAAGGCCGGAAGGAACATCCCTGGAGTTGATGTGAGGAGCGTAAAGTCGCTCACCGTCGAGGCGATCGCGCCAGGAGCAATCCCCAGGATAACGGTGTGGAGCCAGTCTGCGCTCGAATCCGTCCAGGAAGCAGTAAAGAACGCAAAGCTGTGATAATCATGACATCATTAATGTACCCGATAGCAACAGAAAAGGCAATAAACATGATCGAGAAGGATAACATAATAGAGTACATTGTCGACTCGAGGTCAACAAAGACGGAGATAAAGAAGGATTTCGAGAAGCGCTTCAACGTGAAGGTGAGCAGCATAGCAACAGCCCGCACGCCCAGGAATTCAAAGAAGGCTTTCATAAAGCTCGCAAAAGAGTTCAAGGCAAGCGACATAGCGCTCAAGCTCAAGCTCGTATAATGATAAAACAGGTATGAATAATGGGAAAGCGACTCAAAATGCAAAGGCGCGGAAAGGGCAGCAACGTATTCATCAAGCCGCCAAACCGCTTCAAGGCCGACGTAACGTTCGGGCCGATAATCCAGAGCGGAAAGATATTCGCAGAGGTAATCGAATTCATAGACGACCCTGGGCACACCGCCCCGCTGATGAGGGTAAAGTACGATGACATGCACGAGAACGTCTTCATCGCGCCTGAAGGAATCCGTGTGGGTGATAGGATCCAGATGGGCCCAGAGGCTTCGGTTGGCATAGGGAACATCACACGCATAGGGGGCATACCCGAGGGTCTTCCGATATACAACATCGAGCGCATTCCAGGAGACGGCGGGAAGTTCGTACGCTCTGCAGGAAGCTTCGCAACAATAGTCGGTCATACTGAAAAAACTACAACAATAATGATGCCATCCAAGCACGCAGTCGAGCTCAGCAACAACTGCAGGGCGGAGATAGGGATTGCGGCAGGAGGCGGAATGGAGATGCTTCCAATAATGAAGGCAGGAAAGGCGCACTACATAAAGCACGCGACAAACGCAAAGTGGCCTGTCAACAGGGGAGTAAAGAGCAACCCTGTGGACCACCCGTTCGGCGGAAAGCAGCACCACAAGGGAGCGTCGTCCATGACATCGAGGAACGCGCCGCCTGGAGCAAAGGTCGGGCACATCGCCGCAAGGAGGGTTGGAAGGAAGAAGAGAGGTTGATTGAATGGCACGAGTTTACACTTACAGAGGAATGACAATCGAGGATCTCCAGAAGCTGAGCGTCGAGGACTTCACAAAGCTGCTCGACTCAAGGCAGAGGAGGGCGATAAACAGGATGGGCGTCGACTACAAGAAGCTTCTCGAGAAGGTCGAGAGGGCCAAGAAGAGCGGCAAGGTGGTCAAGACGCAGGTAAGAGAGGCAGTAATTCTTCCATCGTGGATAGGGATGCAGTTCTCGGTCCACAACGGGAAGGAGTTCAAGCAGGTCGAACTGAGGCCTGAGATGCTGGGCCACAGGCTCGGCGAGTTCTTCTTCTCAACAAAGAGGGTCCTGCACAGCGCTCCTGGTATCAGGGCAACAAGAGGTAGCAAGTTCCTTGCGGTGAAGTGATGAACTATTCGATGAACATCAAAGGAGAGTTCGCAATGGCGCGTCGCGGCAGCATCAACGCCAGCTACAAGGACCTTGCGATGGTCTGCAACGCGATCCGCTACATGCGAGTCTCAAGGGCGATGCCAACGCTTGACCAGATAATCTCGATGCGCATGCCGGTATTCTATCCGAAGTACAACAAGCGCCTCGGAGCAAGGCACGAGCTGCACGGCAGGAAGGGAAAGTACCCTATGAAGGCGGCAAAGGAGGTTAAGCTCGCGATACAGAACGCGATCGCAAGCGCGTACAACAAGGGGATGCTCGATCCTGAGGAGCTGTTCATAGTCCACGCATCTGCAAACAAGACGATGACGATGAAGAGGCACCCAAGCAAGGGCGCGCTCTTCTGGGGACGAGGCATGTACGGCAGGGGGACGATAGTTAGCAGCGACCTCGAGCTCGCAAAGGTCGAGATAGCGCTCGGATACGGAAACGAGGAGACCCTCTCAAAGAACATGAAATACTTCATAAAGAGAAAGGACACGAAGCCAAGGTTTGCTGCAAAGGCAACGGCAAAGCCTGCTGCGAAGAAGCCTGCCGCCAAGCTCGTTGACGCTACAAAGCCAGAGGAGCTCAAGAAGGCAGCTGCTGCGATAAAGGAGAAGGTCGAGGCAAAGAAGGAGGAGCAGCACGTGCACACGCACGAGGGGCACGACCATGCGCACGACCACTCTGAGGAGCAGAAGGGCTCGGCAAAGGGTGCCGCAGGGCCGGAGAGCAGAAAGGAGGGCCACAAGTGATATTATGGTAATCGAGAGAAAATTCCTGGAAGACGCAATGGTGAAGGCAAGGGTATCAAGGTACCTCGAGAAGACGCTCACAAGGGCAGGTTTCTCAAGGGTCGAGATACAGAAGACGCCTCTGCTCACAAGAATCACTGTCTACGTAACCACCCCCGGCAAGGTAATCGGAAGGGGAGGGGAGACGATAAACGCGCTAACTGACACGCTCAAGACAAAGTTCCATGTGGACAACCCTCAGATAAGCGTAGCGGAGGTGCAGAACCCGAAGCTCGAGCCAAGGCTTGTAGCAAGGTATGTCGCAAACTCACTCGAGAGGGGCGCGAACGCAAGGTCTCTTCTTCACTCTGTGGTCAGGGACATAATGACAAACGGGGCGCTCGGTGCCGAGGTCATCGCATCAGGCAAGCTCGCGGCAAAGGGAGCAAAGAAGAGGAAGATCAAGGTGAGGCTCGGCTACATGCCGATGTCAGGAGACACGGTGAAGCTTGTTGATTCTGCTGCGGTTGCAGCCTACCCTAAGTACGGCGCAATCGGGATAAAGGTACGAATCGTCCAGCCTGGGACGGTATTCCCTGACAGGAAGGTGAAGCAGGTCGAGCTGCCAAAGAGCATCGCGACTGCGCGCTGAAGTCAGGTATTTATATCAGAAATGAGAAAATGATGTTATGCACATAAAGGAACTGCGGGCAATGTCAAAAGAGGCGCTGGAAGCCAAGCTATCCGAGCTTGAGCTAGAGGTCAGCATAGAGCGCAGGAAGATCGCCTCTACAGGAGTTGCAAGCAAGAAGACCAAGGCCAGGGAGATGAAGAGGACAAAGGCGCAGATTCTAACCCTTCTTAACGAGCGAGGTGCCCGAAAGTAATGGCTGAGATATGTCCCAAGTGCGGCCTGCCAAAGGAACTGTGCGTATGCGACGTCCTTGACAGGGAGACAACAAAGAAGATCAGAGTCTACAAGGAGAAGAAGAAGTTCCAGAAATATGCCACGATAGTCGAGGGTTTGCAGGGCGACGAGCTCGAAAGGACCGCAAAGGCGCTGAAGACAAGGCTTGCGTGCGGCGGAACCTACAAGAAGGGCGTAATAGAGCTTCAGGGGGACCACAAGGACGCGGTGAAGAAGGAGCTGCTCGCGCTCGGATACCCAGAGAGCAGCATAGACGCCTGAATCCTAAAAAATCAGCGAGTTTCCTACCTTATTTTTAATCTTGTCTACTTTGTCCTGAAGGTCTCTTAAGCCCTCTTTCATCTCATCTACATCTAGCCGCAAAAACAGCCCCTTGTAATCTCCTCCCCACAGTTTGGCGTTCTCCCAGATCTGCTCATTTCTATGTATCCTGTTTAGGCTAATGTTTACTCCAATCCTCCTAAGGAACTGCCCTGCAGCATTTGGCGAGGCGTTATAGAGCACAAAGAGCTCCTGAATGTTCCCCTCTCCACAAATCTCATCGACGAACTTGCGTAGTCCCCCTTCCGTCCAGCTCTTGGACTCGTATTCAACGCGGTCAAGTAGCATCTTTTGGAACGCGCTCCTCTCATCACTCTCCCCTATGTTGTGGCATGCCTCGGAAACCCTGTCCTGCATCCTTCTTACAAACAAATTCTTTTCAGCAACATAAGCCATGAAAATCACTAACTCCTTATAGCCTTTCGGACAGCCATCGCTACAAATCCCCGCGTGTCCCGAAGCTCACGGAGTATCTCCACTATGCGCCTGCTGTCGGTGTTGAAATCGGCTATAACGTCAACCTTTATTCCATCATAAACGCTCTCGGTCCTCTCCACCCTCCACGACCTGCTGCACTCCCTAAAGGATGCCGCCTTTTTCACAAGCCTGTTCTTCGCCATGAACCCCCCTTCCATGAGGACAGTGTATTTCTCAAGCTGCGCCTGCATCCTATCAAGCCAACTGCGCATAGGCTGTTTATAGCCCTTGCCTATCTGTACGTATAAAACCTCCCCCTCATTTTATAAGGTTATAATAGCATGCTCAACTGACCGCAATGCCAGACGAAGACATCGAAGATATGATGAAGCAGGCCAAGGGGGAGGATAGGGGCCCAAAGACCCCCGAGGAGAAGGTGCTCGGTGAGAGGATCGACACAGACGAATCCGGCACCCCCATAACCCGCGAGGGCAAGAAGCCCAAGCCATCGAACAGGTTCATGGTGATGTCGATCATCGGTATAATAATAACACTTGGGATAGTCGCACTGTTCCTCTCCTTCCTCTTTCCCAAGGCGCCGCCTCCCATCACCGCCCCGCAGAGCGGCACAGGGTGCGTGGCATATCCCGGGTTCAAGTGCGCAAACCTGACCATGTCAAACAACGGCAACGTATCATTCCTCTTCTCCCAGACTTCAGGGAGTTACTACTACAATGTCGCGCTCACCTGCGCAGCAAACATCACCGCAATGGCAGCGCCAAACGTATCGAAGCTGATGGTAGCGGTACTTCCAAGCGGCGCAGCTAGCGCAGAGCCACCATCGACTATAAGGCTCCCTGGGCTATCGTTGTATCTGTCAAGCGCGCAGAACGCGCATGTCACCGGGCTCAAGTGCTTCAACCAGTACGCCCTGCCGCTGGAGGGGATAGCGCACAACTTCTCAGGCGCTATCTGGGTTAACTACACCTACAACAACGCCCCTATAGGCCAGAGCAACCCTATGTACACCGCAGAAGCGGGGGTCTTCAGGATCGACTGAGCCTGAAATTTAGAAAAAAGCAAGATTTTCATAGTATTTATTCTGGTTTTGTACGCTGTAATGCGAACACTTTCTCTGTCAACCTATAAAGTGGTGGCAATCCATATTCTACCTCAAGCAGTGGTCTGATGGATACCTCAAAAGTATTCAACTCTCTGTCCTCAAGGCAGGGCGACCATTGCGCAACTTCAATGCAACCGGTGCGCGGCAATCCCTTTTATCCCTCCCTGTCGCTGCGCACCAGGGTTGCAATCCTTAGGCTTATACTTCTTCTGAAATGCGAACCTGTTCTTACAGGTGTGATATATGGTGGGGCAAGAAAATACGAACAAGAGAGTGGAGAGGAGGGCTAAACGCAACGGCTTTCTCCTCCTGCGGCCGGCAGTTCCTGCGAACGCCGACAAGGTGGCAAGGGCGATAGCGCTCTGCAGGGGCGTGCGCGACGTCTTCGTCTCTAGCGGCGAGTACGCATTCGTCGTTGAGACTGACCAGCAGGAGCAGACGCAGAGCCTTGTCAGGAGGGCCGTGGGGCAGGTGCGCATCTGTGCAACAACGAACCATTACCTATACCGCAGGTCAAGGCAGCAGAGGGCGGGATTTGGTATAAAAGGGTTGCCTAGCAAGTAGTGTTGGTAGCATGAGTGCGACGCCACAAGACGAAAAGAACGAGCTGGCGGAGAGGACAATCCTAAAGGACCTCAGCGTCAACGGAAGAAAGAGCATAGGCGCTATAGCGCGCAAGCTCAAGATGCCCAAGGCGACAGTCTACCAGATCTACAACAAGACCGTGGAGAAATACGGCCTGAAATTTGTTCCTGAACTCGCTTTTGAAGAAGCCTGGAGAGTTGAGTTATTGCAGGCATTTAAAAGAAAAGGCACAAAAAGAGAATTGCGTGAAGAAGTACTAGGCAAAGTTCCAGAGATAGGCTTCCAAGAATATCTAATATTTGTAAAATTTAACGGTAAAGAGCCTCACGATGAAGAACTTAAAGCAGCATTAGGCGATTCCCATTTGCCTCAATACGTAGGGAAAGTACAAGGAGGGAATTACAATATTTTAATGTATGCTGTAACTAGAACATATTTAGAGCTGGAAGGATTCATTGCAACATTTGGTAAAAAATTAAAGAAATACCCTTTAACTATCAGTGCAACTAAGATATTTGTTAGTTTTGGTTATTTCCCTCTAAGAAATGATATTATAGAAAAGATTAACGTCCCTTCA
>JAGWGY010000030.1 GCA_028867115.1 Microcaldota archaeon
TAACCCAGAAGAAGATCTATCTCACGATAGACCTCGATGTGCTCGACCCGAGCGAGATGCCAAGCGTGGGTACCCCGGAGCCTGACGGGCTGAGGTTCTATGAGTTGTGCAGGATCATACACGAGCTATCGAAGGGGAAGGAGCTGCTGGGCTTTGACATCGTCGAACTGAACCCGCTGCCGAATATGCACGCGCCAAACTACCTTGCAGCAAAGCTAGCTTATCTCACTATCGGCTATTTCATGCTAAACCGCAAGTGATCGATTGCACAGCAAACTCCTAACAATCGCAGTTGCCCTGTTCATGCTTTCAGGAGTTGTAAGCGCAGGTACTGTTACCATAACTGGAAGCTGCAAGTCGACGCTGCTCCCAGGCAACATAATAAACTTCACGCTAATAAACAGCGGCAACGACACCGCGTACAATCTGCTCCTCAATCCAGTGGTTCAGGGGGCAAAATCTCTCAACTCGCATTATGCGATAAGCGCACTTTCCCCAAACCAGCTCACCCCTGTTAATGTGCTGCTCGGAAACGTCACCGGGCGCGGAACGTTCGTAGACTCATTCGTACTGTTCTACCAGCAGGGTGCGTCGACCTTCTCTGCGCTCTTCCCGTGCGTGATTGACATGGGCACAGGCTCACAGTCTGAACTCTACCTCTCAACCAACACAGTCGAGAGCAATGGCGTTGCCACGGTCAACGTAACAGTTACAAACGGCGCCAACCAGGACATAGCAGCAAATGTCTCAGTACTGTTTCCTCCAGAGTTCACTTTCGCCTCCCCAAGCTCGTACCTTGTAAACCTGGGTCCTTTTGCCTCCAAATCCCTCAAGTTTGCCCTCAACTCCCCAAGCCTCCAGGGATCATTCACCGGGATTGCAATAGCGCAGTACCAGCTGAACGGGACAAACTATGCCGGGTACGCAAACCTGCTTGTTGCAAGCGCGGTTCAGGCTGCAAAAAGCCCTGTCAATTATGCGCTCTATGCCGTCCTTGTAATAATCATTGCAATAATCCTGATGATAGTGCGCTCTGCGCTAAGAAACAAAAAACGCGATAAAAAAGATACTAATAATGCGGATGGAAATGTTAAAGTGCCTTGAATGGGGGAGAAACGAACCAAGTAAACGGGATAGATACGATTTGGAACCTGAATATGTATATCGGCGGGGCCAGCTGATTATACGTGCCTCACTTCTTCTGCGTGACAAAATAGTTGCCCAGGAACATGTACTTCGTATTTGTCTTTTTCATGGTTTCGAGGGCGTCCTGCGGGGTCCTTACTATCGGTAATCCATGTATGTTAAAGCTGGTGTTTAGCACAACACCATAGCCTGCCTTTTTCCTCACCTGCCTCATTATCGCCTCGTACTCGACATTGCTATTTGATAGTATCTGGGGCCTTGCGGTAAGGTCCACATGGATCACAGAGTTCAGGTAATCCTTCTTGTCCTCCCTGACCTTATACACCATTGTCATGAAGCGTCCGTCTCCCTTAATCCCCTCGAGCAGCTTTGGCGCATCCTCCTTTAGCATCGCTGGCGCAAAAGGCTGGTACCATTCCCTTTGCTTAACATGGATGTTCAGTTTCTCCTTCACTCTCTCATCTGACGCATTCGCGATTATGCTCCTGTTCCCCAGTGCCCTGTTGCCGTATTCCATCCTCCCCTGGAACCACAGGATGTACTCGTTTTTGTTTATCAGCTCCCCCGCATGCCTGCCAGGGCTATCTACTTCCTCATAAGTTAAGTTGCGCTGCCCCTTTAGCGCATCTCTCATCTCACCATCTGAAAACCCATCCCCAAGGTACGCGTCATCAAATTGATAGCTGCTAACGCCGTTTTCTAGATAGTTGGCATGCATTGCCGCCCCCATCGCAATCCCCCCGTCCCCCATGTGCGGGAATACAAACCAGTTCTTCAGGCCCGAAATGTCCTTTATTGCCATGTTCGCCTTCACATTCGAAAATACTCCTCCTGACATCGAGACATCATCTATCCCGAACTCGTCCATGGCGTTCGTGATAAATTCCTCCAGAACCCTCTCTGTTAGCTGCTGCGCCATGTAGGAGAACTGCTCCCTCGGCATCGACCATGCGATCCTGCTCAGCATGTCGTACTGCGCCACTGGCCCGTACTTTGCGACTATGCTCGTCCCCCTAACCGTGAAGAAGTCCTTGAGCCTGTTCTTCTCGAACTCGAACGGGAAGGAGTAGTCAGCCATCGCCATAACCTTCCCCTCGTCCTCAAGCTCTCGCATGCCGACTATGTTTGTTACCTGCTCGTAGAATATCCCGAGCGAGTTTCCTGCGCTTATCTCCTTATGGCGCTCGAGTTCCCCTTTCTGAAGCGTGCTTATCGATCCGCTGAGCCCGTCCCCCAACCCGTCAAGTGTTATGACAAGTGATTTTCTAGACCCTGATGGGAAAGCGGCCGTAGCCGCATGCGCGGTGTGGTGGTCAACAGCATACAGCTTGTAGCTCTCAAATCCCATGCTGTTGAGCTGCCCAGAGATGATGGACTTGCTGATGGTGTTGCAGAGCGGAAGTACGCCAATCGATGTCATGGTGTATTTCAGGTAGTGCCGCAGCCCCTCCATCCTGGGCCTGAGCATCTTCCTTCTCCTGAAGGCGTAGTAGTACTCCTTCGAGTACGGCATAATCCTCTCAAGCGTCTTCGTGAGCTCCGTTGTGGGGAAAGCGACTGTCTCAACATCATCTGGCTTTATCCCTGCAAATCTGAGCGCCGCGCCGATCGAGTGGTATGGGAACTTTATCTCGAGCTTTCGCTTCGTGAACCTCTCCTCGTTTGCGGCGAATACTATCTTGTTGTCCTTAAGCAGAGCCGCGCCCGAGTCGTGGCCGTCCCAAATCCCGAGTATGTACATCAAAATCGCCTAATAAATCCTGTTCCTCATCCTAACGAAGCTGGTCATGTCTCCAATTATCGCCTGGTATGCTTCGCAGGAAGTCCACTGCCTCGGCTCCCTGCCCTCCTGGATATCCTTTCTCACCTCCTTTGCCTCGGGCGAGTTCCACACCTTTGAGAGGTCATAGCCTATCTCCCTCACATTGCCTATCTTCTTGTTCCACATGATTGACGGGTAGACGTTGCCCCAGCTGTCCATGAAGAGCGAGACCTCCATGCTCCTGCTGCGCATCGGTGGCTTGCCTGTCCTTGCATAGTGCGCAAGGCCCTTCAGGAACGTGTTCTCGATAGCCTGTATCACCCCTACCTCAAATTCCCTCCTCCTGATGAACTCGCTTATCTCGCTTGCGACAACCTCCCCACTGCTGATCATCTTGCCACCATCCCCCATCCTGTAGTAGTTCTCCGAGAGCTGCCCTAGATTTATGTGGAAGTCGTTGTATCTTATGTCGGGTATCTCCTTTCTGACTTCCTCAAATGTCCTGATGAGCTGGCCCTGGTTCTGCTTGATTATTGTGTAACCGAATACGAAGAAAAGGTTGCCGTGCGCCTTCTTCAGATCGCGCAGCCTCCTGAACATGCTTATTGCCCTGTCGTAATTCCCGGGCACGCCGCGTATGGAGTCGTGCAGCTCCCTATATCCGTCCAGGCTCACAGTTACCGCAACCCTGGGAATCCCAAGGGCAAGTATCTGCTCGAGCTTCTTGACTACCATATCCTGATCGCAGAGCGAGTTTGTCGGCATTGTGAGTATGTACAACCCCTTTGCGCTCTCCTTGAACGCTTTTGCTATCTCGACTATGTCGCCTCTTAGGAACGGTTCCCCACCTGTCAGCTCCACCCACTTGAAGTGCGTGTTCTTTGATGCGAACTCACGTATCTCATCTATTGTGAGCTCGCCTTTTGGCCTTATGTCCCATATGTTGCAGTGCGTACAGCGGGACTGGCACCAGTACGTGATCGCAAAGTTGAGCTTGTAAGGCCTGTGGAGCGAAACAAAGTTGCTTTTGAGCCCTGTTGCCCCAAGCCCAAGCAGCCTGCCCACTACCAAATTAGCACCGATATAGGATGGGCTTTGGAGGTTTAAATACTTTAGTCTTCAACCTAATATCTGTTTGCAGTAAATCCTCTGGATTTGGAGTGAGGCGGATGTGGAGAAAAGGGAATTATTTCAAACTTCAGTCAGTAGTCGAGTACCTGTCCAACTACAGTTGGGCGATAGTAGGGGCTGCCGCCGTAATTGTGGTCTTGTACGCGCTTGGAATCTTTAGCAATCCTATCCCTGTCCAGACCTGCATCCTTGTCCCTGGATACCTCTGCAGCCACCCTCTCCTCAGCACCACAGGGACGCTGCAGTTCAACCTCAGTTACATAGGGGTGCAGCCGATAACGGTAACTGGCATCGGATGCACAAGCACAGCGGTCCCCCCGCAAAACGTGCAGTCAATCGGCAGCTTCGTTCTAACCTCAAACCGCGCGCACATAGTGAACGTAATCTGCCCTATAACCTCAAACGCGTACGGGACCGCGTTCCAGGGACAGCTCTGGCTGCAGTACGACACCCCGACGCAGACAGGCCTGATATCCAATATAGGGGTAATTGCAGGGGCGGTGAACACAAGGCTGAGCACATCCGTGACATTCGCAACCGCCTCATCTGCCGGCGCACTCTCTCCAACATCCACGCTGATGACAATCGATGGGACGCAATATGCATCCGCGCAGAAATCGTTCACATATGACATCGGATCCTCGCACACCTATTCTTTTGCCACTACAGTATCTGGGCCGCCAGGCACGCAGTACCAGTTCGCATCGGCGTCAGGCTGCGGCTATAGCGGCCAGTCAAACACGATACTGGTTCCAGGGGGCGGCTGCACAATGACAGCCACATACACGACTCAGTACCAGCTGACTATGTCCGTGACGCCTACAGGCGGCGGCTCAACTTCACCCGGGAATGGATGGTATGACTACGGCTCGCCGGTTCTGATATCAGAGGCCCCGAGCGCAAACTACCAGTTCTACGGCTGGAGCGGAACGGGGACTGGAAGCTACTCCGGTACGCTCTCCAGCTACTCGATCACCATGGGAGGGCCGATAACGCAGACAGCGCAGTACAACCCTCCGGCTACGGTGACGTACGCCGCAGGGCTCTCCAATCCTTCATCCACAGTTATGACTATAGATGCAATGCCCTATACCGCAGCTTCGGAGTCATTCACATATGCACCCGGTTCGCAGCACACATACTCATTCCAGTCCACAGTTTCCGGTCCTGCAGGGACGCAGTACATCTTCACCGGAATATCAGGGTGCGGTGCATCGTCGCAATCAGGCACGATAAGCGTGCCCACAGGCGGATGCACGCTTGCCGCAACATACAGCCCGCAGTATGCCCTCACTCTTGCCGCAAACCCGGCAGATGGCGGCTCGCAATCAGCATCGCCCTCGCAATCATGGTACAACTCTGGCACTTTGGTGACTATAGGCGCAAATCCCTCTAGTGCGAACTTCATCTTCTCCAACTGGGTCGGGTCCGGAGCAATAAGCTACAGCGGCCCTTCGCAGTCGGCACAAATCACAATGGACGGCCCGGTAACCGAGGTCGCAAGCTACAACTCAATCGTCACCATTTCATCCGCAGGAGTCTCTTCGCCGTCATCGACAGTGATGACAGTAGACGGAACCCCATACACCTCCACGTCACAGTCCCAATACTATGCCGTTGGTTCGCAGCACACGTACTCTTTTGCAACAACGGTTTACGGCGCGCCAGGGGTGCAGTACATGTTCTCGTCAGCATCAGGCTGCGGCATATCGGGGCAGTCCAACACCATAACCGTGCCTGACGGGGGCTGCCAGGTGAGCGCATCGTACATAACAGACTATGTGGTCACGATATCTGAGAGCCCATCAGCTGCGTCAAGCACGTGGGGCGCGTGCCTTGCAATCTCCGGGTATCCGCAAATTTGCGCCGGCAACGGGGTCGCATCAGCATCCGCTGCTTACCCCTCAGGAAGTAGCCTTTACTACGTCTGCACCGCAGACTGGAGCCCTCCATCGCCATACATGTTCGCATCATTCAGCGGATCGTACTCCAGCACGAATCCATGCTCGAGCAGCCTTGCGATACCTGTGGCATCCAGCCTCAGCATAACCTCTAACTACCAGACAACGACATCCACCTCTACAACGACCTCAACCAGCACCTCAACCTCATCTACTTCGACCACCTCATCTACTACCACTATCGCGCAAAACCCAAGCTGCGGCAATTACATCGGCGATGTGGTGTATTCCGCCTCCCTCACCCTAACATGCAGCGTTACTGCTTCAAATTCGATAGTAATCAACTCAGGAGTCAGCGTGAATGAGAATATCTACTCCATGCAGGCAAATGTGCTGTTCCTCAACCGTGGTTCCGTGACAGGCGCAGGCGGCGGAGGAGGCGGGGGTGGTGGAAATAGCCCAAGCTGTCCACGTTACGGCCTGTCATGCAACGGGGGCCCAGGCTCTGCAGGCGGCGCAGGGTATAGCAAGACAAGCAAGTATTTCTCAATTGGGCTATCTGGCGGTTCAGGAGGCGGAGGAGGAGGCGAGGGCGGCTACGGCGGCGGAACCCAGTGTAGCGGTTACGTTGGCGATGCGGGAGGAAACGGAGGAGGGGGCGGCTCAGGAGGCGGAATAGTCGAGATATACGCAGGCAATTTCAACAACCAAGGGTCAATAAATGTGGCTGCATCAGGAGGCAGTGCAGGCGGCACAGGCGGCGGAAGCGGCCCAACAGGCGGTTCAGGCGGCACCTGCGCAAGGGGCGCAGGCGGCGGAGGCGGAGGAGGAGCAGGAGGATACGGCGGGACCGTTCTGCTAGGGTATACAACACTACTCAACCTTGGCAGCATATCTGTTTCTGGGGGACCGGGCGGGGGTGGTGGTGCGGGAGGATCCGAAACTTACAACTGCGGGGCAGATCCTGGAAGTTCTGGCAGCAGTGCAGGCTCTGGAGGAGGATACGGCGGAGCAG
>JAGWGY010000031.1 GCA_028867115.1 Microcaldota archaeon
TTGCTTGTTCTTGCGCTGCCGCTATTTCCTCCGTTTCCTGCACTTGCCGTGCCTGGGCCTCCCGAGCCGCCCGAGCCGCCAGTGCCACCATTGCCGCCATCATGGCTATCAGTGATCGTCCCATAGTTTGTGAACAGGGAGTTCGCCTGCATGTAAAAACCGTTCTCGTCAACAGTAACACCCGACTGGATGAGCATTGCATTTGATGTGATAACGTTGCAGGTAAGTGTCACCGATGAGGAGTAGACAGCGTCCCCTAAGAAATATCCGCATGTTGGGTTTTGGGTAGGTATTGTTGTAGTGCTTGAGGTGGTTGTTGAGGTCGAGGTTGATGTGGTGGAGCTAGATGAGGTTGTCGAGGTAGATGTTGTGGTAGTTGTGGATGTGGATGATGAGGAGGTTGAAGAGCTCGAAGTGGTGCTCGTGCTTGAGGTGGTTGTTGAGCTGGTGCTGGAAGTTGATGTGGTCGATGTCGAGGTGGTGGATGTGCTGGTCCTTGTGTTTACCGCACCGAGTATCACACCTATGTCAGATTCCAAATTGCTCTGTGTCTGAGTATTGTACTGCAGCCACAGGTGGCCTTGGAAGCCTGTCCCGAAAGCGTTCGAGGAGATTGGGCAGGCCACCGTAACGCTCCTCCCCTTATTTGAGGTGAGGACAAAATTGGCGCTTTGAAGCGACGCCGGAGGAAGGTTTCCGCTATTGCAGCCAATCCCGGTGACGGTTATTGTCTGGCCGACGTAACTAAGATTGAAAGAGAGGATGCCTGAATCGGTGAGTATAGGGTGGCTGCAGATGTACCCCGGGACAAGTATGCAGGACTGTATAGGTATCGGGCTGTTAAAGACGCCTAGCGCAAACATCACAATTACTACTGCAGATGCGGCAAGGATCGCCCAGCTGTATGTGGAAAGGTATTCGGTCACTGACTGCGCAGACTTTGCTGGCATCATCTAATTGATGATGCAAGAATTAAATAAGTTAGCTACCAGAGGTAATCGGTTCGATGAAGCATTCCGACCTTGACAATGCGATGGACGTGATGGACGCGTATGATGCCAGGGAACGCGGCGAGACGCAGCGCAGCGACCCGCACACAAGATCGCTTGTAGGTACAGTTGAGCACTTCTTTGATAGGATAGACGTTGCGGCAATCAAGCTCTCCGCGCCGCTCAAGGTGGGGGACATCATAGAGATAGGCAACGATGAGGATGCGGTTCGGCAGAAGATCTCAAGCATGCAGATCAACAGGGAGGACGTGCAGGAGGCATTTGAGGGCGACGAGATAGGGATAAAGCTAAAGCACCGCGTAGAGGCCGGAAGCAGCGTCTACAAGATGAGGTAGGCTCAGTCCCTAGCCGTTTCGCCCAGAACCCTAAGAAGTGAGATATGGTTGCCGAGCGCAGCCGTTATGAGCCTGAGCTCATTGCACATCATCGTGACTTCCCCAAGGAGCGTGGCGTAACTGCGCATGCCATCGAAGCTTCGCTCGTACTTTGTTAGCACGCCGACAAAATCCTTGACGTGGAGGGCAACATCCTTCTCTATTGTTGCTCTTATCTTCTTTACTTTTGCCTCATCCCAATCCTGCGCATCCGCGGAGAGTTCGATGTCGCTTATGCCGCTCCTAACCTGCTCAACGAATTTGTCAGCATAATCCGACACGCCAGCAAGCGTGTACCTGTCGGCATTCCATCGGCTCTTGCTCTCATGCATTGATCCGGGAAATGTACCCGGAACTGAGATCCCAAGCTTCTGGTTTGGATTTTCGAGCAGCCTGTCCATCTCCCTTCCGATAAGCTTGATTATTTCAATTGTGGGGACCGAAACGTCGTTGTAGACTTTTGTCTCCAGATTCTTCCCCCAGTTAAGCTTGCTTGCCTGCATATTAACACGAATCTAGTGGCGTTTTGGCGTATATATTGCCTTCCTTGCGGTTCGTTTATGCGCGCAGGATGTATTTCGTTTTTGCGCTCTCCCTGAACCAATCGTCGGTCCTTTGCAGCAGGGATTTGAAGTCCCTCTGCGCGTACTCTGCGTCCTCCTCCTTGAATGCAAGGACCGAGAACCTCCAGGACCGATCCTCCGACTGAACGCAGCTCACAACCGCATAGAATGGCACCCGATCACCCTTCACCCGATAGAGTGAAAGATCCATTGTAAGCGTTGTTCCATCAGTCCTGCGCGTGAAGGAGGTGGACTTTATCTTCTGCTCTACCTCCCATCCCCTCCCGCTATACCAGATCTTGGCCAGGTTCACCGAGCACGAAGTCTCGGAGTACTCGAAGCCCTTCCAGTGCTTGAGGTGTACAACTTCAGACATCCCATTCCCCATAGTTTAGGGGCGGGGATTGCATTTAAAGCTTGTGTGCAAGTTTTGCTGCATGCCGTCCTGCTTTAGCCTGGAGAGGATCAGCGCTTTCCCACATGGCGCAGCACATGCCTGTACTTCTTTGCGCCGAGGAAGTCAATCAGGTATATCACAAAGCATATCAGCACCACTATCCCGATCAGCAGCGTCTCGTCCATGCTTATCAGCCTGAGCGATCCTGCGATGCTTATGAAAACCAGCAGCATTATGCCGACGAAGATCACAAGGAAGAAGTTTGAGATCTGCACCTCCTGCAATATCCTCTCGAGCGTCTCATCAGCCTTCGCCATCAAATCGCTATCCAATGGGAGTGCACGGTTTATATAGTTTCGTTTCTAGAATTCTCTAAACGGTGAATTCTTGCCAAAAAAGAGCAGCAGCAACTTCAGGGCGACGCACAAAGAGATGTGGCAGCTTCACGGCAGGCACCTGCTCTCATATATCTTCATGGGGGTGATAATCTTCCTCCTGATGATAATAGCGTTCGGGCTGTTCACGATCAACGGGTACATATTCTTCGGCAACCTGCGCGGATTTGGCGGGCTAAACAACTTCTTCAGCGCAGCAGGCAGCAGCATAAGCGTCCAGGGAAACCCGGTACTGCTGCAGTCTGCGATCCAAAGCTCGCTCAACGTGCCCCAGGGGGTCACAGTCTACCCGCAGAATAACACGGCAGTCATAAACTCGAGCTCGGCAAATATCTACTTCACGATGGTGCCAGGAGCAACTGCGACCACGATGACCGGCATGCCGCTGCAGACATCGAACCTGACGTTCGGGGTTTTCGTTGCATACGGCCTGATAAACCCAACGCTTGTTATCAAGAACAACACCACGATCACCGTAACGGAGATAAACCTTGACCCGGTCTCGCCACACAACATCATGATCTATCCGTACTCGCCGCCTTACCCTTACACCCCTTACTTTGATGGCGGCAGCGCGCTGGTCCTTCTGGAGCCTACGCTGCTCCCTCCGAACTACCAGTCCGGCTTTGCCGGCGAGTTTACGGAGACTGCCACCCTGAACAAGACCGGCAGCCTCTACTACGTCTCAACGTACCCGAACCAGGCGCGCTTTGGCATGTACGGGCACATAATAGTCAACTGACATCAACATACCTGTGGCGCTAAAATGAACCAGATAGTCGCAATACCAATAGATAAGCAGCTCGCCGACTTCATCGGCAAGGGCAGCTCCGAGGGGAGCATCAGCTTCCACAACCGAAAGGTTGACGGCAAGGTTGTGGTCGGGCTCTCGCCCAGCTCGCTTGACGACAAATTCTATGCTGTTGCGGAGATACTGCTCGTTTGCGACCAGGTGCTGATAAGCACTGCGAACATCGACAAGCTGTTCGGGGAGGTGCTTGTCGCATCGTCGCTGCTCCGCAAGCACGTCATATTCACTGATGAGAACGATGTCGCATCATTTGTTTCGGGAGTCGGGCTCAAGGACTATGAGGTGTCTCCGAAGGAGGAGCTGCTTGCGCGCATCACGGCCAGGCCGCAGGCGAATTCTGGCGAACCTGTCAGGGTGGACATAGACCGCGCC
Source organism: Microcaldota archaeon (assembly GCA_028867115.1). Classification (GTDB taxonomy): domain Archaea; phylum Micrarchaeota; class Micrarchaeia; order Micrarchaeales; family CABMGC01; genus JAGWGI01. The sequence goes on from JAGWGY010000031.1 coordinate 3,923, forward strand.
TTCCCTGTCAAGGGGATCGGATGCGTCGCGCTAGGGATAGTGACGCGCGGCACTCTGAAGGTGCACGACGAGCTGCAGCACAGCTCCGGCAAGGTCGCTGGGGTCAAGTCCATACAGAGCCAGGACGTCGACATACAGTCCGCAGATCCAGGGACAAGGGTCGGGCTTGCGCTGAAGGGAATCGAGTACACGGACATGGAGAAGGGGGACATCCTCACGAAGGAGAGGGTTCAGAAGGTCGGGTCGATCAAGTGCATCTTAGATGTGAGCAAAGTGAGTGGCGAGCAGATCAAAGAGGGGGGGCAGTACGTCCTTGTCTCCAACTTCTCGCGCTCGAATGCGACAATAGAGGCTTTCGATGGCGGCATTGCATCTATAAAGCTCGACAAGCAGATGGCCGCGATGAAGGGAGATCGGATACTCCTGCTCAGGGAGCAGTCCCCCAGGATATTCGCATCTGGAAGCGTTGCCTAGCGGGAGGGCACAATTAGCTATAAATATATGCACTTCAATCTTTAAGCGATATTCATGAAAGGACAGCTTGGCGACATCTCCGGTGTCGGTAGCGACAACAGGTGGGGGTTCCTCATATCATACGGATGGATAGTGATAGTCGCGATAATCGTAATAGTCGTCATACTCAACATAGGGATATTCAAGCCGACCCCCACGTGCATAACCCAGCCTGGTTTCTTCTGCCAGACGCCCATAATGAACACCTCTGGGACTGTGAACATCCAGTTCGGGCAGATAGTGTCAAGCCAGATAGTGATAACCTCAGTGGGCTGCAGCCAGAACGTCTCTACGTTCCCGAACACCACGCCTGTCGACATACCGGTTGTAACCGGGCAGATAATCAGCCTTGACTTTGCGTGCGGGTTCGGTGGCCAGACCAGGGTTGGGAACGCGTTCAAGGGGTACCTCTGGATCACGTACGACACGCAGTCCTCATCAGACCTGCTGATGCAGTTCGGTGAGGTGCTGACATCGGTCTCGACTACTTCCCCGATACTCATAAGGTATCCAGGGGCGGCATTCGACCAGACATCGGCCGATTACGCAAGAAGGTTTAATAGTGGAGCTTACTAGGGTAATATAGATGAAGGGCATAGCAACAGTCGCAATAATCGGGATCGCAGTAGTCGCAATAGTCATAATAGCAGCAGGCGCGTATTTCTTTTTGTTCTCCGGATCCGGTACAGGTGGAGGTGGTGGGCAAGGGTCGACAACAACCGTGAACAGCACGGTTCCTGTATCGAATTATATATATTGTGTCGGGACCGTTGACACGTCGGAGAAGAACCAGGTCTACTATGCTCCGATATACCAGAACGGGCAGCTTGGAAGCTGGGCTGCGACAACCCCTTACCCAACCCAGCTCTCGTTTGCAGGATGCTCGATATACAACAACTACATCTACTGCATAGGCACCTTCAAGCAGGGGGCGCCTTTCAACATAACCTACTATGCACCGATATCCAGCAGCGGGATCGGCACGTGGCAGTCCACGACACCGTACATAATCAACATGTACAGGGCGGGATGCTCATCATACAACGGCTACCTCTACTGCGTGGGATCGCAGACAGGGGCAATGAGCGAGACTTACTATGCGCCGGTTTCAAGCAGCGGGATCGGCAACTGGACATCGGGCAGGGACTACCCAGAGATGGGGCACAGCGTCGGATGCATGATCTACAACAGCACGATATACTGCGTTGGAGTGGGCAACTACCCGTTCAACCACGTTTACTACTCGCAGGTCTCGAGCACGGGCTTCGGGCCGTGGATACAGACGACCAGCTACCCAGTCGCGATGATTGACGCAGGATGCAGCGTTAGCGCTGGATTCGTATACTGCGTGGGGACCGGAGGGACGGCAGGCCAGAACCAGACATACTATGCACCGATATCCAGCAGCGGGATCGGCACGTGGACCTCCACAACACCGTATCCTGTTCCGTTCTCAAAGGACGGGTGCGTTCTGAACAACAACTACCTCTACTGCATAGGCAGCTCGAATGCAGCCGATGCGCAGCTTGTCTACTCCGCGCCAATAACTAGCAGCGGCATAGGGACATGGACAAAGGCGCCAAGCTACCCTGTGCAGATAGGCGCTGCTTACTGCGCAGTCCCTGGATACACCGGAGGGTTCTACAGCGGAGGCTCGCAGCTGCCGGCATAGGCGGAGCCTTTAAAAGCTTTGAGTCTGTATTACTCGCAGTGATAGGATGGCAGGAAACATGATGGAAAGTGTACTGGTTGTCCTAGTCGTAATAGTACTCCTTATAGTACTCTACGAGGCAGCAACCATGGGAAGCACTATAAGCTCGCTCTCGAGCCAGATAAGTGCAGTGAAAAGCGCGGTTAGCAACATACAGATACCTCAGCAGCAGGCTGTGAACCTCAAGACCCCTGTAGATCAGATAATGAGGAACATGACGACTCTGAGCGACTTCTCGCTTGCGGGCTTTACATTGCCAGCAAACCAGTCAAGAGTCATCTTTGACGTCGCTGGTCTTGGCGGAAGCTTCAGCGTTGAGATGAACGTGAAGCTTGATGAGATAGGAGCACTACCTCAGGATGTGCAGGTTCAGACTCTGAACGTCACGACTCTGCAGTGGCAGAGCATCGGTGAGGCGGCAAGCGCGCCTGCGAAGGGAACATTCCCGATTCAGGCTCTTGGCGACGTCCACAACGATGAGCAGGGAGTAGCGGCAGTGAGGCTGGTCAACCTTGACACTGCAAATGCAGCGGTATTCAACACCGATGCATTTGTGAGCCTCACAATGAACGGAAGGTCGGGCTAAACCCATAGTGAAT
>JAGWGY010000032.1 GCA_028867115.1 Microcaldota archaeon
TGCTCTCCCGGGTTGAGCTACTGCGGCATTATTAGCAGATGTATTTTATTGCTACTATATAAAAACCCTTTCTGATATAAGTTGGTATTATTTACGGGATAAAATGGCTCCAGGCACAGACCCAAAAAGCGCTCTTGTTGTTTACAACACCCTCACCAGGTCGAAGGAAAAGTTCGTGCCGATGAGCGGCGATGAGGTGAAGATGTTTGTCTGCGGCCAGACTGTCTACGACGATGCGCACCTCGGCCATGCGAAGAACTACATAAACTTCGACGTCATCGTCAGGTGGATGCGAAAGATCGGTTACAGGGTCAACTACATACAGAACATAACCGACGTTGATGACAAGATAATCGCGAGGGCAAACGAGAAGGGCCAGGACCCGATCGAGCTTGCGAGGCACTTCGAGAAACGGTTCCTCGAGGACATGGAAAGCATCGGCGTCAAGGAGGACGTCAGCGAGTACATAAGATCGCACGACTACATAGATGCGATAAGGGACCAGATCCAGCTTCTGATAGACAACGGATACGCTTACAGGCTGGACGAGGATGTCTACTACAACGTTGCAAAATTCCATGACTACAACAAGCTATCCGGCATGGACATGAAGGAGATAGGAAGGCACAGGATAGAGGTGCGCCCCGGAAAGGTGAACGACTATGATTTTGTCCTCTGGAAAGGCGCAAAGCCCGGAGAGCCGCAATGGAAGATAGGCCTTGTCCTTGATGGACAGAAGGTTGAGCTGAGCGGAAGGCCGGGATGGCACATAGAGGACACGGCAATGACTGCGTCAGTATTCGGCCCGCAGTATGACGTGCATGGGGGTGCAAGCGAGCTGATATTCCCGCACCACACTAATGAAATCGCGCAGGCGGAGGCCGCATACGGGAAGAAGCCGTTCGTGAAATACTGGCTTCACAGCGGCGTGCTGAACATAAAGGGCCAGAAGATGAGCAAGAGCCTCAGCAACTTCGTGAAGATACGCGATTTCCTCAAGAGCAGCGATGCCGAAACGCTAAGGCTGATCTTCTGCTCAAGGCACTTCAGAAAGGAGATTGACTATACGGACGAGGTTGCGAGAAGCGCTGCAAAAAAGCTTCGATACATCTACGCCTCGCTCAGCAGGTTCTACAACATGCCGGAGTCCGAAAATCCTCAGAGCGCAGAGGTAACCGCGCTCGTAGAATCGTTCAGGGCGCAGTTCACGGACGCGATGAACGACGACTTCAACACCTCCCTTGCGCTCTCCGGCATTATCACCCTGGTCAACTCGCTCCGCGCATTCGCAGAGGCGAACAGCGCTGTTGAGAAGAGCGTCAAGGACGATGCGATAAGGGCGATAATAGAGTATGCCGGGGTGTTCGGCATTTTAACAAAGGAGACATACAAGGAAGCCATACCAGACGAGGCATATGCGATGATAAAAAAGAGGGAGGTGCTTAGGAAGGAGAAGAAGTTTGGCGAGTCAGATGAGATAAGGGGGCAGATCTCCGAAAAATTCGGAATAAGGATAGAGGACACGGAGGACGGCACAGTGTGGTACAGGGAAGGGGAATAAACCTGATTCTTTATAGGGTTAATAATCCTTGACTGCGATAGCAAATCATGCAGGAGAGCATAGACACCCGCTGGTACGGACTCGGCAGCTCAGTTGAGATGGTGAAGTTGCAGAACGTCAGCTTCAGGGAGTACCAGTTCAACATTGCAAGGAAGGTTTTCGAGGGCATGAACACCCTTGTGATACTTCCGACAGGCCTTGGAAAGACGCTGATCGGCACTCTTGCGATCGCCAACGCCATCCAGAAGGGGAAGAAGGCGCTCATACTTGCGCCCACAAAGCCGCTCAGCGAGCAGCACCACTCCGTGCTGCGTGAGTCGCTGAGCATAGATGGCGAGAGGATACTGCTCCTTACTGGCGCGCTTGCAAAATCAAAGAGGAGAGAGGCGCTGGAGCGCGCAGACGTGATAGTCGCAACGCCGCAGACCTTTGCAAACGAGCTCAAGAAGGGAGAGATAGACATGGGGGACTTCTGCCTTGCGATATTCGACGAGTGCCACAAGGCGGTCGGGAAATACGCATACACTTACATCGCGGACGAGTGCGACCTGAAGGGCGTGCAGATGCTAGGGCTAACCGCATCCCCGGGAAGCAGCAAGGAGAAGATAAAGAAGCTCGTAAACGCCCTCAAGATAGAGGACATACAGATAAGGATCAGCACAGACCCTGACGTGGTCCAGTACGTGATGCCAAAGCACATGCACGTGGTCGAGGTGGACAAGTCCCCGACCATAAACCGCATCGCATCGATGCTGCGCCCGATAGCAGAGGACAGCCTTGGGAAGCTCAGGGGGATGGGGCTCACACAGTTCCAGCACTTCGAGAGCATGCCCAAGGGCAGGCTGATCGAGATGGGGAACATGATCTCCCGCATACAGGCGCAGAACTTCAAGTTCGGCGCGCTGCACCAGTACTCAAAGCTGCTCAACCTGATACACGCATACGACCTTCTCGAGACCGAGGGGCTGTATGCGTTCACCTCGTACATAGACTCTCTCAAGGCGAGGGAGAAGAAGGGGAAGGCGGTGCTATCGCTGCTTGACAATACTAGCGTAATTGCAGCAGAGCAGCTCGCAAAAGCCGCCATGGCAGAAGGTGAGGAGCACCCGAAGGTATCATCCCTGATCAGCATAATCGGCGCAAACCTTGGCAAGAGCATGATCGTTTTCGTGCAGTACCGCTCTACGATCAAGATGCTGGTGGAGATGCTGAACAAGAACGGGGTCGAGGCGCGCGCGTTCGTAGGTAAGAAGGACGGGGTAACGCAGGAGCACCAGAAACAGACGATATCAGATTTCCGCGAGGGAAAGTTCAGGATCCTTGTCTCGAGCTCGATAGGAGAGGAGGGGCTCGACATACCCAGCGTCGACCTCGTGGTCTTCTATGAGCCGATACCTAGCGAGATCCGCAACATACAGAGGAGGGGGAGGACAGGCAGGCTGTACAAGGGGGAGGTGTACCTTCTTGTTACAAGGCAGACAAAGGACCAGGTGTACCTGATGGTATCCCGACAGAGGGAGGGCAAGATGCTTGAGGTAGTGGACAGGATGCGCCATGAGCTTGCCTCAAAGCGCAGGCCGGAGAAGCAGTCTAGACTTGCTTGAAAATAATCTCCATCTGATACGGTTTTCGTCCAAAACAAGTAAACTGCACGAGATTATTCGTCATTGGCACAATAGCTTTATATATCAGAAAAACTGGAATTACTATCGGGAAGGCGTACAGTAGACGCTGAACTAGTAGGGGATACTGGTGGGGAAATATAGGCAGGTATGGAAGAGCGCAAGCTCCGGCACCCAAATTGGGGGCGGCTTTGAGAGCTTGCTTCTTCTGCCTGGACTCGAACAAAAGGTGACACGGGAGGAGCTGGAGCGAGTCGTGTGCGACAACGCTTCCGCATCGCTCGTCGAGCAGCTAGGGGAGTATGCCGCGCTTTTCAAGGGGAGCAGGGAGCTGATAGTCTGCGCGTTTGACGCTTGCATACGAAAGCAGTGCGTGGAGCAGACCGCCCGCAGGATAAGGGCGGTAAGAGACGAGATTCTCGCACTCTCTATGCTGGAATCGCTCTACGGGTGCTCAGATGAGAAGTGATTTAGACCTAAGTATCCCAGTGCTGAGCATGGATAGGGACAGCAAATCAAACGCAATACTTATCGCGACATCAGCAACAGTGGAGACGGTAACCAAGCTGACCGCAACGCTTCTGGAGACAGAGCTCAGGAAGCTGCTCGCAGACCCAAACATAACCGTTAACATAGCCGAGATCACGCCGTATCTTTATGTGGCCGGGTTTCTGAGCCTATCGGGAAGGGAGATCACAAAAGAGAACGTTACCGAGCTTCTTGGGGTGGTAGGAGTAAAGCCCAGGGAGGAGCTGATAGCCGCCCTGATGGTCGCAGGCGTAAAGAGCCATCTTGTGTATGTATATGCGTATTACTTCCTGCTCACAATGGGAAAGGAGGCCGGGACAACGGAGCTGCTTGAAGTCCTCAAGGCGATAGGGATATCCGGGGACGAGGACCGGGCGCAGGAGGCAATCACGTTCATCAGAAGGCAGCTCGGGATGATGGGCTAGTTCGTCGAACGCCACTTTTGCAGGGCAGATATATAAGCAAGCGTCGACATAAAACATTGCATGAACGGAATAGCGAACAACGGAATTGAGAGGACCGACGGCAAGAGCAAACAGGATCTGAAGGGATCATTCAGGAAGATAACAGACCATCCGCTCATAGACCAGTTCAGAAGCCCGCTGCTAAGGTGCGGATTCGATAACAAGCGGAACGGCATCGGCTGCGTGGCAGACTTCAAGAGGAACGAGGTCTCGCTTCACGGAACCTACAAGGGGATCTATTTTTACATGACCCTGGAATCTGACGGGATACTCGCACTCACTGTCCCGGGACGGGGAGAGTTCAGGTGCAGGCATACCGATGACATGGGGTTCAGGCACAAGCGCGACCGGTACTCAGAAGGGGCAGAGGCGGCAAGGGAGGTCGTACTGGAGATGGCGGACAGGATGGACTTTGAGCTGCATTCCCCAACGACGTCAGTGATACCGATGACTGCCGGGATGAAGAGGATCATAGGGAGAACGAACGTGCTGATCGACTGGATACACGGCCTGCACAGCGCGATAAAGGAGGCCGATGCAAAGGCGTGATGGCATTTCCCTGCATATGGAATATATGGCTTGCCATTATTAAGAGCAAAATCTGATCCTATCTGATAGCATGAACGGTCTGCTGATCGGCAGGTTCCAGCCATTCCACAACGGCCACCTAGCGGCAGTTATGCACGGGCTAAAGAGGTGCGAGAACCTCTGGATAGGCATAGGCAGCTCTAACAAAAGCGACGAGAGGAACCCTTTCAGCGCAGAGCAGCGAAAGGAGATGATAGCCCTCTCGGTGGGCGAGGATTCGATGAGGAGGGTGCAGATATTCTACATCCCTGATGTCAGCGCGCATGAGCGGTGGACATATCATGTCGATGCGATCATACCAGGGTACGACATTGTCTTCTCCAATGACGACTTTACCCTAGGGCTCTTTAGGCAAAGGGGCATAAATGCGATTCCAGTTCCGTATCTTAGCAGGGAGACCATATCAGGTACCGCAATACGAGAGCGCATATGCCGTGGAGACGAGTGGCAGAGCCTCGTACCCAGAGGCACAAGGGATGTCTTAAACAGTGTTCTTCTTGGACCGGTGAAGAGGGTTTAGACGTTGAAGTTATACGAAGAGGTGGCTAACCTATAAAAATGGCCAATAGAAACTAGCTGCAGCGATAGTATGGGTCTTTTTGGAAGGATGGAGAAGGTAGAGTGGTACGACAAGATTTCCGTAAGCAACGTTGAGTCGTATAATTCAAATTCCCTTGCCCTGCAGGAGATAGCAATCCGCGCAAAAGACGAGAATGTTGCGCTCAAGGCGGTAGCGGTCTCAACAGACTACTATGCGCTCAAACGGATAGCCCTTGGGGCTCCAAACAGGGTCGTACGGATAGCCGCTTTCCAGAGGGAGCTTAAAATCAACCAGGAACATCCAAGATACAAGGAGAGGATAGAGCTATGGATGTATGAAGTTGCGCTTGCCAGCAAGGACATAGAAATCGGTTCGCTAGCGCTGGGCAAAATAAGCGACGTCAGGTTTCTCACATATCTGTCCTATAACGCCGAACTCTCCAACCTGAGGTTCGGCGCATGGCAGATCCTGAGGTCGACTGCAAAGGAGGACAGGGATAAATTATTCTGCGAGGTTGCATCATGGGGCAGGGACCCCATAGTGGTCGAAGACGCCGTCTCAAGGCTCGGGGAGAAGGATCTCCAGCATGTAATCTTGTTTGGCAAAAGCAGGGAGGCAAGGAGTGCGGCTGCGATGAGGACGAAGGACAAGGGATGGATAAAACAGAAGGCGGTGGAGATGAGCGAGGGCAGCAACGACGATCGGGAGATATCCGGGAAGCTTGC
>JAGWGY010000033.1 GCA_028867115.1 Microcaldota archaeon
GAAGCATGAATATGAGCGCGAGTATCACGAATATGGTGACGAATCCGTCGCCCCTGTATATCGTTGCGCTCGTGCGCGAAGCATCGCCCATGCTCAGCGCGATGAACGCGCCGACGAGCACCGCAAGGAATCTGTCCTTGTTAAAGTATCTTAAAAGGTAGATCGCGCCGATTATGTCGAGTATCGCAAACAGCACCGGCACAAGCCGCATCACCGTGTAGTAGCTCACACCTGCGTACTGGAGTATCGCATATGGAAACAGCGTCACCCAATACAGTCCGGATGGCTCAGTCACCGCAGCGTGCGCAGGATACCCTGATATCCCAAGCACGTGTGGCACGGCGAAACCGGCGTTGATCGCCGCCCTGACAACCGCATAATGGTAGAACCCGTCGGGCTCGTAGAACCCGTAGAACTTGAGCAGCGGGACCCTGTAGTATATCGTTACCGCAGCGATTATCAGCAGAAGCGCGGCAAACAGCAGGTTCTCGGCCGTAAGGATCCTGCCAAAGTGCTTACCCGCTGATCCATCCCTGGCCAAAAAACCACAAAGCTTGCGTTACTTATCTCCCTGCAACAATTTTATACGCATCTAGCGTCTCCTTCACCGTCCTCTCCCATGTGAAGCTCCTTGCGTGCGCGATCATGTTCGTGCGGAGCCTTCCGCTGGCCCCCTCCTGGCGCTGCTTCTCTATTATGGAGGCGAGCTCATCCGCGTTTGCGGCCTCGAGGCAGTACTCCTTTGTCTCTGCGGGTATCCTCCCCTTGCTGTAAACGGCGACAGGCACCCCCCTTGCCTGCGATTCGAGTATCGGGAATCCGAAGCCCTCGTACCTGCTCGGGAAGACGAACATGTCAAACGAGTCGTAGATCTTGATGAGCATGTGCTCAGGAGCAAAGCCCATAAGGGATACGTTGTCAAGGCGGTGCTCCCTCTTGTACCTGAGCAGCGCATCCCTCTCCGTCCCGCTCCCGTAAATCAGGAACCTGATCGGCCTGCCCTTCAATAGCCTTGCGGCCTCGAGTATCATCATCACGTTCTTGTGATGTGCAAGCGCCCCAACGTATCCGACCGTGAACTCCCTGCCCTGCCTCTTCTGCCCTACCCTCGTGCTGAGGAATTCCTCCTTCACCCCCTCGGGGGTCACAAGGCTGTTCTTTGGGAGGAAGTACCTCCTTTTCACATCCTCCCTTGTCTGCGTTGAGTTGAATAGCACCATGTCGGAGTAGTTCAGAGCATCTGCTATGCTCCTGCGCACGATCATGTTGTAAGTATGCTGCAGGAGCCCCTTGTGGAACTCGTTTGTGAACCGGATGGTGTCGTGTATCGTTGTCACGATCTTCGCATTGGTCCTCTGCTGGAATATCCCGGCTGCAAACCCTATCTCATGGTTTACTATGTGTATTATGTCGTAGTCGTGCATGCGAACTGATTCCAGCTTCCTCCTGAAGAGCGTGTTTGCGTAAATGAGCCCGGCCATGTTGTTGCGCTTCGACTCCCCAAGCGCATAGATCAGGTCAACATGGTTGCCCCCGTTCCTGCGCGCAAGCCCCTGGTGCAGCCTGTATGCGTATTCGGTTATCCCATCGCCGCTGTCCTTCCTTGGCTTTATTATGTTGACTATGGCGATGTCCAACCGATCACTTCCTTGCGCTCCACACAAAATAAAATGGGTATGTGGGGTTCATCGCCCACCTTATCCCTGCTATGACCAGCTTGTAGAAGGGCGGCTTTGAGACTGTCGCGCTCCTTATCGCGCTGCCTCCCGGGTACCTGATCATCCTGTGCTTGAACGTCTTGACAAACTTTAATCCGGACTCCTCTACCATCTTCCTCCACATCTCCGGCCTGCTCGCCTTGAGGTCCTCAACTATCAGTACGGCGCCCCTATCGCTAAGGTGGGATGAGACGTCCCTGTAGAACTGCCTATGTATCGTCCAGTCTGGGTCGATCGCCTTTATGTCCTTGCGGTACTGCTCCTCGCTGCCATTGTAGTGCGGAAGGTTCCCGACCACAAGGTCCCACTTCTCCGATGCCGGGACATCCCTTAGCCCATCCGACTCATAGATAGTCACCTTCCCTTCAAGGCGGTTCTCCTTCACCGTCTGCCTGCACGCCTCGATCGCCCTGGGATTCATGTCGGTTAGGCATAGGCGGTCGCACAGGCCGTTTGCAAGAAGCGCAAACCCGATGAAGCCGTTCCCTGCCGCAAAGTCGCAGATGCTGCCAACCTTCCCGAAGTTCTGCCTTACGGCAGGGATAAAGTCCTGGCCAAAATCCATCCCCCCTATCCCGACGTCCTCGTAGTACCTGACATTTATCTCCCCGTACTTTACAGACTTCAGCTCGTCCATCCTATCAACTCAAACCTGCCTGCGGTCGTGCATCGGCATGTAGATCCTGTGGTATGAAAAGTCTATCAGCCTATAGAGCGCTGGAATATCCATTCCGTATACGCCGACGCTCTTCAGCGACCTATAATGCCTGAGCTCCCCTCCGAACGACTCCTTGAAGAAGGCGATGTTGCGCTTCTTCTCAGTCTCGAACCCGATCCCCCCGAAATCGAACTCCCGAAAGCCGTTCTGCTTGCTCCACTTTATTATCTCCCAGGTGAGAAGGCTCGGCGCGTTGGCTTCAAGTCCCTTGTCCGTCCATGCTGCAAGCCATGAATATGTCTTCAGCAGCTCCTTATCGAGCAGCACCACCTCAAAGCCTACGATCTCCCCGCCGAGCTTCACAGTGAATATCTTGGCGAGGCGAGATGCGTGAGCCCTCTTGAGAAACGCAAGAGACATCGACTTTATCCCGTGCTTCTCCCCGAACTCCTTTGACATCCTATGGCCCATCTCTAGCTCCGAATCGGACATGAATCCCTGCGCAACTCCTGCAGCGATTGCCTTCCTGATGTTCTGCCTCCTCTTCTTGTTGGGATTCGGCTCGCCTTGCAGGCTGATTATAAGCTGTGGAACCTGATAGACCACCCCAGAGCCGCCGTGCAGCTGGTTTACGCAGTCGACCTGCAATATCGTCGGTCCTGAGCAGCCGCCTGCCAGGGTCCTTATTATCGAGTCCGCAATTTCCTGTGGCATCTGCAGCTCGTGCCCTATCCCGACATACATCGCAGGCATCGGCCCAAAACTCTCCCTGCGCGCCTGCACCGCAACCCTTCTGCCGCCAACTTCAAGGGAAAACCTGACCGGCTCGCTTCCCCATTCGCGCAGCAGCTCCCCGAACTCCCAGTCCTGGGAAACACCCTTCATCCTGTGCTGCTCGAAGGTTGCCCTATCGATATCAAAATCGGGCATATCCATATATTATCATATCGGAGTTTGCTTTTATATTACTTCAGATTTAGATCTCCTCAAAATACTAAAATTTCTCCAGTTTGTTTACCAATTTTCTACCCTTTTCGGAAATTATGTATGAGTTTGCATACCTGCCTTTAATCTTCATCGGGAAATACCCAATAAGCCCGTATTTGCGTAATTTCAATAGTTTTATTGATAGTGTCCTTCTATTTTTTACTGTCCTAAGTAAATCGCTAAATCTTTTAGGCTCATTTAAGGCGTAAAGGATCTTTAGGACATAGGGCTGTATGACTAGCTGGACAAGATCAAACTTCCTGGTTTTCATCAAGGTTTATTTGAAAAATCATATATTCTAGTTATCTAAAAGTAAACTTTAAGTTTACTTAGATATACTTAAATATTATTATGATGTATTATATCAGATTATGATGACGCTAAAATCAACATATCTGGTAGCTATTCTATTTCCTATCATTTTCATAATAATGTTATTCTCATTGCCCATCATGGCCATTATAGGCTTATTTAATTCTAAAAAGTGGATTAATGAATAAACAACCAAACGGTACCCTTAGACTAGAAAAAGGGGAAAAGTCACAATACCTATTCTGCATAGACTGTGGTGTGGTAATTGGCAGAGTGGTTAGGCCAAAAGAGGTTGATAAATCAGAAAAAGCAATCTTCCTGTGCAGAATATGCTCTGACAAGTTAATAACATAGGATTCTGCTAATCTGTGTTTTAAGCGAATTATTTTTATGTTCTTAGTTAGATAAATCTTAGTTTTACATGTTGAAGAAGCCGAACATAATATTCGTGATGCTCGACACCCTAAGGGCGGACTATCTTGACATCTACGGCGGGTGGGTAAAGACAAAGGCAATCCGCGAGCTCGCCGCAAACGGGACGCTCTACGAGAACGCAATTTCAGACGGTACATACACCCTTACGAGCCACGCTTCACTTTTCACAGGAAACAGGGTGAGATCGATGAAGCAGTTCCTTGAGGATCCGATGAAGAAGGATCCAAATGTGAACTACTTCGCAGTCAAGTACCTTGACGATAAGACCCCAACCCTTGCAAAGGTGCTGTCGTATCTCGGGTACAGCAGCTCTCTCTTCTCGAACAACGCTCTTGTTTCGAGGGTGACCGGCCTTGCCGGTGGGTTCTCATATGTCCACGAGTTCAAGCTGCACGAGGAGAAGCAGACGATAAGGCAGGCCGTTGTCAGAGCGCTTGCAGGCTCGAAGATCCGCGATTTGCTTGTATCCAGCACTGCAAACCTGCCGCTTCCAAAGCCGATAGTGGATATGCTTGTAAAGGCATACATAAAGGAGCTTGGCGGAGCGCAGTTCCTAGCGCACAGCAAGAGGCTCGATACAGGCGCGCGGGAGACCAACATCGCGATAAGGAAGTATTTTGACGGGGCAAACCCGAACAACAACTTTTTGTTCATCAACTACATCGAGGCGCACGAGGGCTACCCGACCGAGAAGGGGGTCGAGCAGAACAGGTGGCTCTACCTGACAGACGAGACTGACCTGCGCCAGATCGATGCGCTGAAGAAGGGATACGAGCAGCGCATCAAGTACATCGATGCAAAGGTGGGCGAGCTGCTCAAGTCGCTCAAGGAGCGCGGCATTCTCGACGACGCGGTGGTGATCATCGGAAGCGACCACGGCCAGGCGTTCCTGGAGCATGATCTGATGTACCATGGCATGTTCCCATACAACGACGTCTCCAGGGTGCCTCTTGTGATCGCACGCTTTGTCGGCGGAAAGCAGGTACGGCGCACAAAGGTCGTGAAGGACACTGTCGCAATCAGCGCGCTATACAACCACATAATCGGGATTGCGAGCGGGAAGCTCGCCCCTGATGCCGAAGTAAAGTGCGCAAGGTTCGTCTTCTCCGACCATACTGGGACGGATATCTTCAACCCAAATGACGTCAGCCAGATAAAGGCGCTAAAGTACAAGTCCGATTATCTGAACAGGCTCTTTGAGATAAAGAAGCACCACAACACGTTTGCAACTGCAGTGTACTACAAGAACCTCAAGCTGATACACTTCTTTGGCAACGGGATGGACGACGTGATGTTTGACGTCGAAAAGGACAGGCACGAGAAGCACAACATCATCTCCCACCACAAGGAGATCGCAAGGATGATGGCGCGCGCCGCAAAAGAGTGAGCGCTGTCTTTTTATACACAAAATGGGATGTTAGAATATGGCAAAGAGGGACTTTTCCGAGAATAAGAATTCCGCGCTGGCTAGCATATATGCCGACCTTTATTCGATATTCCCGGGACTGGCAAACTTCTTTTTCAAGCTCACTTACAGCAACGCATTCGGGTCCGAGGTCTACCTGGACAAGCCTGCCGGATCATTCAAGCACATCGAGATAGGGAAGAACTCCAGGAGTAGCGGCGTGGTGAGGCTCATTGCGTTCTCCCTCAACCACACGACCGTAAAGATAGGAAGCTATGTTCGCATCGGAGAGGGATGCTGGTTGATGTTAAACAGCAGGCACACTCCCGAATTCGTTAGCAACCACATGAACGGCCTGATACTAAACAACGAGGAGACAGAGGCTCTCGAGGAGAAGCTGTTTCTAGAGAGGAAGGGAAGGATGGACGCGCACG
>JAGWGY010000034.1 GCA_028867115.1 Microcaldota archaeon
TGACGCCCCTGACATTGCTGATCGCCTACCTCAGGTTCAGGAATCGGTCAGGGAGGATGAGGTACTATTTACTCGTGGCGGCAGTATGGGTTTGTGTAGCGGTTGTTTTTGACTATCTTTTCATAGTGAAGCTGTTCAATTCCATCGATTACTACAAGCCGGACGTCTTCGTATACTACATAACGACTTTTATCATACCGCTCGCAATAGGGCACAGGTTCGGCAGAAGCAGGAAATGAATGGCGCCGAGGTAGGGATTTGAACCCTAACTTCCTTGCGGAAACCAGATCTCGAGTCTGGCGCGTTACCGGATTCCGCCACCTCGGCACAGAAGGGAATTAGTGAGAGTTAATATAAATATTGGAGCGTTATTAGAGTTGGTTTGCATGATATACTTCAAGGTCCACAAGGCTGAGAAGGGGGACCTGATTGCGATGTGCGATGAGGAGCTCCTCGGCAAAGTTCTCACTGAAGGGAAGATGGAACTAGACCTCAAGACATACGCAGAGTTCTACAAGGGAGACCTGCTCAGCGAGGAGAAGGCGAAGGCTTCCATAGTGATAGATACGATTTACTCGGCCAACGTTGTGGGAAAGCAATCGGTTAAGGTAATGATGGACAAGGGGCTGGTCGGAGAAGCGGATGTGCGCATGGTGGCGGATGTGCCTTTTGTGCAGCTCTTCACTATGGTCTGATCATTCTCCCTTTATCCGGATTATTGCTTCTGCGATATCCCCGTTCGTCTCTTCTAGTGCCTTCCGCGCGGATTGTTCGTCGCTTCCAGTCTGCTCCCGGACGGTCTTGACATCATCTTCGCTTATCTCGACCTGCTGCTGCTTCTCGCGCTCTGTGACGTTCCCGCTTATCTGGAAGGAGAGGTTGCCCTGGGCCTCTATGCTCATCACCTGGGGATTCTCTATAACTATGTCCTTCTCGCTCCCTTCGATTACAACCCTGATTGCGGGAATCTCCCTGCTCTTTATCCCCATCCTTGCCATCATCGTTTTTAGCGTCTTTGGGTCTATGTTTGGCATCATGTAAACTCCCTTTGGGCAAATAATTAATAGATGAACATACAGGTATATTAGGTTTGTTTTGGGGGTAAGATGAAAATAAACTCGGTCAATCCTGCGACAGAGGAAGTAAACGGTGAGTTTGAGGTTTTCGATCGAAAGGCTGCAGTCGGCGTGGCAAAGCTTGCAAGGGCAGCGTTCAAGGAGTGGGGCAATGAGCACGTCGATGCAAGGGCACGGCACCTACTCTCTCTATCAGAGGTCCTCACGAGGAACAGGGAGAGGTATGCAAGGCTGATCACTATCGAGATGGGCAAGCCGATAAAGCAGGCGCTTGCAGAGATAGACAAGTGCGCGGCCACTGCGCAGGTCTACGCAAAGAACGGCAGGGAGTGGCTCTCCGACGAGCAGCTCAGCTCTGATGGGACCAGGCACATGGTGGCGTTTGAGCCACTGGGCACTATACTATCTGTTATGCCATGGAACTTCCCATTCTGGCAGGCGCTCAGATTCGCAATACCTGCGCTAACTGTTGGGAACACGTCCGTTCTGCGGCACTCGAATGCGGTCCCAATGTGCGCGCTTGCTATAGAGGAGGCGTTCGTTGAGGCAGGATTCCCGCAGAACACGTTTAGGACGGTAATAACTGACCACAGGGGCGTGGGTGCGCTGATAAGGAGCAGCCATATCGATGGCGTCTCTGTCACAGGCGGCCTTGGGGTCGGCCAGGAGGTTGGGAAGATGGCAGGCAAGATGGTCAAGAAATTTGTCCTTGAGCTCGGAGGCAATGATCCTTTCATCGTGCTTGACGATGCGGACCTCAATTTCACCTGCAGGAATGCTGCGATTGCAAGGATGCAGAACACTGGGCAGAGCTGCATAGCGGCAAAGAGGTTCATAGTGACGGAGAGGATAGCAGAGCAGTTCACGGCGAACTTCAAGGAGGAGGTGGAGAGGATGAGGGTTGGCAACCCGCTTGAGATGAGTACGGACATAGGCCCTCTTGCAAACGCGCAGCAGGTCGAGACTCTTGAGTCCCAGGTTCGCGACGCTGCAGACAAGGGAGGCAGGATAATCCTTGGAGGGAAGAGGATTGGGGGCAAGGGCGCATTTTTCGAGCCTACAATCATTACAAATGTTAGCAAGAGGATGAGGGTGCTGCGTGAGGAGGTCTTTGGACCGGTGGCGCCCATAATCGTGGTTAAGGACGAGAAGCAGGCGATAAGGGTTGCAAACGATTCGGATCTGGGGCTTGGTGCGAGCATATGGACGGAGGACGCAGAAAAGGCTGAGGCGATCGCAAGGTCGCTTGAAGTGGGCATGGTGTTCGTAAACAGCATAGTCAAGAGCGACCCGTACCTCCCGTTCGGCGGGATCAAGAAGTCGGGGATAGGCAGGGAGCTCTCGAAGTACGGGCTGCGCGAGTTCGCAAACGTCAAGGCGATAAACTTCTACCCTGCCTCGCACACCCATGCGCATAACGCAGAGTGAGAGCTCAGCCGGAATTGAGCGAGTAGTAGATGTGCAGCGCAGCCGCCTGCGCAAAGCTCTGGTTTAGGTGCACGGCGCTTCCTATTGCAGATACTGTTACGAAGTAGCGGCCCGCTGCAAAAGATGCGTTCACCTTCCTGAATCCCGAGCTGCCCAATGAGGCGTTCCTTACAAGCAGGTCCCCTATGCCGACATTTGGTATCTTGTATGTAGCATTGAACAGTGCTGCGTCGTACTCCTTTATTGCATGCGTTGTGTTTGAATACTCGACGCGTATCTCGACCTGGTAGGGCAAAGAGGAGTTGGCAAATCTTGCAGGTATCGGCACAATCACCGGCCCTGCGGAGTTACCTATAGGGAAGAAGCCAACCGAATAGAAATTTTCCACCCAGTACCCATTGCCGTCCGGGTACATGCCAGAGAGCATGGCGGACTTGTTGAATGCGGAGGCGTCGCCAATCCCATACAGCGCGTTTTGCTTGCTGGCTATCTGGTTGAGGTTGAAGACGCCCACCATTCCCAATTTGTATGCGAGCACCGCTAGGACCACTACTGAGAGCAATGCCACCAGGATTATCCTGTTCCTATTGAGAGTGTTCATCAGTTCCCTTACGCCCGAAGGTTATAAATAAGCTGGAGGGCACTACTAGAAGTTTGTTGCACCTGTGCCATGTGGGAGAAGGTTGTGGCCGTTGTGGTGGATGACCCAGATGAGCTTCGCCTTGTCAACAACCCCTGTAAGTATTCCCTTTGCTGAGAGGCTCTCGTATGCATGCTCAACCTCCTTCTTCTCCTGCACTATCTCCTCCTTCAGATGGCGGCTCTTCCTCCTCAGGTTCCTGACTGCGTTAAGAGCAAACCCCGACATCCCAACAGCAAGCAGAATCGCATTGGTGGTGCCGTCGAAAACGTTGAGCACCGCATTAATTGCCTGGTTGCTGAACGCCTGCTCAAGCGCCGGGGCGCCAGCTATGCCGAAGACTGCGGCAATGCCTGCTATCCTCATTAAGTTGAGGGCGATAAGCGGATTGTGTATCTTCTTGACCACGCTCTCCACCTTGCTCTCGTCAGATAGGTGCACTGCCACGTCCCCGTCCCTCTTGACTATGTGCTCTGCGACCTTGTCGATATCCCCTTCCGGGACTATCCTGTGTACGAGCAGATAGTCCTTTACGCTATCTAGGTCCTCTTCCACCCCCGCGCCGATGCCCGATAATTCGGACTCTGTCTTCTCCTCAACCTTCTTCAGGTCTGCTTCGAGCGCATTTAGCGGGCGCTCGACAGCCCTTGCGGCGTCAAGAAGGTCCTTTGAGAGCTTGTTCTCAGGCAGCACTGCCTTCGCGCCATCCTGTGGAGCCCTCACGATAGTTCTCTTAATTTTCTCCTCCATATGCCCCGCTTATTCCCCTTGTTTATGCCTATAAATGCCTAACTCATTTTTCGTTTTGATACGTCGGGCGTGCGGAGGCATAAGAGCGCGTAAGAAGCTCTCGGCTAGGGCTGGAAGGCCGCACCGACCTCTGACCAGCCGTTTGTGCCCTGGTCTGTAGGGAAGATTGGGAAATCTGAGGGGGAGGAGATCGTGTTTGAGAACTCAGAGCCGTACCCGACCCCCACCCCGTATATGCTAAAGCCGGTTCCGGGCACGCAGCAGTTCCCTCCGCTTGATTCCGATATCCCGGCAATCAGCGCCGATCCTGATGCGAAGCCAAGCTCCCCTGTTGTGTAGATCCCAGGGTCGGTTATGCCGGATCCCGGGATTGCCGCAACAATCGATGCGGGGGCAGGGGAGAGGTCGTAGATTACGAGTATGCCCTGATTGGTTCCTGTAGAGGCGGTAACCGCCTCTGTCCCGCTGCTGCTTGCAGTTGCGTAGGATATTGATGAGTACTGGTACTTGTTGCCCGCCCCTCCCTGATTGCATTCCGATGTCTCTGTAGTCCAGCTATTCCCAAGGGAGTCTGATAGGACTGGAGGGGTGCACGAGCCAGAGAAACGCGCTGCAAAGACCGCGACAATCATGTCGCCTGAGGAGACGGGTGATGGAAATGATGCGGTGAACGAGTGGGACAGGTCGGCGTATGCGGATTGGGATATCGGCTGCGTGCGCCCTGCCGGGGAGGCTTTTGTGGCGACTGTTGCCTGCACAGTCATGGCAAGCGACTGCATCGTAACCTGCGTCGGGGTGTTGTAGGTTATCCATAATGTGCCTGAAAATGGGGTGCCTATCTTGCTTGAGGAGAGTCCGCACTCGAACGTTAGGGTGGTGGTCGTGCCGTAGCTCATCGGCACGTTCTCAGACTGCCTAAAGACCGGCTCTGCGGTTGTGTTAGAGCACCCTATGCTCGTCAGTGTTATCGGAGAGCCTGTCGCCTGGCCGAAGCTGAGTGTCAGGTTGCCGTTGCTGCTCAGTACCGGTACTGAGCAGAAGAAGGAGGTGCTTGCAACGCACACGTTGCCGTAGAAGTTTGTTGTGGTGAATATGCCAAGCTGGAAGCCTGCGAGAAGCAGGACTGCGACTATCAGCACCACCCACCCGTAGGTCATTATGTACTCTATTGCAGATTGGAACTTCACATTCTTGCCACTAGCAGGCTGTGATGCGGCCGCCATTGAACAGAATGCCATGATAAGGCATAAATTGCTTGGTATGCCCGATTTGCCCCTCCCTTTTCTCGGGCTGACTCCCCTGTGATTTAAAATATGAGATGGACTCTGCGGGGATCGCACCCGCGACCTTCCGCTTGCAAAGCGGACGCTCTACTACTGAGCCAAGAGCCCAAAAAGGATCCAAAGTTGATTTGTATCTCATAATATTTAAATGGTTGCAGACGACGGCTCTAGGCCCATGATTACCTTTTTATAAGTATTTGTTTAGTATAGATGCAAGGTGTTAACAATGGCAAAGGACACAGACGACGAAGACGATGACTTTGAAGACGAAGAGGATGAAGACTTCTCCGAAGGGGACGAAGACTTCGACGACGAAGAGTAAGTGAGTAGGTTTATTTTTATTTATCCACTAATTTTGCAGTTTGTATTGCGTATTTTGAGCACGGAGGTCATGGAGTATAGTTGTTTTTCTTCCACTCATCAAGCGCCTTCTTTGCGCTTATCTTCTTTGCAAACAACTTCGCACCGGTCTTATTGCCTTCCTTGTCAGTCTCTTCCCCCAGGTAGACAGTTCCCTGGGTTCTTGATAGCATATCGTGCATCTCTTTGAAGTCCCTGACCCTGTTTACTCCCCGACCGCCAATAAGGTTACGTGCCGCCCTTACGCCACCTATCGCCGCAGTTGTAGGGGCAGACACAATATGCAGCTCCTTCGCTGCAGAGAGGTTCTTTGCAGCTTCGA
>JAGWGY010000035.1 GCA_028867115.1 Microcaldota archaeon
CCTCTATGCCGGGCTTGCGATGTACTATCAGACCGCGTTCCAAAAGCCGATGATAAGCGGCTACACATCGAGGATAAACAGCACCCAGGAGCTGCCCGAGCTCTCCATCCCGCTCTCGGTCTCATCGTCCTACCTTCTCAGCGGGTACGGCTTCATCTATCCGAGCCCGATAAATGAGAACTCGACCAAGGTCACGCTCTTCTGGCTCAAGAACTACAACACCGCATTCGTCTCGATACTGCGCAGCGCATACAACCAGAGCCAGCTGGTACAGCTCTACTCATACATGAGGTCGGTGTTCGGCCACGAGGCGTACAACGACAACAGCTCGATAATATTCGAGACCTCTAACGCGATACAGAACCTAAACCTCTCAAGCAGCATAATCGCCTACCCCTCTATAGGAGCGGGCTCAGGCTCATGGATACCAGGCTTTGCGCTCTGCCAGTCGCAGTCCTCGTGCAATGCGACATTCAGCAGCATATTCTGGGGCTCTACAGTGAGGGCGATCGACATCTGGTCCCCGAAGGCGCAGAACGTTCACATGGCGATGCTCGCATCATCCTACCAGCAGGACTCGCCGCTCTACCTATACCTAAACCCTGTGGCGACAAGCACAGTGCCATCGCCAGTTGCGACCCTTGTGCTCTCCCCTGGAGCGATGCGCACATTTGGCGCAAACCTGACGCTAAACTCTGGGCGCAACGAGCTCTTCTTCATAGCGCCGAACTCAACCGCTGACCCTAACGACCCGTACATCAACTTCGGGATAGAGAACATAACGATCACCCCGAAGTGAACCCTCTTCAGTTTGACGTCGGCAAATTTGACTTCGTCATTCTCCAATCTTGGAGATTAGCTTTAAATACTCCAATCGGAAACTTCCATTCAAGGCACAGTTTAGAAATAGGGAGTGGTATAGATGGAAGAAATCCTGAACGAAGGGGAGATATACGAAGTGAAGGTGGCGGCAAAGAACCCCCACAACGAAGGCATAGGCCGGATAAAGAACCTGATTGTCTTCATCAAGAACACGAAGACCAGGATCGGCAAGAGCTACCGCGTGAAGATCACGAAGGTTTACAGGACGTTTGCCTATGCGGAGGCGCTGGAGGGCGCTAAGTCTTTTATAGGTAACGGTAGCTTAATAGTATAGACAAAGGGCAGGGAGTTTTTCTTTGTTTTATTGCTTCTTTTACCTAAAACAGGCGATAATCTAGGTGTATGAGAGTGGACTATAAGGATATATCAGAGAGGATAATGAAGGGGACGACAACCGTGGGAGTCGTATGCAACGACGGGATAGTGCTAGGCGCGGATTCTCGCGCGAGCATGGACACCTTCCTTGCAAGCTCTGAGGCGATCAAGATAAATAGGATCGACGA
Source organism: Microcaldota archaeon (assembly GCA_028867115.1). Taxonomy (GTDB): domain Archaea; phylum Micrarchaeota; class Micrarchaeia; order Micrarchaeales; family CABMGC01; genus JAGWGI01. The sequence goes on from JAGWGY010000035.1 coordinate 1,386, forward strand.
GAACCTTGCGATGACGATCGCAGGCGGAGTAGGGGACGCGGAGTACCTCACAAAGATGCTCAAGGCCCAGAACGAGCTCTACAAGATGAACGAGGGCAAGCCGCTCTCTCCAAACGCGGCAACATCGCTCCTCTCGATCGTACTCCAGGAGAACAAGATGATGCCTTTCATGGTGCAGCTGATAGTAGGCGGATTCAACGGCGGAACGCCGGAGCTATACAGCCTCGACCCGCTGGGCGGCTACATCAAGGAGTCGAAGTTCACATCAACCGGAAGCGGATCCCCAGTTGCGCTTGGATATTTGGAGGACGTCTACGAGAAGGCCAAGACTACGACCGACATGACAAAGCACGTTGTCAAGGCGCTCAAGATCGCGATGAAGCGAGACACGGCGACCGGAGACAGGATAAGGCTTGCGATAATTACGAAGACGGGATTCAAGGAGCTCTCGCAGCAGGAAGTGGAGCAGATTGCAAAGTAAGTGCATCATAGCGCTTGGCCAGTTTGTTGAATTTTGTGTGGGTACAAAATGAGGACCGTGCACCATGGAGGCAGTGCAATCACCCGAGCCTTACGATTACTGATTTAGTGGTTTATTGAACGAAGAGCAGAAGGAGAAGCAGCAGTCAAGCAAGAGCGTGCTTCATACAATAGAGGAACTCATCCCAAAGGATGCCGGATTCATAAAGGCGGAGTACGAAGGCCCCGACATTGCGATATACGTGCGCGACATAGCGCACATCTTCACAGAGGAGAACGTTGTGAAGAGCATCAGCGCCACAGTGAAGAAGAAGCTGATAATCCGCAGCGAGGCGTCAAAGCTGATGTCCCCTGAGGAGGCGAAGGCGAAGATCCTCGAGATAGTCCCAAAGGAGGCGGGGGTGAACGAGGAGGGGATCAGGTTCGTCGAAGAGTTCAGCGAGGTATACCTGGAGGCGCTCAAGCCGGGTCTCGTGATAGGAAAGGGGGGCTCTACGCTAAAGAGCATAGTTATCGCAACAAGGTGGGTCCCGAGGGTGTTTAGGATCCCAACAATGAACAGCGACGTGATAAAGGGGGTCAGGCAGATGCTGCTCAAGGAGAGCGACTTCAGAAAGAAGTTCCTGACCAACGTGGGCAAGAGGATAAACCGGCCAATACTCAAGAGCGAGTGGATAAAGGCCACTGCGCTCGGAGGATTCAAGGAGGTGGGCAGGAGCTCGCTATTGCTTGAGACCAACCACTCAAAGGTGCTGATCGATTGCGGCCTGAGCCCTGAGCCATCGGTCAAGGGGCTGGATGCGAACAAGGGCAGCGATGAGAACAAGGCGTTCCCGTACCTTGACAGCGCGAACATCACGATAAACGACCTTGACGCTGTGATACTGACGCACGCGCACATGGACCACACGGGGTTCGTGCCGTACCTGTTCAAGTTCGGTTACGAGGGTCCGGTGTATTGCACGCCGCCCACAAGGGACATAATAGCGCTGCTTCACTTCGACTACCTCAAGCTTGTGCAGAGGAGCGGCGGCACGCCGCTGTACGACGAGAAGGACGTGCGCAAGATGCTCTCCCACGTAATAACGAGGGACTACCACGAGGTCACCAACGTGACCGACGAGATCAAGCTTACCTATCACAACGCAGGCCACATACTGGGGAGCAGCTCGGTGCACCTCCACATCGGCGAGGGGATGTACAACATTGTGCACAGCGGAGACCAGAAGTTCGGCTTCACAAGGCTGCTAGATCCGGCTGATACCAAGTACCCGAGGATAGACTCCCTCTTCATAGAGGCGACCAACGGGATGCACAGCGACATCACGATAAATCGGCAGGAGGCGGAGATGAACCTCGTGAATGCGATAAGCCGCACGATACAGAACGGCGGAAAGGTGCTGATCCCTCTCTTCGCTATCGGCAGGGCGCAGGAGATAATGCTGGTGCTTGAGAGCTACTTCGCAAACAACCCGAAGTACAAGCTCGAGGCTCCGATCTACCTTGACGGGATGCTCCTTGAGGCAAGCGCAATACACACCGCTTACCCCGAGTACCTAAAGCTAAACCTCCAGCACAGGATACTCAGCAACCGCTCGCCGTTCGAGAGCGAGATATTCGAGGTCGCAAAGGGGGAGCGCAACGAGATAGTAGAGAAGGGTCCTGCCGTTGTGCTCGCATCCGGAGGAATGATGAACGGCGGCGTGAGCGTAGAATACTTCAAGGCGATGAGCGAGGATCCAAAGAACCTGCTGCTCTTCGTCGGATACAACAGCGTCTCGTCTCTTGGAAGGAGGATTCAGTCAGGCCTGAAGGAGGTGCCGCTTCCAAACGAGGACGGCAAGCTGCAGAGCTACAAGGTGGGGATGCAGGTGCACAACCTGGAGGGATTCTCAGGGCACAGCGACCGCAGGCAGCTTATGAGCTTCGTCGAGAACATAAGGCCTACGCCTAAGAAGGTGTTCACGATGCACGGAGAGGAATCAAAGTGCGAGGACCTTGCAAGGGGGATAGCGAACAGGCTCAGGGTAGAGGCGCGCGCGCCTATGGACCTTGACACCATCAGGTTCAAGTGAGCTATTCTAAGCTACGGGCTCTTGGCCCCTTTCCTGATTGAACTCGATGTACTTTTGCATACCTCTCTCCGTTATCGAGAGCACTCCTGGCTCTATCCTTGCCACAAGCCTGTCGCGGAGCAGGCTGCCGAATAGCATCTTTGAATCAGTACTCTCCAGCCCGAGCACCACCTTTATGTTCCTCTCGGTGCTGTGCTTCTCCTGCGCGAGGTAGCAAAGGACCACGAAATCGTGGCTTCCGTAATCTGCTTTTCTTTCCATAAACACCATCTAAAATCTTGTTGAAAACCCTATCGAGCGCTTGTCGCGCATCACATCCTCCTCGAGCTTGCGCGAGACCTTGCTTGAGGTGCCGGTCCTCTTTATCTTGTAGAGCTCAAGTTCCCCATTCCTGATGCTCTGCTTTATTATATCGACTACCGCGTTCATGGCGCTGGGAACGCCATCTATCCCCTTGCTTTCAAACCACTCTTCTACCTCCTTCTTTTTGTCTGTCACCTCGGGTTTTGGTTTGGATTTGAACAGCAGCCACTTCCACTCGCCCCTCTCCATCCTCAGAACTAGCGCAGCCTCAACAGGCGTGCTCTGGGTGTGGTACGCGACATACCACTTCGTCATCCAGTGGGTATGGCTGGCGCTCTCCTTCCCGTTAATCATCTGCTCTATGTCCCTGACCACGCTTCCCATGGATTCCAGCGCGCTTGCCTTTTCGCGGTTGTTCCCTGTGTAGTGCGACCTGATCAGCTGTATCAGCAGGTTGTAGCGCTCGTCAAGCACGTTGCGAGTAGAGAGCCCGACCCCCTGTGTTGGGCGTTCGCTGTCGGCCTTCTGTTTAGTCATATTGTCCGTGTTACCCCCGGAATAGAGTCTGTTTTCGCGCTTTAAATAGCTTTATTGCGCATTTGTTCGAATGCGATCTATCGCATCCAAGGCGCGTGCCTTGCAAGCAGCTCCTTCGCCTTGTTCTTAGAGACCTTCACCTTGATGTCCCCCTTCTGCTCTATCTGCAATAGCAGCCCGACCTTCTTGTCTCCATCGCGAACTATCGCTGCAAATATCGCCCCGTAGTGCGGGTCGATCCCCGTTATGCACCGTACGCTCCCGTCTGCTCCTCTTGTCGGTATTATCTTTGTGAGCGCCTTGCCCTTCCTGCCAAGCTCCTGCCTGACCTTGAAAAGTTCATTCATTGCGGACTTCATCCTGTCGGCAGCCTCTATGGGCTCGATTCCCGTGTCCCTTATCAGGATTGCCCCGTTTATGAGCTTCCCGTTTATCTCCGTGAGCCTGCTGTCCAGGTTCCTCTCCTCAGTTTTAGACTGCGTCTGGTTTTGGTTTGCCATCATATTGATTTACCTTCTTGAGCATGAATGGATGAAATATGTAACATACTTGTTATAAAAATCTAGCACCTATTTTTGTCTTCAGACCGCTTCCACTCTTGGCCACTCTATGTCGACAGGGCCGATGTCTGTCGAGTAAGACACGGTTGCCGCGCTCATGTTCCCGTATGCCAGGAAGACTATGTCGAGCAGCGAGATTATCGTCTCGATGAGTATTGTGGATGAGTAGTTGCTGTTTAGGTACTCGCTGCTGATCGTTATGAGTATCACCGTCCCTATCACGCCTGCGGAGTAGAATGCCCTTGTGCCGCTGCCGAGTATCAGCAGGAGTATCCCCGCCATGACGCACAGCAGTATCATGCCGAGGTTGAAGAGCTGTATGGTGTAGGATGCGTTGAGCGCGCTGAGAAGGCTGTTAGGGTT
>JAGWGY010000036.1 GCA_028867115.1 Microcaldota archaeon
GGTGTGCCGTAGCCCTCCTTCTGTTTTAGGTGGCATTCGACTAAGCGGCGTTTTGCCTTGCATGATCCTCGCGCACATCCCTGGCCGTTTCACCCGCACCGCGCAGCTCGTATTGTCATAGCTTATAGCGCGCAGCGGTATCGTTTCTGCTCCAGGTCACTGCCTTAGGCAATATGCGCAGATGCGCACATGCGCTCCCAAGGGAAGAGCTTCCTCCATCAAAAGATGGTAAGCCACCCGCACACCACTGATAGATTATTAAATTTCGTGGTATATAACCCTTCTGATAAGGATGTTTTTGCTGCCTGCCGCGCTTCTCGCAGTGCTCCCTTCCCAGATAGCCTCCGAGATAGTTGTGATAATAGCCGCCATAGTGGTGCTATACGTAATATTCAAGCTCGGCAAGCTCATTGTCGGAGTGATCGTCAACAGCATAGTGGGGCTGATATCGATATTCCTCCTCAATTTCATATTCAACATAGGGATACCGATAAACCTGCCGATAATAGTCGTCACGGCCCTATTCGGGCTGCCGGCGGTTGCGGTGCTCACGCTTCTGAGGCTATTCGGGATACCGCTTGCATGATCATTTGGCAAGCTCTACGTCAGACTTCTCCACTGTCTTCCTCTTCGCATGGGCCGAGAGCTTGACCGCCTTTGCAGCGATAGAATAAGCGTACTTGTTCAGGTGCCTTGTGAGCTCAAGCGCCGCGGATTCGCTCACCCTCCATGCGCCCGCCTCCTTGAGCATCTTCTTGACAGTCGCCTTCGATATCGCCATAAGAACGGATAGATATTAGAAATAAAGCTTTAAATCATATTGGATGGAGATACGAGACCTTGTGCCCGAGGACAGGGATGGGGTAGGCAGGCTGATTAGGGAGGTCTACAGGGAGTCAAGCCTTGCAATGTGGTACGAGAAGGAGCCGACGGAGCAGGAGCTGGATAAGCTCTTCGGGATCAAGATGGCGGCGATTGGCGTTGGGGGCGCAGTCGACATTGTGGCGGTTGATGAGGGCAGGATTGTGGGGGAGTGCGAGGTGGTTTCTATGGGCAGCTATGGTAAGATAGGGATTCTAATAGAGAAGGCGCAGCGCAGGGGCGGCCTTGGAGGGAAGATGCTCGCCAGGGCATTTGAACGATGCCCGAAGCTGGGAATCGGCAGGGTCGTGGCGGAGGTTGCAGAGGCAAACAAGGAGGCTATCATGTTCTTCAAAAAGCACGGGTTTGAGGAGACCGGAATAAGCGAGGACTCGATAAATAGGCACGGAAGGGATTACAAGGTGGCGTACCTGCAAAGGGAAGTCAGTGGCTAGCTGTATACGCTGTGATCAGGTTGCCGCCCTTCTGGGTTATTGCAGCAAACACGTAAGCCGGTGTCCCGGGGTCGGTGTAGTTCACTACCCAGACATTGTTGTATGTCGTGTAGGAGGTTATTAGCGATTGGGCAAAGGATGCGCGCACAACGACGTTGTTGAATCCGTACTTGCCAACGAATGCTGTTATGTTTGCATTCCCAAGGCCGTAAGACCTTGCGATCGCTACAGGTGCGGATGCGATTAGGTAGCTGCTGTTCTGTTCGAGCCCGTAGACTACGCAGTTGCTTGTGTAGAGGTTGTCGACCCTGTAGACAAACCCGTACTTTGGATAGTCAAACGAGTATGCCGCATAAGTCGGGCACGGACTTGTCGAGTTTATCGTCACGGATGCGACTATGTGCCAGCTTCCCGCGCATCCTGCGCACACTGAAGGGGAGACATTTGTTATCTGGACGTTTGTGTTCGTGTTTGAATTCTGCAGGTCCTTTGTGACAAGGGAGATTGCCTGGCTCTCCGTCACGTGCTGCCCGAAGCCTATGCTCTGGGATGCAAAATAGCCGACCGCGATTATTGCCGCAATCACGATCGCAGCAACGACCACCCTTGTAAGCAGATTCATCTTTATCACAGCAACTTACGATATAAACATATAAAAGATTACCCTAAAAACCGCCTATTTCCTCGGTTTGGGCTTTGATGGCGCATTCTCCACTATGCTCGCAGCCTTGAGCGACCTGTCCACAACCTTGTCTATCTTCATCTCTTCAAGCAGCTTCCCGACCTTCTCAACGCTGGAGTTTGTCACCGTGTTCCTTGCGGTGATTGAGCAGACGTCCTTGTACGGCAGGATGGAGAGGTCGTATGTGCCTATCCGCCTCGCTGCCGCTATTATCTCCTGCTTCTCCATGCCTATCAGCGGCCTGAGTATTGGAAGGGCCACTCCCTGCTGGGACGCGGCAAGGTTCGCCATCGTCTGGGATGCCACCTGCCCAAGGCTCTCCCCAGTGAATATCGCACCTGCGCCTTCCTTTTTCGCGATCTTCTCGCTTATCCTGAGCAGCATGGCCTTGAGCAGTATCGGCTCGTAGCGGTTGTCGACTTTCGTGAGTGCTAGTTGGAATATGTGCGCGGGTATGTAGTACACCTTATAGCGCGGATAGTACTTTGAGAGGACCTCGACTATCTTCTGGACCTTGGATTTCTCTGCCGCCTTGTTGTCTGCAAAGCCGTGCAGGTGGACGTATATCGGTATTACGCCTCTTCTCATTGCGTACCACGCAGCGACGGGGGAGTCTATGCCCCCCGAGAACATGACAATGCCAATCCCGCTGCTCCCGACAGGCAGGCCGTTTATGCCGTTCGCCTTCCCGTAATAAACAAACGTCCTCTCGCGGTACACCTTGAAGAATATCGTGTTCTCCTTTGCGTGGATGTCCGGCTCTATCTTCATCTTTGTCGCAAGCTTGATTGCCATGTTGGTGATGTCCTGCGATGTGAAATCGGGATGCTTGTAGATCCTGCTTGCCTCGATCCTAAACTTCGGCACACCGTTTTTCTTCAGCTCGCGCAGCGCGCTCTCCGCAAGCTTCGTAATCGACTTCATGTCGCTCTTGGTCGATTGCGCTATTGAAAAGTTGCTTATCCCGATGACATTCTGGAGTCTCGATGTTATCTTTTCGGGGTTCTTGCCTGCCGGTATGAGAAGCTTGTCGTATTCCTGGCGTATCTGCTTCTGCTCAATCCCAAGCTGCGATGCTATGTTCCTCCTTACCATGGCGATGTGCGCGCCCCTGTTGTTCCCCCTCAGCCATAGCTCTCCGAAATGGACCAGGACATGCCTTTCATATTTCTCCGCCATAAGGGATCAACTAGTCAAGATGGAGGGCGTACGTGTTGCGATACAGCCTCCTCCCGTTCTTCATGCCGTGGAGCTCGTATGACATGGTGGGCTTGAGGCCGCGCTCGGCCATGAAGGCGGATGTAAGCTTCTTGCTGCTCAGGTACATGTCTACGCCGTTGTTTGCCCTCTCGACCCTTGCTATGAACTGCTCGTTGGCCAGGAAATACTTCTCTATCCTGGCATACATCTTTGCAACCCTCTCCTTGCTGCCGCGAAGCTGGACGACAGCCTCGTAGTATCCTGCGGACTTGCGGTTGCACTGCGGGCACATCACCTTGAGGTAGCGCAGAGCTATCTCCTTGCGTATCCCCTCTATGTTGTCCTCGTACTTGTTCAGCTCCACTATGGCGGCAGCCTCTATGTAACTGATCAGCTGCAGGTCGAACTCCTTGAACTGCCTCTGCAGTATGGATTCGAGCACCTTCCGATCCTGCTCCACGAACTCCCCGTTGTAGTTTACGCGGCCGCACCTCTTGCAGATTGTTATCTTCGCTTCGCTAGGAAGCGTGTTGCCAAGACGTTCTATCGTGCAGAATTCGCATATTTCGCCGTAGAAGTGTGCTTCCTCGCTTGACCTATTGCATATTGGACAGTGTTTGGCCATTTTGTTCTTCCTTGTTATAGTGCCTGCTGATTATTGCCCCGTAAGCGGGCCTTGTTATGAGTATTCCGAGCAGCGCCCCCATTATCGTAGATTCCGAGAAGCCGATCACAGAGACCAGGGATGTCGAGAACAGCAGGGGGAGCATGGCTATCACGATGAGCGCGGCATCGACCCAGATTATGTAGAATGCGTTCCTGAGCTTCGACTTGACCGCTGATTCATGCCCGTGGGTCAGCACCTCATCGGTAATTATGATCTGCGCGTCTACCCCTGTTCCGACAACCGCTATCATTCCCGCAACAGCCGCCAGGTCTATCGTGCCGAGCAACCCGATCACTGAGACTATTATGAACAGCTCCGCCAGAACCGTGAGTATTATGGGCAGGATCAGGAACAGCTTTCTGTACCTGACCACTATCACAACTGCGACAGCGAGCACTGCTAGAAGCGCCGCAACGCCGCTTATGTAAAGGAACTTCGTCCCAAGCGTTGCAGGTATGGTTGTCGGAGTCCCGACAATCACCTTGACCGGCAGTGCGCCGCCTGAGAGTATGCTCGAGATCCTCTTCGCCTCGTTGGTTGCATATGTGCTCTTCTGCGCAAGCGTCAGGTTCGAAGGGGACTGCCCGTTTATCAGGTACGCGTTCCCCGATGTGCCGTTTGTGACTCCTGGGTCAAGCCTTGGCGCGGAAAGGAGCCCTATTGCAGGCCATGTCTGGATTGCGTATATGTTGCTCCCAGGGCCTGCAGCTATTGTCTGGAACTGCGGGGTCATGTTTCCTACAGATTCGTACTGGAGCGAGTAGTTCATTGCGGCGAGCGAGTTGGTGATGAATGCGGGAGTGTTCTTTGCAAGTATGACGGTGTTGTAAACGCTGTTCTCCGATGCGAAGTAGGCACTGAGGGTGTCCCAGTTGCTATCGTTCTTGTTGATGAGTTTTATCGGTATGGTGCTGTTCCCGAGCTGGCCCGAGTTCTGTATCGCTATTATCGCCTGCGACTGGGTCAGCCCCGCACTGCTTGCGCCTGCAAGAAGCGATGAGTTGAGCAGCACAATCGATTTCTGGGGCCTATCCAGGAATAGGTAGAGCGGCTGGTACGACTGCCCGAAGACGATATTTGAGAACCTTGTCGCCCCCTTCTCCGTGAGGTAGAAGTTTACGGCCCAGGTCACATTGTTCCCTGCGACTGTGGGTTGGGCGCTGCCGATGCTGCCCTGCAGCACCGAGCTGCCGTTCAGCGCTTCTCTGCCGCTTACCACGCCCTGGAATACTCCCTGGTTGTTGATTATGCTTATTGTGGAGTTGACCTCGCTTGGCGAGACTGAGGGGATGTCAACGTACACCTCGGAGGTGCCAACCCCCTGCACTGTGACCTGCTTGAGCCCGAACGTCGATACCCTCTCCTGGATGGTCTGGATCAGGCTGCTCATGTTGTCAGGAGTGACAGCCTGCTGTAGCTGGACAGGTATCTGCGTCCCTCCTATAAACTCTATTCCGAAATGCAGCAGAT
>JAGWGY010000037.1 GCA_028867115.1 Microcaldota archaeon
TCAGCCCCTCCCGAACCCGGAGCCGATGGGCATGTGAGCAGCCAGAGGGCGTTTGCGGCGTTAGATGCATTCACCTGCCCCTCTGGGGAGTATGGCTGGGTTGGGCCGGTTATTGCGGAGAACCCTGTGCCAGGCGGGTAGCTGTTTGAGGTCACGATATTGCTCGATGACGATAGGGTATCGCAGGGTTTCTGTGGGGTTGGGATGCATGTCGACCCGCCCCCCATGGGGGTGGACTCAGCAATCAGGAGCTGCTGCACGCCGCCCAATGCGCCGGAGCTGTCAACCACGTTCACGCCGACCTGGTAGAGGCCCGGAAATGAATATGTGTGCGAACCCGGGAAACCTGAGGGAGGAGAGGAGGATTGGGAACTGCCCCATGTTGCATCCGCACTCCCGTCTCCCCACGACCAATCCTCTGCAACAAGCGAGGCGCCTGTGGCAACATTTGGATCTGTTATTATCAGGTTTGGCGTTGCGGTGTGCCCCGAAACAGTGATGGATGCGAATGAAACGATCGAGTTTGGCGATACAAACTTCGGGCCCGGAACCTGCACCTGTCCGGTTGCGTTTCCAGTCGCCTCAGCGCTGTCGCCGACAAGGACGTTTACCTGATACGGTCCGGAGGATAGATAGGTATGCTGGCCAGGAAATGCGGTAAGTGCTGCGGGTCCCGATGCAGGCACCCATGCGGAAATTGTCCCGTCGCCCCAGTCCCATGTAACATATGAAATCGATGCGCCGTTCGCAACGTTTGGGTCGGTTATATAGACGTTTCCGGAGACCACGAGGTTGGATAGCGGCAGGACGCTAAATGAGGTGTCAATCGAGAAAGGGGTGTTGGTGGTTGTAGATGTTGATTGGGCGCTTAGGGTTGTGCATGGGAATAGCAGCGCGAGGATAATCAGAGAGGCGAGCATTACTCTGGGTGCAGGCATCTTATCAACTACCATATCCAACAGTCTTATTTATTCCTATACTCCAGCAACACTTTTATATCTGAATTCGGGAAAAAAACCATGGAGTACGATTTCCTGCACTGGCTCGGTCACGCAAGCTTCAAAATCAAGAGCGAGGGGATCGTTGCTTATATCGACCCATTCAGGCTCAAGGGCAAGATGGAACACGCGGATATCGTCTTCATAACCCACCCGCATTTTGACCACCTGCATGAGGAGTCTATCGGGCTCATCGCTGATGGCAAGACGCATTTTGTCTCCCCAGCCGACAAGGAGGGCAAGCTCCGCGGCAGGAATGTGACGATTGTGAGGCCAGGGGACAGCGGGGAGGTGCTAGGAATCAAGTTTGAGGCTGTGCATGCGTACAACACCCACCCAGATAAGCTGAACTTCCACCCGAAAGGCAACTCATGGGTAGGGTATATCATAACGGTCAACGGCAAGCGGATATACCATCCGGGAGACACGGATTTCATAGCTGAGATGAGAGGGATAGATGTGGATCTTGCGCTGCTGCCGTGCGGAGGCAAGTACGTGATGGACATAGACGATGCGATAAAGGCCTCGAAAGTGATAAGGGCGAAGCACTTTGCGCCTATGCACTATAAGGCGATACTTGGAAAGGATGGCTCGGATGCGCTCGAGAAAAGGTTTGCCGAGCAGATAAAGAACGCGATCCTGCTAAAAGACGAGGGGGAGCCTGCCTACTCCTTCTGAAGGGCTCTCTCAATCTTCCTTGCAATCTCAAGTATTTCCGTTGGGCTCAGCTTGAAAACCCGCTCCTCTAGCTCGTGCCCGAGACCCTTTGCCGCCTCTGATATCTTTGACTTGTCCATGTTAAGATAAGAGTGCGAATCGAGCAGCGCGTTGCGCAGCCTCTTCTTCTTGTGCTGCATCAGCAGGCTTATCATCCCCATCTCATCGGCACTGAGGCTTGCCTCCTTTGGCTTTATGTATATTATTGCCGAGTCCACCTTTGGCACGGGGAAGAAGTTCCCCCTGGGAACGTCCATTATCTTTGTAACAGAGAAGCATAGCTCGCTCATGACGCTCAGCCTCGAGTACTTGTCGGTGTCGCACTTCGCGGTCATGTGCTCGACGAACTCCTTCTGAAGGCACAATATCGCCTCCATCCTGTGGGCCAGGAGCCATTCTATCACCTTGCTGGAGAGGTTGTAGGGGACGTTTGCTATCATCATCTCGATCTTATCCGCACCCATCTCGCTGTCGCTGAGCTTGAAGAAATCCGCATGTATGAGCCTGAGCTTCTTGGAGTTTATCTCCGCCTTGAGCAGCCGATACAGGTTCGCGTCCTTCTCTACCGCGACCACGCCCTTTGCGTGCTTGCAGAGCCTCTTTGTCAGCACGCCGTATCCTGGGCCCAGCTCGACCACCACCTTACCCTGCGCATGCACCGCCTCGGCCTCGGCGATCTCCTCGCTCTTGAGGAAATTTTGGCCAAGCGACTTGATCGGTTTTGTGTACATCTGCACGTTTCCAAGCATCAGATTTCCCCAAGAGAGTTAAAGGCGTTAGAAGATATTTAATCCTTAATGTATTATCATATTGGCGAATCAGATGAGGCTGCAGTCATCCGTAGAGTTTCTCACAACATACAGCTTCCTCTTCCTGCTCATAGGAATCGTGATGTCGCTCCTGCTCTTCTCGGCGGCATCGCCAAGGGCGATCCTTCCATCACAGTGCGTAGAGCAGAGCGGGCCGCACTGCAACACGGCGCTCGACTACTCAAACAGGAGCCTCGGGATCTCGGAGGTGACATTCAGCTTCGTCAATTCCGAGTCGGTGACGATCAACGTTACCGGGATCAGCACGACGATCGGCGCCACCAACAGCATATCAGGCGGGAGCGGCTGCACGCCGACAGTGGTCTACCCTGGCGGCACATTCACCTGCCTTGCGGTCTTCAACGTTGCGCCAGCCCCGGCAAGCCTGCAGAGCGGGTACTATTCGATAAATGCGCTCTACTGCAACAGCGCGCTCTCGACATTCCCTGCAAACAACTGCGCGTCTGGGATAAATGTCCGCTACGGGGGAACGTTCTCTGTCACAGCGCAGCCCCAGAAGAATCTCGTTTTCAGCGTGATGGTGCTTCAGGGACCGGCATCGCAGTACGCTCCGGCATACATGATGTCCCCGAATGCGCTGCCCTCGGGCTGGAACAGGATCGGCAACGGGGAGTGGACTTCGCAGAGCAAGGGGTTTGCATTTGGCACCCCGACATTCCAGGGAGTCACCCAGCTTGGGCTCAAGATAAATCCCTTCCTCGGGTCTGTCTCATCGCTCAACGGCAATGGGGTCGCCTGCGCCTCAAGTTATAACTCGGTGCTCTCGGTCGCAAGCACGATGGTGTACATACCGCCATCGAAGCCCTCGAGCCCGTTCATAACCGCGTACAGGGACAATGGGATCGAGGTATACTACAAGACGTCGTCAAATCTGTGGGCTAATGTGCTGCAGGGCAGCGCATGGAGCAGTCTTGGCGCGAACGGGCTTGCAGGATCGTATGGCCCGAAATCGATATCCCTGACTTCAGGCATAAACTACCTGGGAGTAGCGTGGTATAACTCCTGCGGCGATGGTGCGCAGGTTGTGAGCATAAGCGGGCTTACAGGATAGCCAGGTTACCTGTGGAAGACTCGTCTGTGTCCTCCGCCATGCCTCTGTTGGCCCCTGTTGGAATCCTGCCCCCTGTTTGAGTCCTGGTGGAAACCCCTTCTTCGCCCGAACCTGTCGCCTCCTCGTTCGAATCTGCCTCCTCCCCTTCCGAAGCGATCTCCGCCGCCTCTTCCGAAACTGTTCTCCCTCCTTGGGATCACGATGTTCTGGAAGGGCTTGAGGTCAAGGTTTATCTTTTCCATCTTGACGTTAGCATAATCCTGGACGTCCTGCAGGAGCTTCTGCTGCTCGTGCTCGACTATGGTGACCGCTCTTCCCTCCTTGCCCATCCTTGCGCTCCTTCCCACCCTGTGCACGAATACGGTAGGGTCGTCAGGGCACCCGAAGTTTATTATGTCGCTCACATCAGCGATGTCGAGCCCTCTTGCTGCGACGTTTGTCGCGATCAGGAACTGCGCGCCTCCCCTGAAGCTCTTCAGAGAGCGCTCTCGCATAGCCTGCGTGAGCCCTCCGTGGAGCAGTATTGCATGCATCTCCTGGGCGACCAGCACCTTGTGGATCAGGTTCGCCTCTGACTTTGTCTTTGCAAATATTATCGCCTTCTTTGGAGAGTACTCCTTGATGTATGCGAGCAACGCTGAGAACTTGAGGTTCCTCGGCACAATCGTGTAGAGCTGCTTTATCGACTTGACCGTCAGGTCCTCTTCAGGGCCGACAGTGATCTTGACCCTGTCGTGCTTCGAGTAGCGCTCTGCGATCTTTGCTATCTCCCTCGGCATTGTGGCGGAGAAGAGCATCAGCTGCTTCTCGCTTGGCATCTCGGTCAGTATGCGCTCGACGTCCTCAATGAACCCCATGTCGAACATTATGTCCGCCTCGTCGAGTATTGCGTACTTTATCGTGTTCAGCCTGAGCACTCCGCGCTCGATTAGGTCAAGCAGCCTTCCGGGAGTCCCGACCACGATGTTCACGCCGGACCTTATCTCCCTTATCTGGTTGTTTATCGAAGCGCCGCCGTAAACTGTTGTGGTGTACAGCCCAAGTGGCCTGCACACCTTCTCTGCAAAGTCAGCGACCTGCACCGCGAGCTCCCTTGTAGGTACTATCACCAGCGCCTCCACCTGGTGGGTGTCGCGCATATTCTGCGCGATAGGCACTATGAATGCGCCCGTCTTGCCGGTTCCCGTCTTTGCCCTTGCAATGACGTCCTTGCCCTGGAGGATCTCTGGTATTGCCCTCTCCTGGACCTCTGTAGCTTTTGTGAATCCAATCTTTGTGAGCGATTCTATTAGCTCTGGCCTTAAGCCCATCTCTCTAAACTCAGTCAACTTTAACACCGAAAACAAGGAAAAATTAGCTGTTCTTCATTTCCTATTTTACTGAATAGATATATGTAATCATTGGTATTTAGAGCTTGCTGTAGTGTTGTGTTTTGAGGTTTTTTGTGAAGAAACGATATGTCTTGCCTGGAAGGTATCCCTTCTTTTGGTAATATCTCTGCAGCTCGGCATTTTCTGAGTCCGCCCAAAGAAGCGCTTCTGAGATGCCTTTTCTTTTCAGGAATCCTTCGCCATGCGCCATAAGCTCTGCTGCAATCCCATGCTTTCGGAATTCCTTTTTAACCGCAAGCTGCACGAAACTCCCGCCAATCTCCAAAAGGACGTAGAGGCAACCTACGACCTTGCCATCCTTAACTGCAACCAGCACTGAACCCGGAAAGATTCTG
>JAGWGY010000038.1 GCA_028867115.1 Microcaldota archaeon
TGTCGGCGACATACGCCCATATCGCAGTCGAGGTCGTGCTTGACGTTGTCGTTGACGTTGTAGAACTTGATGTCGAGGTCGTGGATGTCGAGGTGCTCGTCGTGCTTGTGGAACTTGTCGTCGATGTGGAGGTCGAGCTTGTCGTAGATGTGGATGTAGTTGAAGTTGAGGTCGTGGATGTGCTTGTCCTCGTGTTCACTGCGCCGAGTATAACCCCTATATCGGAGACAATCCCCGTCTGGGTGGAGGTGTCGTACTGAATCCAGAGGTGCCCCTGGAAGCCGGTGCCGAACGAGTTTGAGGAGATTGGACAGGGAACCGTAATGCTCCTCCCCCTATTTGACGTCAGAACGAAATTCACGCTCTGCATTGCTGCAGGCGGCAAGTTCCCGCTGTTGCACCCGACCCCTGTGACAGTTATGGTCTGGCCCAAGTAGCTGATGTTAAAGGTGAGCAATCCGATGTTGGTCAATATCGGGTGGCTGCAGACGAATCCGGGGACGAGGATGCATGACTGTATCGGGATGGGGCTGTTGAAGATTCCAAGCGCGTAAAATACGCCGATAACCGCCGCCGCAGCAAAAATCGCCCAGCTGTATGTTGAGAGGTACTCTGTTATGGACTGCGCCCTGTAAACTCCTTTCTTCATCGCTGCACTGCTATAATCTCCAAGACAAACATTAAAATGGTTCCTATCTTGGCGCCCTGCCAAACTTCTCCTTTGCCAAGCCGATCGCATCTATAGCGCTGTCAACCTCATCATCCCTGTTGTAAATGTAGAAGCTCATCCTGGAGACAGAGGTTTCATCGATTATCTCCCTTACAAGTGGCATCGCGCAGTGGTGCCCGCTCCTTATTGCAATGCCCTCGCTGTCGAACACTGCAGCGGCGTCGTGGGAATGCACCCCATCAATCTTGAAAGCCACCACTCCCACGCGGCTTACGATATCTTTAATGCCCGGGCCGTAAACGGTAACATACTCGAGCTCTTCCAGCCTCTTCAGCGCATATTCTGTTATGGCCCTCTCATGAGCTCTCACGTTTTCCATTCCGAGCTTTAGTAGATACCTGGCCGCAGCGCCCATCCCTATCCCCCCTTCTATGTTCTGCGTGCCGGCCTCAAACTTCCATGGGAGTTCGTTCCACGTGCTCTTCTCAAAGCTTACTGTCCTTATCATGTCCCCGCCGCCATACACTGGTTCCATCTTCTCCAGGATATCCTCCTTTGCTATCAGCGCCCCTATTCCGGAGGGCGCGAGCATCTTGTGTCCCGAGAGGACGAAGAAGTCGCAGCCTATATCCTTTAGGTTGATGGGAAGGTGCGGCGCTGACTGCGCACCATCAACAAGGACCGCGGCGCCGGCGCTGTGCGCCATCTGTGTCATCTTCTTCGCATTATTTATTGTTCCCAGTACGTTTGACGCATGGGTGAAAGATACAATCTTCGGCTCCTTCTCTAGTTTCTCCTTGTAATCAGACATGTCTATCCTTGCGCCATCCTCTATCTCAATGTAATCGAGTATTGCGCCCTTTCTCTTTGCGAGCATCTGCCACGGGACGATGTTGCTGTGGTGCTCCATCTTGCTTATGAGTATCCGATCCCCCTTACCGACATTTGCGCTCCCATAGCTTAACGCAACCACGTTTATCGCCTCTGTGGCATTTCGCACGTAGACTATCTCCCTATAGCTGCCCGCGCCTACAAGCTTTGCAAGGTCCCCCTTGGACCCTATGTAATCTTCCGTAGCCTTCTCTGCGATCTTGTAGATGCCACGGTGTATGTTCGCGTTGTAGCCCTTGTAGTAATCGCTGACCGCATCAATGACCTGTATCGGCTTTTGCGACGTGGCGGCGCTATCAAGGTAGACTAGCGGCTTCCCGTTCATCTTCGTGCCGAGTATGGGGAAGTCTCTGCGTATGCTCTCAACGTCAAGCGACAACAGATCACTTCTTCACAAACTGCTCGTAGCCTTCCTTCTCGAGCTTTGCTATCATCTCTTCCCTCCCTTCAGCGACAATCTTCCCGTCCACCATGACGTGCACGAACTGCGGCTTCATGTATGAGAGTATCCTGCTGTAGTGTGTTATCACGATCAGGCCCATCTCGTGCTTCTGCGCAAGCTCGTTGACGTTCTCTGCGACTATCTTTATCGCGTCTATGTCGAGCCCAGAGTCCGGCTCGTCTAATATCGCAAGCTTAGGCTTGAGGACCGCAAGCTGCAGCACCTCCGCCTTCTTCTTCTCTCCGCCGGAGAATCCCTGGTTTAGGGACCTGCCGACTATGCCGTTTGTTATCTTCAGCTTCTTGGTCCAAGAGTCTACATCCCCCATGAACTGGTTGACATCGACATCGCTCTGCGCAATAGACCTCTTTGCGGTGTGCAGGAAGTTGACGAATCCAACACCCTCTATCTCTATCGGGTTCTGGAACTGAAGGAATATCCCCATCCTTGCGCGCTCGTTAGCGGGCATCTCCGAGATGTCGGTTCCGTCAGCCAGTATCTCCCCTCCTGTGACCTTCAGCTTAGGGTGGCCCATTATTGCCTTCGCAAGAGTGCTCTTGCCGGACCCGTTCGGCCCCATGATCACATGGAACTCGCCCTTGCCGACCTTTAGGCTGACCCCCTTCACTATCTCCTTCTCCTCTATGTTTACGTGCAAATCCTTTATCTCTATGTCCATATCATTCTCCTCTGTACTTGTAATGCCCCTTAAATATGCTCGAGCTCTTCTGTACGCTTCCCGCAAGCCACATGCTCTCAGTTGTAATCTTCGGGATGAAGCCGTATCCCTTTGTAGTTATCTTCTCATTTATCATACTGGCGACTATCTCCCTGGCAATCACATCATCTATCTTGCCTATCATCCCTGTTATGAAGCCACTCACAATCATCTTCTTTGCCTCAGCCTCGCTCGCGCCCCTGGACATCAGGTAGAAGACAGACTCATCGTCTATCGGTGCAGTCGCCGAGGAGTGGGTTGCCTTCACGTCGCTGTTGCCTATGCTCATGCTTGGTATCGAGTCGATGTGCGCGGTCTTGTCAAGCAGTATCCCTCTCTCATTGACGAACGACCTCGACTGGGCGGCCTTTTCTGTTATTGATGCATATCCCTTCAGGACGCACACCGATTTGTCCATCAAAACCGCCTTTGACTCAAGCACCGCATGCGAGCTCTGGGCGGAATTTGTTATGTTTGAGGCAACGTCCATCTTCTGCTCCCCTGCGCTGACTATCAGCTCATTCACCTCACCGTTGCCTTCGAGTCCGGCAACGTCCACCCTATTCCTTGCGCGCGTGAACGTGCCGCCATTGTAAATGTAGTTCATCTTAAGGTTGCCCCTCTCGTGCACTTTTGCCTTTGACCAGCCAATTACATACGTATTTGCGTCTTCGTTGTGCACCAGATTTATCTCCGCGTTTGCGTACTTCCCTATTGTGACCTCGTGCAGGCTTCCCATAAGCGACTTTTCCGCAGCAGCGCTTGCAAAATACTCGAACAGGCTTAGCTTTGCGTTCTCGCCGACCTTAACTATTATCTGTACGGGTAGCGGAGATTCAGTGTTCACGAACATCAGGTTGACCTTCGCATCCGCACCGCTCGGTACGTCTATCCTGACGACCTTTTTAGAGTATGCGTTCAGGAAGGCGGCTATCTTGTCATCGCCGCTTGAGGTCATCATCTCCTCAGTTACGATGCTCTCGATCGGCTTTATTGAGACGAAGTTTGTGGCTGCCGAGACCTCCTCCCCGCCGCTCCATAATATTGCGTCAAATTTTCTCCTTAAGCTCTCAGAATTCTCCCTTATGCTCTTATCCGGCCTGCTTGAAGGTTTTTGGTCTGAAGCCTTCTTTGCCATCTCCTTGAGCGGCATGGCTACAAAGTACCTCTTGTAGAGCTCGTCGGTCTCCTCTGGCAGGGATTCGAACTTCTCCAGTGCCTCGTTTACAAAAGATTGATACTCCATTGAATCCTAACCAACAGAATTTGTCATGTCGAGGTTTATCAGCCTCTTCAGCTCTAGCGAGTATTCCATCGGAAGCACATCGGCTAGCGGCTTGATGAACCCTAGCACGATCATTGCGATCGCCTCCTCCTCGCTGAGCCCCCTTGACATAAGGTAGAACAGCTGCTCCTCCCCTATCTTTCCGACGCTTGCCTCGTGGCTGATGTCCGCATCGTCAGCGGATATGTTCATGTAAGGGTAAGTGTTCGTCTTTGCGTTTTCGGTGAGCAGCAGCGCGTCGCATCTCACTGTGGACTTTGCGCGCACCGCAGCCTTGTCTATGTGCAGCAGCCCCCTGTAAGATGTAACTCCGCTGCCCTTTGAGACGGATTTCGATATTATCCTGGACGTGGTGTCGGGCGCAAGATGGTATATTTTGCCTCCGGAGTCCTGGACCTGCCCCTCGCCTGCGACTGCGATGGAGAGCACCTCCCCCTTCGCCCCGCGCTCCTTGAGGTAGACCGAAGGGTACTTCATGTTGATCATGCTGCCGATGTTACCGTCTATCCACTCCACGTACGCGTTTTCGTAAGCAAAAGCCCTCTGCGTCACGAGGTTGTAGACGTTCTTCGACCAGTTCTGGATTGTGACGTACCTGACGTGCGCATTCTTGTGCGCTACTATCTCAACGATTGCAGAGTGCAGCGCGGATGCCATGTATATCGGCGCTGTGCAGCCCTCGATATAAGTCACATCGCTTCCCTCGTCGGCGATTATCAGCGTCCTCTCGAACTGCCCCGCCTTCTCAGAGTTTATCCTAAAGTACGCCTGAAGGGGCATCTTAACCTTGACTCCTTTAGGGACATAGATGAAAGAGCCTCCCGACCAGACTGCGGTGTTGAGCGCCGCGAACTTGTTGTCTGTCGATGGAATTATCGTTCCGAAGTACTTCTTGAACATCTCAGGATACTTCTTGAGTGCGTTGTCGGTGTCTGTGAATATAACTCCCTGCTCCTCAAGGT
>JAGWGY010000039.1 GCA_028867115.1 Microcaldota archaeon
TACAGTGGAGGAAATACGGGAGCGGCTTACTATGGCCAGATCTCAAATCCGGGAGTCGCATCGTGGAGCTCGACTAGCGCATACCCGATTGCTGACAATTTTGACAACCCGTCGGAATGCTTCCAGTACAACGGTTACATGTACTGCGTCGGAGGGTACACGGGCAGCGCCATCTCGCAGGTGTATTACGCCCCGCTCACGAGCGGCGGGATAGGGTCGTGGATCGCATCGGCAAACAGCTACCCCATACCGAATTATGCCACATCCTGCTTTGCGCCGTAGAAGATCATCCCTGCGCTTCAGCCATCCGCTTTGAAAGGCTCGCTATCCCCTTGAAGCTCGCTAGCTGCTTGCCGGCATCGTCGTCCGAATTGAATATCTCTATCCTGACCTTGCTTTTGTCTGCTATGTCAAGCACGTCCTGGACCTCCTTGCTGTTCAGCACGCTGTCATTCACCATCACTACGGCCGCATCGTATTCCTCCAGCGACTTGCGCACGTCGGATATTCCCTGGGATGATGCGCCGAGGCTGAGGCCTGAGAGCAGCTTGTTTAGCAGCTCGAACTCGCGCTTGACCTGCTCCTGCGCAAGGAGCGCGGTAACAGAATCGCTCTGCATCGCCTCCCTGATGCCTCCGCGCTCTGCGTCGCTTGCCTGCGCGAACACAAGCCTCTTCTCCACCTTTATCCTCTTGGACTCAAGGTACTTTCGTATGTCGTCCTTTGTGAACCCCGGCCCTGCGATCGCGACTATGTCCACCTTTAGGTTCCTTGCGGAATCGATTATCTCGTTGAAGTATTTCTCGCGCGCGAGCTCGTAGTCCTTCTCCTTCATCCTCTTGCTCAGCTTGCTGTACAGCTCGGTTATTATCTCGATCCCGTACCCGCGTATGTATGCGACAGTCGCCTTCTCCTCGTCTACCGCTATTACCCCGAGCCGAGGCTTCTTGGAGTCCTGCACCGACTGCTTTATCCTCTTGAGTATGTAGTCCTTCCACTCCTGCTTCTGTATGTCAAGAGTGTCCCCGACCCCGATGTTTATCGTGTGGTAGCTCTGCAGCTTTATGAACTCCTCCGGCCTGCCCCAGAGTATCTTCCCTGTGAAGCGCAGCTTGTTTGCTCCCTTGTCAAGCTCCACCTTCTCTACGCCTATCTTGACAAGCACCTCCTTCTGCTCGCCGACATCGCCCTCGCTTGGCTTGAAGCGCCTGTAGCTCCTCGCCTCTATCCCGTCGCCTGTGGCTACGATCCTCTCGATCAGGTAGAGGTCGTCGAACGAGTCTGGCCTGAGCCTGATCGTGCTTGTCGATTCGAACGTCTTGAGCAGATGCATTCTCCCACTTTCACTAATATTGCGAGGGAACGAGCTAAAAGGATTAGAGGCTATAGGGTATCATGGATTTCCTTGCGCTTACCGCAGCATCAGGCCTCATAAGCCTGATCACTAACGCATCGTCTGTAGTGAACGGGCTCCTGACACACTACGGGTACCTTGCAATACTGCTCCTGATGACCATGGAGTACGCATCGCTTCCTGTCCCGAGCGAGATAATACTGCCGCTGATCGGATTCTTTGCGGCGAAGGGGGACTTCAGCTTCATCGGTGCTCTTGCAGTGGTGACGGTTGCAGGCATCATCGGAATGGCGATAGACTATTTCATAGCATACTACGTGGGCAAGGACATAGTCTACAGGCACGCGGGCAGGTTCCACATCAGCAAGAGGAGCCTAGACGAATTCGATGCGTGGTTCAATAGGAACGGCGCGTTTGCAGTCTTCGTCGCGAGGCTGATACCTGTGGCAAGGGGGCTTGTCAGCTTCCCTGCGGGATTTGCGATGATGAAGAAGAGCACGTTCTTTGCATACTCTATTGCAGGCGCTCTGATATGGGACGTGATACTCATGCTGTTCGGGTACTACGGCCTTGCATCAAACAGCATCAGCGTGGTGCTGAGCGGGGTTGCGGTATTCGCAGTGGCGATATACGTTATCTACCACCTTGCCAGAAGAGAGCTAAGGAAAAGAAGATGACTACTTCTTAGGCTTCTCCTCGCGGTATGTTATCGTGTGGTTCTTGACGATCTTTATTATCTGGTCGATCGCCCTTCGTATGTCCGCCTCGGTCTTTGCCCCGGTGCAGATGATCTTTCCGTTCTTGAAGAGCAGAAGCGCCGCCTTGGGCTCCTTTATCTTGCAGATCGCGCCAGGGAACTGCTCTGGCTCGTAGTCGATGTCTGTTGATGCCCTCGCTATGCCGTATAGGTCAAGGTCTATCCCTAGGTCTGCGCTTGCGACTATGTTCTCGACCCTGAAGTCCGGCCTGAGGATGCCTCTCTTTCCCTTTCCCGCCTTTGCCATAGAAACCACGTTTATATACTCTGGATAGCTTTATATATATTATCCGCTTTATAGATAGTGGATTTTCCAATAGGTTAGAATATGTCACCACGTTCACACGGGCTTTTCATAGGAAGGACAAGGCACCTCGCGCGCCACCACAAGCCATCCAGGCTGGGCTTGACCAAGCTGATAAAGCACTTCGAGCTAGGCGAGATGGTAGCTATAGTGCCCAAGGGCAACTTCCGCGACATACCCCACCCGAGGTATCGGGGGAAGATAGGCAAGATAATCGAGAAGAGGGGCACAGCATACGTAGTGCTGATACCGGTTTCGAAGTCTAATGCGCGAAAGATCATAGTGCCCCAGAGGCACCTTGAGAAGACGGCTTCAGCCTGACCTTGCCATCTGCTGGAAGCTCTCCTTTGTTATCTTAAATACCGACTCAGTGAGCGGCTGGTCCTTAGAGTTCTTTCCTGCGCGGATCCTCTTGAGATCCTCGTCGTTTGATAGGTCGTATTTTATATAGGCTATCTTCTGCTTTGCCCTCCCTAGTCTCGTGTTCATCGACTTGACATCAGAGGCAAAACGCTTAAAGCCCCCCTCTATGGTCCCGAGTATGATTCCACTGATAAAGCCTCCGACTGCTACACAGGCAACACTGTCGATAATGTGGAGCCCCATCGGATTAATTATAGCAAAGGACGTGAATCCCACTGCCGGCCCAAAAGGCAAGGAGAGTGCAATCATTTTGAGCCCTCGCTCCAAGATGATCCTGCGTTTCTCTTTTGCCTGCCATCCGATGTTTTCCGCGTAGTTTCTCTCTATCTTCCTCTCCAGCTCCCTGAACATGAGAGAGGTTATCTTTTGGTATTGGCCGTTTTCAGAGAGTATCTTTGCTACTTTCTCGGTGTTATCGGGATTATGGAGGATCTCCCTTATATTTACTGCAAGGAATTCGTCAAATCTGGTCTTCTGAGCTTCAGACATTCAATACACTGAATAGAATTAAAGATTCGGGCTGTATAAATGTTGCCTAGTGTTCGTTTCTAGAAGTGGGGCTTGCCGTACGGCCTTGTAAGAAGATAGAACCTGCTCTCTTCCTTGAGTTCTACTATTATCCGGTCTGTGAGCAGCTTGACAGGGTCCTGCAGCAGCGGCACCCTGCTGGAGATGTCGGAGAGGCTCTCGAAAGGCTTCTCCTCCCTTGCCTTTATTATCGCCTGGAGGTGCTTCTTGCCCACGCCAGGGAGCAGCTCAAGGGAGTGCTCTCTTATGTTTATCGGGCCGGCCTTGTTGAATACGTCAACGAACCTCTGCTCGTTTGACTTGATTATGCTCGATATTGCGACCTGCAGCTCGTTCCTGGCAACCTCTGTGAGCTCGTTGTAGTGGAGCCTCAGCTTTATGAGCGCAATCTTGTCTCTCTCCCCCTTGCCTATGTAGACCCTCTCGCCCACCTTTATCACAGCGCCAGGCTTTGGCGCAGCCTCTAGAAGCGTGAACTTGTTCTCTCCGAGCAGCATCACTGATGGCTCCGACCTCGCAGCACCGGACTTTCCTGTGTGCAGATAGTCGAGGACTATGGCATGCTCTTCAAGTTCTTCCTTGCGTTCCTCCGTAAAATACACCATTATGGCATCAAAGTACTATTTTCCCTTGTACTTTGAGACTACTTCGACTACCTTCTTTGCGTCTGCTCCCTCGATCGCGGCCTTGTCTATCAAAAAGGTGTTCTTTGCCTGCGCCTCGGTTATCGGTAGTATGTCGACGTCCTTGACTATGACCTTGGGGCTCATCCCCGGAAGCTCGGAGAGCTCCTCTGAGAGCTTCTTTGCCTTGTCCACGCTAAGAGCAGCGTACTTCTCAGCATGCTTGAATGCGAGGTCCTGCTCGTACCCGAGCTCGCCCGCCTTCTTGCGCTCCTTGAGTATGTCTAGTGCCTCTGCCATCGGTACTGGATGCTGGCTAATGTGCTCTTTTCCTATCATTTGCGCACCTCTCCAATATGGGAAAAGGTAATTATTAAACCTTTGTATGTCATCTATCTATTCAGGGCTTTTATGGACGCAAAGGACGCGTATCAGAGGATACTTGCCGAGATGAAAAAGCACATCGCAGGCAAGACAGAGACAATCGAGCTCCTTGTAATAGCAGTGGTTGCAAACGGCCATGCGCTCCTCGAGGGAGTGCCAGGGGTC
>JAGWGY010000003.1 GCA_028867115.1 Microcaldota archaeon
ATGAAGAGCCCCGCCAGGTGATCTCCCTCACCCCTTTTGCAAGCAGCAGGTTTGTCAGATATAGGAACGGAAGCGCGAGGCTTATCACAAAATATAAGCCGAACTTTCGCTTCAGCCTAAAGTATCCGCGCAGCATCCCCAGGATTATTGGGGCAAGCAGAACCAGGAAGAGGGGAGTGTAAAATATCGCCATTACTACTGGTGAGATCAGGAGCAGTATCTGCGCAAGGTAGAATGCTACCCCGAAGTAGAAGTTGCTTGGGTTGCCAAGGATCGAGAGCGCGGTCTGCCGGTTCGCCCACTCTACGAACTGCTGCGCCCCGTCGTCTTGGTTGACTACCAGCCCGAGATCGTTGCTGTAGAATATCTTGAGCCCCCTCTCCTGGTTGATCGTGGTGAGCGCGATGTCATCAGAAAGCGATTTCTTGAACCTTTCCAGATCCTTGCGGCCAAGGAAGCCATTTCTGAATGCGAGCGAGCCGCCCCATCCGAATCGCGTCACGTTTGACTCTAGCAATCCCTCCCCGACCAGCCCCCACGCGCTCTTCACCTTTGACCAGAACCCGCCTACGGGGTTGAAGAATGGGTAACTTGTGGAAAGCCCGTAACTTTTATCGGACAATGGCGCGACCAATCCGGCGAGCCAGTTGTTTCCAAAACAGACATCCGAGTCCGCAGTGACATAAACGCCGTAATCCCCATATTTCTGAAGGGCTGTTGCTATCGCCCTTACCTTTCCACTTCCTTGCGCCTTTGCATCTGAGAGCACACTCCTGATGCCGAGCTTTCGTATCACCTTGAGCGACTCATCAGATTTTTTGTCGACAACGCAGACAACATCATATTTTGGATAATTCTGCTTTTGAAGCGATCTCAGATTCTGCTCGAGCGTGAGGTCCAGCCCCTTGCACGGCACTATCACCAGGGTTTTGGGAAAGTATCCTTTGGGCCTCCTTTCCTGCTCATAGCGCCGCAGGACAAGTGCGAGCATTCCAAGAGAGAGAAGGACGATGAAGATAGCGTAAGGGTAGAATATCTGCGCTGGCATAAACTTATTATATATTTTAATCATAAAAAGATATCATTGCTGCTTTTGCGGCAGGCTGATCTTTATGGAAAATAGCAAGCATAGCGACGGGTATATCGTGCGCGACCCTGGCCTGCAGAGGAACATACTCGCAGTGCTTATCACAGGGGGAATCATGGCCTCTGTGGACTCAACAATAGTCATACTTGCGTTTCCCGACATGGTCAAGAGCCTCGGGTCGAATTTCGCATCGATGATATGGGTAATACTTTCATACATGCTCGTTGTGGCGCTGCTCACTACCCAGCTTGGCAGGCTTGGCGACATATACGGCAGGGGCAAGATGTTCAACCTCGGATTCCTCGGGTTCACGATTGGCTCTGCCCTGTGCGGGGCTGCGCCCGATGTGATCTTTCTCATAGCATCAAGGGTAGTCCAGGGAGTGGGAGGCGCGCTGATGCAGGCAAACACTGGCGCCATAATAGCAGACACCTTCCCTCCGGAGAAGCGCGGAAGGGTATACGGGCTAAACGGCATCGGTTGGTCGACAGGATCTGTCCTTGGCATAATACTCGGGGGCGTGATCACCACATTCCTTGGATGGAGATATATATTTTACATAAACCTGCCGATAGGCGCGATAGCGCTCTACCTCGGCTATAGGTACCTAAAGGATGAAACCCACGCAAGGACCAGCATAGACTGGCGCGGCATGATTGCGCTTGGTGCGATACTGCTGCTGTTCTCCTATGGCGCTATGGACACCGTGATCAGCGGGATAACCTCTTTCAATGTGGGGCTGATGGTGCTGGCGCTACTGCTGATACCGGTATTCATCCTGATCGAGAAGCGTGTGAAGTTCCCAACGATCGACATCGCTGAGTTCAGGAACAGGTATCTTGCATCCTCAATGTTCTCTAACTTCTTCTTCAGCTTGGGCTTCCTTGCGGTCAGCTTCATGGTCATAATGTATCTTCAGGGGGTTAGGGGGCTCTCCCCACTTAACGCCTCCCTGCTGCTTGTACCGAGCTACGTAATCCTTGCAATATCGGCGCCGCAGATGGGCAAGCTTGGGGACAGGATCGGCCACAGCATAGTCGCAACGGCCGGCCTGCTTGTTATGGTCCTTGGCGTTGCAGTCTACGCCACGATAGGCGCTGCGACCCCGCTTTATTTCATAATAATCGGCTCGATGATAACCGGGGTCGGGGCTTCGATGTACTTCCCGTCCAACAACACCGCGATAATGAACAACGTCAGGCAGGAGTTCCGCGGATCCGCCTCTGGGCTTATGAGGACCATAGGCAACGTCGGGGCGATGTGCAGCTTCGTTGTCGCGCTTGCGATAGCGTCTAACAGCATCCCGAGGGAGGAGGCGTTCCAGATATTCCTCGGCACATCTAACCTCTCAGGGGACATATCAACAGTCTTTGTGACAGGCCTGCACGCTGCCCTTATTACCTCGGCAGTGATGCTGTTTATTGCGGCAGTGCTCTCGCATGCGAGGGGGAAGGAGCGTGCGCTCTAGAACAGTAAATAACAAGAATACCGTGAATTATTCAATGTTTTATTGAAAATAACGATATTTATTTAAATATATTTATACATAATATAGACATGGCAGCTGAAGAGAAGATAGTCGTAAGACAGGTGCAGAGGCCGCAGAGGGAGGACGTAGATACGCTCGTCTCGTGGTTCCTCAAGTCATTTGACCTATCGGAAGATGAACTTGAACCAGGGATGCTCAAGGAGATCGCAAGTGCAAGCTTTGTCGGCTCCGGGGTCACAAGCAAGGAGCTGAACGATAAGCTCGATACTCCACGGACCACGGTAATCTACCACCTCAACAGGTTCATAAGCTCAGGGCTTGTGGTGAGGAAGGGAAGGAAGTACTTCCTGCGCGCAACTGACATGGAGACTACCATCGAGGAGCTGCAGGCGGACATGCTGCGGGAGTTCAACCGCATGATCGAGTTTGCAGAGAAGTTCGACCAGATGATGATGGGTGACATTTATGGCAGAGGAAAAGAGAGAAAAAGATCAGCAAGAAAACAGTGAGCCCAAGGAGGCTCCAAACAAGAATGAGGAGTCTGCCGAGTTGCGGGAGCGGCTACTGAGGCTTGCTGCAGAATTTGACAATTACAAGAAGCGCGTCGCAAAGGAGATAGATGAATCAAAGAGCCTCGGCAAGGCGGAGTTCGTGCGGAAGATCCTGCCGACTCTCGATGAATTCGAGCTCGCAATAGCGGCGATGGATGGCGGGAATGGCTCTGCAAAGGGAATAGAGATGGTGTACGCAAACCTCCTTGCGGCCCTGAAGGCCGAAGGGCTGCAGCAGATAGACGGGAAAGGCAAGGCTGACCCATACAAGCATGATGTCGTGATGGTAAGGGAAGACGGGAAGGAGGATGGCACAATAATAGAGGTCGTAAGGAAAGGTTACGCTTTCAATGGGATGCTTATACGCCCTGCATCTGTGATAATATCAAAGGGCAAGGCGCAGGAAGGTGAATGAGATGGCAAAGATAATTGGAATTGATTTGGGAACCAGCAACTCGGCTGCAGCGGTACTTGAAGGCGGAAGGCCGGTCCTGATACCTAGCAGCGAGGGCACGTCGCTTTACGGGAAGTCCTTCCCTAGCTATGTAGCTTTCACTAAGGACGGGCAGAGGCTGATGGGAGAGCCTGCAAAGAGGCAGGCTGTTGCGAACCCGGAGGGGACTGTCGGCGCGTTCAAGAGGAAGATGGGCACAGACTACAAATACAGGATATTCGGAAAGGAGTACACGCCCCAGGAGCTCTCGGCAATGCTGCTGCAGAAGATAAAGGCCGACGCAGAGGCATTCCTCGGCGAGCCGGTGACAAAGGCGGTGATAACCGTGCCTGCGTACTTCAACGACAACCAGAGGCAGGCGACAAAGGACGCAGGCCAGATAGCAGGGCTTGAGGTGGTTAGGCTCGTAAACGAACCCACGGCCGCTAGCCTTGCTTACGGGCTTGACAAGACTGGCAAGGAGATGAAGATCCTTGTTTACGACTTCGGTGGCGGGACCCTGGATGTCACGATAATGGAATTCGGGAACGGGGTCTTTGAGGTTAAGTCCACAAACGGAGATACGCAGCTTGGAGGCACTGACATGGACAATGCCATAGTCGACTTCCTCCTAGCAGAGGTAAAGAAGTCGAGCGGTGTCGATGTCTCTGGGGACAAGCAGGCGATGCAGAGGCTGCGCGAGGCGGGGGAGAAGGCGAAGATAGAGCTATCTACAACCCTGACCAGCGAGGTGAACCTGCCGTTCCTGACCATGGGGCCGGGGAACGCGCCGGTACACTTCACATACCAGTTCACAAGGGCGAAGCTTGAGGAGATAGTCGTCCCGATAGTGGAGAGGACCACGAAACCTGTGATGAACGCGCTCAAGGACGCAAAGCTCGAGCCATCAAACATCGACAAGGTCATACTTGTCGGAGGGCCTACAAGGATGCCGATAGTGCAGAGGTACGTCGAGCAGCTGCTCGGGAAGAAGATCGAAAGGGGCGTCGATCCGATGGAGGCTGTCGCTTTCGGCGCGGCGATACAGGCAGGGGTCCTCACAGGCGAGGTGAAGGACATAGTGCTCCTGGATGTAACCCCGCTATCCCTTGGGATAGAAACGCTTGGAGGCGTCATGACAAAGCTGATCGACAAGAACACCACCATACCGATAAAGAAGTCGCAGGTGTTCAGCACTGCGGATGACTCCCAGCCTAGCGTTGACATACACATACTGCAGGGGGAGAGGGCGATGGCGAAGGACAACGTGGAACTCGGCAAGTTCACCCTGATGGGCATACCGCCAGCCCCTAGGGGCGTGCCCCAGATAGAGGTCACTTTTGACATAGACGCAAACGGCATACTCCATGTCACAGCAAAGGATCGTGCGACAAACAAGGAGCAGAGCATGCAGGTGGTCGCTCCGCACAAGATGAGCAAGGATGACATCGAGAAGAAGATGAAGGAGGCTGAAGGCGCTGCAGAGGAGGACAAGAAGATGAAGGAGTACGTCGAGCTGAAGAACGACACCGAATCGATGATATACATGTCAGAGAAGCTGATCAAGGAGAACGGCAGCAAGCTTTCTGCGAAGAGCAAGGAGGATCTCGAGAAGGCGATAGCGGACGCAAAGGATGCGATACAAAAGGAGGACGAGTCCGCAATACGCGAGAAGTCTGATGCGCTCAGGACCGCAATGCAGGGCGCGGGCGCTGAGATGTACAAGCAGGGCGGCGCTGGCGCAGGGCCTGGCGGACCTGAGGAGGGTGGCGCGGATTCTGGAGAGCAGAAAGATGGTAAGTGATGGGAAAAGATTACTACCATGTCCTAGGGGTACAGAAGAGTGCGAGCGCAGACCAGATAAAGAAGGCTTACAGGGAGCTCGCGCTCAAGTACCATCCTGACAGGAACAAGGACAAAGGGGCAGAGGACAGGTTCAAGGAGATAAACGAGGCTTACGCTGTTCTCAGCGACCCGCAGAAGAGGCAGCAGTATGACATGTTCGGGGCGGAGCAGTTCGGAAGGAGCTTCTCTGAGGAGGACATATTCCGCGGCTTCAACACCGAGGACCTTTTCAGGGACATGTTTGGCCAGGGATTCGGCTTCGGCGGATTTGAGGGGGGTCCTTTCGGGGGATTCCAGCAGCAGGAGCAGACTGGCGTGTCGCTCAACCTGTCTTTTGATGACATCGAGAGGGGGATGGACAAGGAGTTCCAGGTGCAGCACTACAAGAGGTGCGCAAATTGCAGCGGAAGCGGCGGAGAGCCGGGTTCGAAGCAGACAAGGTGCACGCTGTGCAACGGGTCGGGAAGGAGGTACTCGCAGCGCAACAGCCCGTTTGGCATGATGACAATGATGACGACCTGCAACAAGTGCATGGGGAAGGGGAAGACCTACGAGCAGATCTGCAAGGAGTGCAGGGGGGAGGGAAGAGTGATAGTCAATGAGAGGTTCAGGGTAAGGGTGGACAACAGCGCAAACGGGGCAGAGCCAGACCAGAAGAAAAAGAAGTTCGGCATGTTCTGATTTTAATCGAGCACCTAGATGCACAGCAGGCTCGTTTTACCTAGGATTTTTCTTTGGTGTCCTCTGCTGGTTTTTCTCGCCCATTCTCAATGTCAGGTACATCACACCGAATATTATGAACAGCCCCAGCGCTATCAACGAATATGAGATGTTGCCTGCAAACTTTGTGAATGGGAGCGCAAGGCCAAGCGCAATGCACATGGATCCGAAGAGCGGAGGTATTGCGGGGAGGGGCCTTCTGTACCTGATGAGGAAGATCATTGTTGCAAGGAGCCCAAATGCCCCGCCCACCACTATCGCAGTGCTGATGAAGTAATTTGCTGTGAGTGTATACGCGCTTATCGAGAGCATCAGCGGCAGAGCTAGGTCTCCGGCGCCCAGCTGCACCTGGGCGATAACAGGCACCTCCCCTCCTTTTATTATCCTCTTTATCACAGGATTGTCGATCTTCTTTACCTCGTTCATATGCGCCTTGAACTCCTTTGCGCCGAGCTGCGACTTGTCGGCCACCTCGACATCCGATGCGCTGACAAGGAATGCAAGGTTCCTGCTCGAGAGGGCCTTTGCGAAAGTCACCATGTGCTTTGTGATGAATACCGCGACATAGTCATAGATTGCGACAAGCATGAGCAGCAGGAAGGACTGCGGCAGCGAGAAGCTTGCGCCGAGCACGACCCCTAGCCCTATGCTGGATACGATCACTACCGTGTTCTTTAGCACAGGCCACCTTATCTTCCCAAGATAGAGCAGCACAGCAAGTATCGCAGACAGCCCTATCGCAGCCGCAGCAACGGCCGTAGGGAGCAGGAATGATACGATTATGAAAAAGAAGAAGAATGAGGGCACGACTACCGCAAACGCCTCAAGCCCCCGAAAGAGCAACTCCCCGCTGTAGAAACGAATTATCAGTATGAGTATTATTGCGAACAGTATGATTGCCCCGAAATAGGACAATGTCTGCTCGATCGAGTTTATCGCCGGCGCCTGCGTCTGCGTGATCGGCTGCGGCCCGACAAACAGCAGGGTGGCAAGCAGCATGCCCCCGAGCTGGACGATTAAGAAGAATGATAGGATGTGGACTAGCTGCCTTGTCTCTATCCTAATGAGCAATCAGACACCTATTCCTCGTCGTGCTTTACGAGCTTGAGGATTCCGGGCTTAGGGCTGTACACGTCCCCTATCCTCTCTAGCTCGCTGATATACCTGGTTGTTATCCCGCTGTCGATGTTCTCCTTTGCCGCCTCCTCGAACACCCTCTTCATCTGCGCGTACCCCTCCTCTGACTCTAGCCTCTTTATTATGTTGAGGATCGCGTTCATCTTCGTGACCTTCTCGCGCGGCATGCCAGTTAGTATCGCGTCTATGTCGCGGTTTCCGCTGCTGTCGACACCAAGGGTCCTGAACATGAATTCGAAGAGGCTAACAGCAAGCTCTGAGTCCTTGAGCTCTATGGTCTCTGATAGCCTTGACTTTGCGCTCGCCTCTGCAAGCCTAACGAGCCCCTCGATCTGCCTAGGGGTGATCGGCGTTGAGCCGGTCTTCGTCCCCATCTTCCTGAGCTCGATGTAATAGTTCTCTATCTTCGCTGTTGCCTCTGGCGAGAGCCTAGGCCTCACGTTCTTCTTTGCATATGCGATGAACTTCCTGAGCATCTCCTGCGGTATAGGAGGCGCCTCGACCTGCTCATACTCCTTTATGTCTGCAAGCTTTGCGCCTGCGGCCTCGTGCTGCACCAGTATGTGCTTTGCGATCTTCTTGTCCTGCTCCTCATCCAGCACGTCCTTTATCGGGTATATCAGGTCGAATCTTGAGAGAAGCGCAGGCGATATCTCGAACTGCTCGGCTGCGTACCTGTTCGGATCGAACCTTCCGAACTTCGGGTTTGCTGCCGCAAGCACCGATGCCTTTGCTATGAACCTTGCGACTATTCCGGCCTTCGCTACGCTTATCGTCTGTGATTCCAGCGCCTCGAGAAGCGAGGATTTGTCATCCTCCCCTATCTTGTCGAATTCGTCTATTGACACCTCCCCTCCGGATCCAAGGACCAGGGCTCCTGCCTTGAGCGTCCATCCGCCTTCCGCGAACTCGTCGCGCTCTGCGGATGCGGTGAGTCCTGCCGATGTGGTCGACTTTCCGCTCACGTATATTCCCTTGGGCACGATCGCTGATACTGCCTGCAGCAGCCTTGTCTTAGCAGAGCCTGGGTCGCCGATTAGCAGGACGTGTATGTCGCTCCTTATCGGGGCGCCGTCTATCAGCTTCTTGTCAGGGGTGCCCCCGAAGAGCTGGAGCGCAAGCGACTGCTTTATCTCAGTGTGGCCGTAAATCGATGGCGCAATCGACATTGCTATCTTGTCAAATATTCTAGGGTCCTTCGCCATCTCCCTGATCTCGCGCTCCTCGTCCGGGGAGATGTCGATCTCTGCGAACTCCTTCTGCCTTGTTTTTATCGAGACGCAAT
Organism: Microcaldota archaeon; assembly: GCA_028867115.1. Classification (GTDB taxonomy): domain Archaea; phylum Micrarchaeota; class Micrarchaeia; order Micrarchaeales; family CABMGC01; genus JAGWGI01. The sequence goes on from JAGWGY010000003.1 coordinate 8,548, forward strand.
CGAAGAACATCGTGAAAAGCGTCTTGTCCTCCTTGCCACGCGCGTTCCTCTTTGGCCTTATCCTAAGTATCCCAGTGATGTCGACGCGGTCCCCTGGCAGGATTGTGTTTACAAGATCGTCTGCGAGCCATACCTCGAGCTGCCATGTCGGGGTGCTCCCTTTTAGCCTCTCGAGAGGGTCCTGGACAGCTATCCTCTGCAGGTTGATGAAGCCTGACTCGTCCGTGACCTGCTTAAGCGACCTTCGCTTGCACTGAGGGCAGATGTCAGGCACGTTCTCGTTGTCCACCTGGATCTTGAGCACAGACCCGCAAAATGAGCAACGGTAAACCCCAAGGTGGACCTTTGGCGTGATCTCTGACCTCTTCACGACAAGCGAATCTAGGACCAGGAGGTTTCCGATGTACTGCGAGCCCACATCCTGTATCATCGGGCTGTCAGCGTCTATCCCTATGAACCTCGCATAGACCGGTTCCTTTGCTTCAGAGTTCGGGTTCATTGAGGCAAGGGCCTCGTTTGCCGCAGGGACTACGTTGTCTGGCTTGCTTATCAGGTCATGGACAAGGTCCGAATCGAACTTCTGCAGGTCCCTTGCGTCTATCAGCACGCTCCTCTTCTTCGGGTAGCTGATGTACATGCTGTTGATTTGCTCCAGGTAGTAGGAGTTGAAAAAGTCGACGAACTTGCCCTTGAGCTCTTCAATAGCTATCGCATCCATCCCTATGCCCCCAAATGTAGGATTATATGTGCATAGTTGAGCTTAAAAGGAATAAAAGCCCTGACCGAAACTTCCACTAAAAGCCGCAAGGACGGGCTAAATAGGAACAGAAAAGCTCTATCTGATTAATATTATTTGCCATCAAACTATCCTTTACAATAAATAATGGGCTCTGATGATTAAGACGGTGATTACATAGGCAACCTGGATAACTTCTATATCACAACTGCGATACCATACGCTAACGCCCCGCCGCATGTAGGGCACATGTTCGAGTTCATAATGACTGATGTGGTCGCAAGGCACAGAAAGCTCAATGGAAGCAAAGTTTGGGTCACCACAGGGTCTGATGAGAACAGCCTGAAGAACGTTCGCGCTGCCGAGGCGCAGAAGATACCGGTAGGGGAGCTGTGCAGGAGGAATGCAGACCTCTTCATTGCGCTTGCAAAGAAGGTTGAACTCTCAGAGTTCTCATTCATCAGGTCGTCGGTCAAGGAGACGCACTGGAAGGGGCCCCAGAAGATCTGGGAGCTATGCGATAAGGCAGGGGACATTTACAAGAAGAAGTACAGTGGGATGTACTGTGTCGCATGCGAGCAGTTCTACACAGACTCTGAGCTTGAAACCGGCCTCTGTCCAGTCCACAAGACAAAACCAGAACTCATAGAGGAGGAGAATTACTTCTTCAGGCTCTCCAAATACCAGAAAAGGATAGAGGAGATGTTCAAGAATGACGAGATAATGGTGTTCCCGCAAAGCAAGAAGAACGAGATGATGGGCTTTGTGAACCAGGGGCTTGAGGACTTCAGCATCTCAAGATCCAAGATGAGGACCAAGGGGTGGGGAGTACCGGTACCTGGGGACGAATCGCAGTACATGTATGTCTGGTTCGATGCGCTGTGCATATACCTGACAGGCGTAGGTTTCCAGTACGATGAGAAGAAGTTCAAGGAATGGTGGCCGGCATCGATGCATGTGGTTGGCAAGGACATCATAAGGTTCCATCTGATATATTGGCCGGCTATGCTGATGTCAGCAGGCTTGCCTCTGCCCAAATCCGTCCTGATACACGGCTTCATCACCGCTGGAGGTGAGAAGATGTCAAAGACGGTGGGGAATGTCGTGGATCCTGACGAGCTTATTGCGAAATACGGAATCGAGAGGGTAAGGTACTTTTTCATGAAGGATATCCCGACATTCGAGGATGGAGACTACTCGGAAGGCGCTTTCAAGGCGTGCGTAAACAATGAGCTTGTCGGCAATCTCGGCAACTTCATACACAGGACGCTAACATTCGCATATACAAAATTCGGAGGAGAAATCAAGTCTGCGCCTAATGAATCCGGAATAAGTGTGCTTGGGGAAGTTGGCAGGAGAAGGGAGGAGGTAAACAAGCTTCTTTGGGAGAACAACATACACGAGGCAATGCTCAAGATACTCGAAATAGGAAACATCGCCAACAGGTATTTCCAGGAAATGGCGCCTTGGGAGCTTGTGAAAAAGGACAAGGAAGAGTGCGAGAAGGTCGTGTCCGCATGCCTTAATATGTGCATGATAATAGGGGACCTCCTGTATCCTTTCGTCCCCGAATCATCGGAGAGGATTCTCGGATTCATCGGTATGAAACCGGTGCCGTTTGGAGAACTGGGAGAGATGCGAAGCGGGTTCTCGGTAAAGGAGCCAAAGATTGTTTTTGAGAAGATACAGGAGAAGTGATCATCCTTTCCTTCTTATCTCGTCGAGTATGTCCCACTTTGTCTTTTCGAACATGGAGTCAAGCTCGTCGTAGCTTTTTTTGGGGATGAGTTCATGGACTGCGGCGAACGCATTTGCTTCCAGTTTTGCTTTCAGCGAGGGTAGCTCTTCGATTGCCGTGATTACCGTCTTGCCCTCGTCGGTGACCTCATAGCAGCATTCTGCACTTGCGCCCTGATCCACCTTTCTGACCAGATTGTCTTCAAGCAGGCGGTACAACGGTGGGTCGGCATCGAAGTCACGGGCGACGCGGCTTACTTTCCCAAGCGAAGACTTTGTAGCAGGATAGGTGTTGATCAGGGAGAGGACAAGGTATTCGGATGATGAGAGGCGGTCTGCAATCCTTACCAACTCGATCGTTTTGGAATTGATCGATGTTCGTATCCGCCCCATGTTGTTTCTAGAGCCATTATGATCTGCTAGGATTTCCGCACTAACCCCCTCTGAAATATTGATTAACACACTGCATAATATTATTTAAACATCACTATCTCTTTGTTTAAGAAAAATATCAGGTGTACTTTGCAGTAACCGATGCGATCTCCTGCGTTATCCTGCCGTATCCGGGGATAGTGTAGTTTAGGTAGATGTAGCCGAAGAATGCGTTCCCTATCCTCCCCTTTGACACGCCTCCGGGGCCGTAGCAGTACATGTTAAGCGTTTCTGATGTTGTCGAGGGCAGCGTCGGGTATGCGGTGTTGGACGGATCAGAGAGCACAGGGTAGTACTTTAGCTGGTTTGTTACGTGCACGTTCCCGTACTGGGGTATATCGTTGCTCACGTTCTTTGCGCTCGAGCAGGCGAATCCGTTGACGTTTATGTTCCCTCCGGTTGCCTGGGCAAACGTGAAGGATATTGCCCCAGAGGAGGCATTGAGCGAATACTGGCTGCACGTGAAGCCAGGGAATGGCGTGCATGTCGGTGGTATCGTTGTCGGGTTCAGTATCGCCGTCTTGTATATGACGGCCACAGCTATGAATATTACAAAAAAGGCGATTCCGTAGGACGAGAGAAAGTCAACAGCTGCCTGGCCACGAAGAATGTTTAGCATTATCACTTCGCCTTCATCTCGACTTTTGCCTCGAAGTCAGAGATCTTGTATGCGAATTCTTCGTTTGATTTTATTAAACCTTTCTCTTTCATGAACTCCCTTGCGAGCAGGAAGTAGACGAGCGCAAGCGACCTCCTTCCCTTGTTGTTGCATGGGATTATCATGTCAACGAACTTGATCCAGTTGTCCGTGTCTGAGAGAGCCACCACAGGGATGCTTGTCTTGCTCGCCTCCCTTATGGCCTGCCTCTCGTTTCGCGAGTCGCTAACTAGCAGGATCTCTGGCTCTGTGTAATCGCCGCGGTTTGAGTTTGTGAAGACCCCTGGCATGACCCTTCCTGGCATGAACTTTGCGCCGGTTATCTCCGCGAACTTTGAAGCTGCAGAGATTGCGTAGATTCTGGATGCGGTGACCACGATGTCCTTTGACTCGTACCTTGCTAGCATCTTTGCTGCGGTAGAGATCCTCTCGTTGATAGTCTCGAGGTTGAGCAGGTACAGCCCGTCCTCTCGTATCTTGTAGATGAACTGCTTCATTCCCGGCGACTTTGCCTTTGTCCCTATGTGTATTCCAACTTCGAGGAACTCAGCGTTGTCAGCCAAGAGTTGCTTTTCTTCAGTCATGTTTGCACCATAAATCTGGGGTCGCCGAGATTTTCACTTTCGTTTTGAACTCGGGTCTTATGCTCCCTAAGCACAGAGCCTAACCAAGCTAGCAGACGACCCCAGCATATTTTATTTAACATCAATCTATTTATACTTCATTTCCTGCCGTAGCTAGTTACCTCGTCAATGAGGTCAACGTGGCTTAACAGCATCCTTCGGCAGCAGTACCTCTTGAGCCCGAGCTCGTCGAGAACCTTTGCTGCCTCCTCCTTCTCCTTGTTCACCCTCTTGTCGTACTCCTCCCACTTGTCGGCAATTATCTGCCCGCAAGAGAAGCAACGCACCGGTATCATCATATTATCACATCATCTGTAGGACTTCTGGAACCTTGCCCTCGCCTTCGTGCCCAGGAACTTCTTAGGCTCAACCTGTCGCACATCGTCTACCAGCATGTTCCTATCATACTTCATGTAAGCATCCTTTATTATCTCCGAGTTCGAGGCTCCTGCTATCGCCTTTGCTATCGCGGTCCTTACCGCCTGCGCCTGCCCGCTTGCGCCGCCGCCCTGGACTGTGACCTTGATGTCGGAGCTGTTTGCGATCTCCCTTGTGAGGGATGAGAACTGTATAGGCTCGAGTATCAGCTCGCGGACCTCCTTTGGCTTGAACAGGCTGATGTTCACGTTGTTTATCGTGACCCTGCCTGCGCCCTTTGTCAGCCTCGCCCTTGCGATGGCCATCTTTCTCCTCGACTTCACGAACACGACCTTCTGCTTCGGGGCAGTCCTTCTCCTCTGCTTCGGGACCACGACCTTCTTCTCCTCCTTCACTGCAACGACTGCGCTAATCTCCTTATTGAGGTTCTCGAGCGCATTTGCGTTTGCTTCAGCCATCATAATCAACCTTTGTTATATCCCAGCTTCTCGACCAGGTCCTTTATGTATATCGTGTCCTCGAACACCTGCCTCGGCGACTTGGTCTCTATCTTCTCCGCCTTTGATATTTTTAGCTCTTCGGGGGTGCCTATGTATACGCGCAGGTTCTTGTATGCGCTCTTGCCCCTTGGCTTCTTGAAAGGCAGCATGCCCCTTATAACGCGCTTGACGAATAGGTCGGCGCGCCTTGAATGGTATGGCGAGTGCTCAGGATTCGCCTTGTCCTTGAGCGCAAGCTTCTGCTTGTAGTCTAGGATTATGCTCTTCGGGTGGCCGCTCATGAATAGGTACTCGGCGTTGACCACCGATACCTTCTCGCCGTTTAGCAATCGCTTTGCCACCTGGCTTGCGAACCTGCCCATGAGCCTGTCCTTTGCGTCTAGGACGACCGATTTTTGCTGGACAATTTCCTGTTTCATTTTAAGCACTTATATTATGATTCTTGGATTTTCCTTCTTTAGCATCTCTTCTATCGGGACCATCTCGCACCCGCTTCCCTTCAGCTTTGCGATCGCGCTCTGCGAATACTCTACAGCTGCGATCCTTATCTTGTGGTTGACACGCCCGAAGCTGAGCACCTTTCCCGGAACTACTATGAACTCGCCGTCCTTTGTGAGGCGGTCGATCTTGTTGAGGTTGACCACGACCCTGGACCTTCTCGGCTGCGATATCAGCTGCCGCACGTCCTGCCAGAGGCCAGCGTTCTTTGAGTCGGCCTTAAGGCTAGTTATCGCCTCGTTCCACGAGTTTATTGCGTCCTTCTCGATTATGCTTTTCATTTTTGCACCATTATATGCAGGGGTAGGGATTTGAACCCTAGCAAGCACTAAAGCTACTAACCCCTCAAGCTAGCGCATTTGACCAGGCTCTGCCACCCCTGCACGCATCACTTCTTTACTTCCTTCTGCGTAGCCTTGAGGCCATCATCTATTATGTCCAATGCCCTATTTAAGATTTCCTTTGCCGTCATCTGTCCAAAACTTTCAATATAAAACTCGAACTCGCTCTCCTGATCGTTCGATTTGAATGTGACAAGCCCAGGCATGAACTTCGAATTCTTCATAGAATTGCCTAGTCTCGCCTTGCCGTCGAGCTTGATGCTCTGCCCCTCGAGCAGCTTTATTATCGGTATGTTCTCGTTTGCGACCTTCACCTTCTTGTCCGTCCCTTCGAGGTCCCTCGAGTACACCGTCTTAGGGCCCTCAGCCTCGAGGTGGAAGAGTATCTCGTCCTTCTCGTCATACCCGCTCTCCGGGGTCATCAGGGGTATCAGGCCGAGCCTGTGCGAGATGTACTCGTCGAACATTGCGGTTGTGTTCTCGTAGAAAGTGACGCTGTCTATCGCAAATGTGCTCACGCCGTTTGTGGCGATCCTCCTAAGCGAGTTTACGACAGTGCTGCCTGCGTCGCTCACCTTGAACCTGACCACAGAGGGAGTGTTCTCGATAAAACTAACCTTCATGAAAACCACAAAAAGAGGACATTAGAGCCCTATTTTATAGGGATAATATGCCTCCTAATCTATTTAAAGCTAACGTTAATTGGGGGCTAATTCGCTCCCCTCACGTACCTTCCCCTGCTGTATATTGCCCTGAGGTACCTGAGCTCTAGGTCAGAAAATCTCCGCTCGGCCTCCTCCTTGGATATCTTCTTGTTCTTGTAGTCCTCGCGTATCTGGTCAGTCTCCTGCTTAAGGTCGTAGTGGAGCTTTTCGTTCTCGTACCTCTTCATGAATGCGTAGGAGAATATGAGCAGCCAGATCCCGGTGGTTGCGATCGCCTCCCCTATCAGATTATCAGGGAGGAGGGGGGAGGAGAGGAATATTATGATCATGATGATCCAGGCTGCTGTTGCGACTATGGCCAGCTTGTGCCAGAATGTGTCCTTGTAGTGCTCTACAAACTCCGGCGTGAAGAATGGATGCATCTGATTATATTCTAATGAGGCTATAAATAATTGATTGGAGGCTTAAGTGGTATTATGCTGGTCCTTGGGATAGAGAGCAGCGCGCACACATTCGGAGTCGGAGTGGTGGGCGCAGGCAGGGTGATGTCGAATGAGAAGGCGATGTTCCCGATCTCCGATAAGGGGCTGATACCATCAAAGGTCGCAGAGACGCACGTCAAAAATGCCCCTACAGTGGTCCAGGCTGCGCTTGATGCAGCAGGCGTCAGGCTAAGCGAGGTGGAGGGGATAGGATACACGCGAGGCCCTGGGCTCGGCCCGTGCCTTCAGGTTGGGGAGCTTACTGCAAAGTCGCTTGCGCAAAAGCTTGCGGTGCCGATTGCACAGGTCAACCACGGGGTTGCGCACATAGAAGTTACACGGTTGCTAACAAAGATGCGCGATCCCCTTGCACTCTACGTGAGTGGCGGCAACTCGCAGATTCTCAAGGCAACTGCTGAGCCTTTTAGGCACTATGCGATACTTGGGGAGACATTTGACATCGGCGTAGGGAATATGTTTGACAACTTCGCGCGGGGCATAGGCCTCAATCCCGCCTGGGGATCCACAGTCGGGAAGATGGCCTCGGGGGGCAACTATGTGAAGCTGCCGTACACTGTGAAGGGTATGGACTTTGCTTTCACTGGCCTCCTGACAAATGCGATTAAGCTTGCCGCAACTGAGAGGAAGGAGGACCTTTGCTACTCCATACAGGAAACTGCGTTCTCTATGCTCTGCGAGGCTACGGAACGGGCGATGTTCCTCACAAAGAGCACCGAGCTGTGCGTATGCGGCGGCGTCGCGCAGAGCAGAAGGCTCAAGGAGATGCTAAAGAGCATCGCAAATGAGCACAGGATAAAGTTTGGCGCATGCGCTGATGAGTACAACGCAGACAATGGGGCGATGATAGCCGTGGTCGCGGAGAGGATGCTAAAGAAGGGGATGGGCTCAATGGTAAGCGAGTGCGGAATAGAGCAGAGGTACAGGGTGGATAGGGCGGTGATTGTCTGAAGCTTGTTAACAAGGGTGCAGAGGCAAGGATATTCGAGACCACGGTACTCGGCACCAAGATGCTGCTTAAGGAGAGGACCAAGAAGGATTACAGGATCAGTGAGCTCGATGAGTCGATAAGATCCAGCAGGACGAAGACTGAGGCGAGGATCCTGTACGGAGTTGCAAAGGCGGGAGTGAACGCGCCAAGGCTGGTTGCAGTAACACAGTTTGGAATTTATATGACAGAGGTGGAGGGGAATCTTCTGAGGGACATTGCGATGAAGCCCTCCTATTTCCCGGGGATAGGCAGGCAGCTGGCCCTAATGCACAACGCAAACATCGTCCACGGCGATTTCACGCCTGCGAATATAATCAGCTCGGGCGGCTCGTTTTACATAATAGACTTCGGGCTCGCGGAGTTCGAAAATGGCGAGGAGGAGAAGGCGATAGACCTCCTGCTGATGAAAAGGTCTATTGATCGCAGATGCTACCAAAAATTCGTTGCAGGATACTCCAAGCACGCAAAAGATGCCAAAGGAGTGCTCCTACGGCTCGAGGAAGTAGAGAAGAGGGGGAGGTACCAGTCAAGGACGCTATCTTAAGCAGATGGAGCTTGCGCTGAGCAAGTATAGATCCCGCAGGCAGGGAGATCAGAGCTCTCCTACCCTTCTCTTCTGGGCGCGCTTTATCCTCTTCCTTCGCTTCTTTACCCATTTCCAGCGCATCCTTCCTTTCTTCTTCCACTTTCTAGGAATGCTTCCCAAACATAACACCTTGATGACTCTATTTCATAATCTCCTAATCTATAAATATGTAGTAGTCACTTGAGGTCCTTGAAAGGATTTGCCATTCTCAAAAGGAGCATCGCAATCATGACTGTCATGTAGAACAGGAACTGCACTATCGTTATGGCCCCGTTGTTTAGCAGGATCCAGAGGCCTAGTAGCGAGCCGAAAAGATAGGTTATCCCGACAAAAGGGACGTAGAAGAGCAGGGTTATTGTGAACAGGATGTTGAAGAGGCTGACCATGAACACTATGTTCGTAGGAAGCCCGCGGAGCACTGTGAGCACTGCGACAACCAGCGATATCAACAGCCCGCCGACTAGCTCTATTGTCACTTTTATAGTTGTGGCGAAGTCGGTACCCTCCTCCGGCGCAGATATCTCGTCCATTCACTCGTTTCCGTTTTTAGATTTTAGCTTATATAGCTTATTTAGTCAGATTTAAATAATCGCGCTGGTTCGATGGACTTCTGGGATGCTCTAATCAATCAAAAGATGTCAAGGGAATTCGGAACGAAGCCGATAGTCTTCAGCTCGAAGACTTCTGTGATTGCAGCAAACCGCCCGAACACCTCGCTCTACATGGTAGCGGACAAATCGGTAGAGCTTTCGCCATCGCAGGCGACATTCCGCAAATTTGGCCCTCTCGTCGCAAGATACATAATTGCAAGGGAGATCAGCTTTGATGCCCTTATCAGCATATACGATGTGAACTCAGAATCGTGCATCGCGCTGCGGCCCACGGCGCAGCTCGGCAAGCAGGAGGTTTCAATGCTGAGGAATTTCATCTCGAGGATAAAGAGGCCGAACCTTGAGATGCGCGCAATAGGCATGCAGAACGGCAATGTGGAGCTCGTGAGCGCGATAGAGCAGGTGCGGGAGATATCAAAATCAGACCTGATAGAAGTGGACCTGTTTGGGAACGCAAAGAGGCACATTGCGCTTGACCTGAAGACCGGGATGGGGTACGACCTGCTCCTGCTCGATAGGATCTACAAGCCGGGGGAGCTTGCAAACGACGTAACTTCGGATGCGTACAAGACGAAGGCATCAAAGCTTAACTTCGTATAGGTCCCGGTATACCGGCCCATCCTCTGTTAGTTCGCTCGCCTTGAGCTTCACTGAGGTAGCCTCGAATGACCCGAACCCCTCATTGCTGTATTCGTCGATAAGGGAGAGCACCCTTCGCTTGTCCTTTAGCCTCTTCACCCTTGCTATCGTGACATGCGGGGTATAGTCGCGCTGCTCAAGCTGGAATCCGCGGCTGGACATCGATGTTGAGAGCTGGTTGTAGATGCTTTCGCACTCCTCCCTGCCTGCTGCGACCTTTGCGAACACCACCTTGAGGTAATCCGGGGTGAAGACGCCGAGCTCCTTTATCTCTATCTTAAACTGCTTTGCGCGCAGCTCGCCCATCGCCTCCTTTATCTTCTCTATCTCCTCATCGCTGCGCTCCCCAAGGAAGTGCAGAGAAATGTGCAGCACGTCGCGCTGCACTATCACTATGCCGCTTGCCGAGAACTGCTCCGACACGTCCGCTATCCTTGATTTTATCTCGTCTGGGAGGTCTATTGCGATGAATGTGCGCATGAATACCATTAAAAATTAGTTGCATGTATTAATAGATTATACTGGTGGTTTGCTGGCTTCTCTTGATAATTTTAGTGAACTTGACCTCAGGGTTGCAAGGATAATAGGGGTCGAGGAGCATGAGAAGGCGCGCAAGCCTATGTACAAGATAACGCTTGACATAGGCGAACTTGGGCAGAGGACTGTTGTCGCTGGGATAAAGAGCTACTACGAGAGGGAATCGCTGATCGGCAAGTCGGTCATATGCGTTGCAGGGCTTGAGCCAAAGCAGATCGCAGGCGTCGAGTCGCACGGGATGATACTTGCGGCAGAGGATGAGAATGGTGTTGCGCTCCTCACAATAGATAGGGAGGTTAAACCAGGGAGCGCGGTGAGATAATGGGTTTTGTTATCTGCGTCACTGGCCTGCCAGGATCTGGAAAGAGCACTGTTGCAAGCATTCTGCGCAGGAAGGGATTTGCAATAGTCGAGATGGGAGGGATAGTAAAGGAGATGATGGTTGCATCAAGGCTCGACACAAGCGGCAGCAAGATAAGGGACTACTCCACAAAGATGAGGACAAGGCACGGCGGAGCGGTGTTTGCAAAGTACGCATCGCAGAAAGCGTTGGATTACATAAAACGCGGAAAGAACGCCGCGATTGTAGGGCTGCGAAACACTTACGAGATAGAGTTCATAAGAAAGAAGCTTGGTAGGGGCGCAGTCGTCCTGCTGGTAGGGGTTTTTGCGCCAAAGAGCCTCAGATTCAAGCGTCTGATGGAGCGTGGGAGGGGCGACGATTCGAATTTGAGGGCAAAGATGGAGGAGAGGGACAGGCAGGAGAGGAACGGATACCTTGCAGGCGGTAAGGGAAAGAGAAGGGGCACAGAGGCATTGCTGCAGTCATCAGACTACCTGCTATTCAACACCAACAGCAAGATGCAGCTCTACAAGGACGCAAACCTGCTCATCTCAAAGATAAAGGGATCCAAGGCGTAATGCCAGCGGCATACCCTATTAATTTTTAAGTTTAAGTCGCAATTGTTATTCTGGTTTTGATGAAAGTTCGCGCTTTTCTTGCAGTGCTTCTCGGGTTGGCAATGATTGCATCGGTTGTAAACGCAACCTACGTGCAGGTCATAGGCCCGGTGAATAGTACCCTGCAACAGAATGGCACGACCTATCTCGGGAAGGTCGGGCCAGGGGAGAGCTTCTACGTTCTTGCATCTGCTGCTACAACCAATGCAAGCGGGGTCCCGGTAAATATAGGGTGGGATACCTTCGAGGCGGTGCAGCTTCCGCAGGGATGGTCGGCGCAGGCCACGCCACTTTATGAGAATCCGATGAAGCTGAAAATAACAACGGCGCCTAATACGCCAAACGGCTCGTACAAGCTCGTGCTCAGGGCGGTCAACATAGGCAACTATTCAAAGCTCGGAAACCTCACATTCATAGCATTCATCAATGTGACGACAGACGTGTTCAATCTGGTTGTAACGCCAACCCAGCTCCAGGTAGGCCCGGGGCAGCCGTACAGCCTGCACGTGATGATCAACAACACAGGAGCATCCGACGACCCGTTCCTGATAAACGCGCAGGGGCTCCCTGCATGGAACTCTTCGGATGAGGTGATTGCGCTCCACTCAACAAGCAGCAGCTTCAGCTATCCGGTCATTGTAAATGAGCCTGGTGTGTATCCGTTCAACCTCACTGTTGCATCTGCAACAAGCCCGCTGATAAGCAAGTCGTATAGGATAAACATGGTGGTGAAGGCAAGCGTGCTCAACGACTATGCGGCGATAGGCCAGGGCGTTCCCCTCTCGCCTATAATATACGAGCCGATGTACGCAATCATGCTGCTCCTGCACTACATCTTCACCTCGCTCTGATCGGTGAGCAATATGCCAAAGGAGAGCAAGAAAGGGGGCAAACAATTACTCTACATCGAGGCCTCGACGCTTGAGGACATAGTCAGGTTCGCGACAAGGTTCGACTCGTCTGCAAAGGAGCTGATCACCGCAAAGTTCGGCAAGAAGCACAGGATAATCGCGCTTGCGGAGGGCATTGATGATGTTGTAATCGCACTCTACAAGGACATCGATGTAGATGCGGATACGATAAGATACGAGTACACTTCGGGCGCAAGCAGGGCGCAGTTCGTGTCTGGCGTCGAGCAGAGGCAGCCGGGAGTCGCGTTTGTCAACCTTGTGGAGATAGAGATATCCAAATTCAGGGAGGCAAAGCCGAGCGCCGTTAAGGGCGTTGATTGTGTGCGAGTGAAGGGAGAGGGATCGCTTATCAAGGGCCTCATCAAGAAGTCGGTCATAAGGGAGACCATAGAGTACGCCTATGCGTTCCCATACAAAGGGAAGACAATAATCGGGGCGTTCGACCTCATAGAGGAGCTATCAGGAGAGCGGAAAACCTTTTATTATTCAACTTCCAATTCAAAAGCGAAGGCTGACTTTGCAAGGTACAACTACACCACAGACAAGCTTGATTTCTCCGACGAGTTCGGGGAACATTCTTATATGTACGTGAAAATAATTAACCTTGCAAAGCCGTTCCCGTTCTTCAAGGAATGAAATGCCCTAATAGCTCAGTGGTAGAGCGACTGGCTGTTAACCAGTAGGTCGCAGGTTCGATCCCTGCTTAGGGCGTGGTTTTTACTACGACAAAATGATTGCTCGTATGAAACTTTTTGAAACTTCTGATTATGATATCATAAGTGATTACGTGGATAAGGGTACCGCAAAGAAAAAGGCAAAGGGATTAACCAGGGAGGAGATAGCTGCGATGAAGGAGTACCTTCAGGAGAAGAATTCAAAGGTGGATGGTACAGTGGCTGTACTTGCCGCAATCGCAAAAATGAAGGAGCCCGATCGCTCTATGGCAAAGAAGGTCCATGAAATCATAACTTCCAGCGCCCCGGAACTTTCCCCCAGGACATGGTATGGGATGCCAGCATATACAAGGGGGGATAAGGTCATCTGCTTCTTCCAGAATGCAGGCAAGTTTAAGGCAAGGTATTCTACAATCGGTTTCACCGACAAGGCAAATCTGGACGAGGGCAAAATGTGGCCGACGACATTTGCACTGTCCGAATTGACCAATGCAGAAGAGGCAAAAATACGCGCCCTGATAAAGAAGGCAATAGGCTGAGCCGCTCAAACTATTCTCAGTATCTCCCTTAAAGAGTCCACCGTGTATGTGGGATTGCCCTCGCCGTTCGGAAGCTCGCCTGCATACTTCCCCTTCCTTATCCAGATCGTTTGGCAGCCGTTCTCGATCCCCCATCTGAGGCGTTTTATCCGGTCATCCACTATCATGACCTCCCGCGCTTCGAGATCGAGGTTCCCGATAGCGTTCCTAAAAAGCGTGTCCTTATCGGAAGGGTGGAAGAGAGCAAACCGAAAACTCTTGCGCAGGTCGTAGTTTTTGAGCTTCTCGAACCTATCCTCTATGTCGCCGTCAACTGAGAGCGAGACGATTGCAAGCTCGTATTTTTTCGCGCATGACTCGACCACCTCCTTCGTTTCTGGGAAGAGCCTTCCGTTCTCCTTGTCGTAGAGGGTTCTGCCCCAGTCGAATATTATCGCCTTTGCCCTGGACATGCGCCTCCCTCAAACCATTATAAATCTGTATGTCATTTTATAATGTTCTTGTAGAAGTGTGTACCTGCTTGGGCGATGTTTACTTCTGCTTCCAAGCGGGCGATAGGATACCGGAAACTGAGGACTAATCATGATAAGGACAAAGATAATCGTCACCTACGGCCCTAGCATAAGCGCTCCGCCTGTTCTGAGGAGGGTGATCAAGCACGCGGACATCATAAGGATAAACTTCTCGCACGGAAACAAGGCGGAATGGATTGATGCGGTCAAGAGGATCAGGCAGACCTCCAAGGAGATGGGCAAGGATGTTGCCTTGTTTGCGGACCTTCCTGGGCCGAAGGTGAGGGTCGAAGGGATAACGGCGCCCATTCAGCTCAAAAGGGGGGACGAGGTAAGATTCGGAAAGGGGGGAATAAGACTCTCTTATGGATCCTTCCACAAGGATGCGAGGAAGGGCGCGGTCATCGAGATAGGGGACGGGTCCGCCAGGCTGCATGTCAAGGAGGTACGAGGCAGCACCGTAGTTTCCAGGGCGCTTGAGGAGGGAGTAATCTCGAACCGAAAAGGAGTAACGCTTCTTGGGCTGAGCATGGACCTGAGGGCACCGACAGAGACGGACCTTGAGCTTGCGAAATTCGCATCTATGCTCGGGTTTGACTTTGTGGGAATATCTTTTGTAAGATCTGCAAGGGACATAAGGGAACTGAGGAAGGCAAGCGGTAACGCGTGGATAATAGCGAAGATAGAGCAGAGGGAGGCTGTTCGCAACATAGATGAGATAGCGCGCGCTGCCGATGCGGTGATGGTTGCAAGGGGCGACCTTGCGGAGCAGGTTAGCCTGGAGCATATACCCGACGTGCAGCGCACGATAATCGGTGCGGCGCGCGATGCAGGGAAGCCCGTCATAGTTGCGACGCAGCTGCTCACAAGCATGATAAACAACCCGATGCCCACAAGGGCAGAGGTGAACGACATTGCAAGCGCTGTAAGGGAGGGGGCTGACTGCCTGATGCTCAGCGACGAGACGATAATAGGGAAGTACCCGGAGGCTGCGGTCAACTTCCTTGCAAGGGCGGCCAGGGTGGCGGAAGTCTCGATGCTGACGAACCCCGCAAACAGGCCGCAGAGCGTGAAGAGGCTCAGCGAGGGAATCGCGCTTGCTGCTGCAGACCTTGCCGACAACTACAGGGCTGACTGCATATTCATACCAACTAAGGGAGGGACAACCGCGAAGATGGTATCAAGGCTGCGGCCGAAGACGGAGACAATCGCGCTGGTTATGGATGGGAGGGTGCACAAACTGCTGAGCGTCTATTACGGGATAAGGTGCATGCCAATGAGCAGGTACCACAGCGTGGACGAGATGCTTGCGCTAGTGGCAAAGATAGCAAAACAAAACAGGATAAGAAAATACATAGTGGTGTCAGGATCCCCGAACAAGCCGGGAAGCACAGACACCCTCAAATACATAGGGGACAGCACCTGAAGAGGGCAGGGCCCTCCCTTGGCTTACTTCCCGCCGATCTTGAACATCTTTGTTCCACACACTCCGCACGTGCCGGTCATCGCGTTCTTTCCGTTCTTCATAGTGACCTGCTTTGCGTCCTTCATCTCTCTCTTCGCCTTGCACTTTACACAATACGCTTCCATAACATCGCCAATCCTATATTGCTTCGCAGTATAAAAAGGTAAGTGTAGGGTGCTAGGGGCTTTTAATAGGCGCGGATTGGAGGGCCACCTCTGCTTTCCAGCCCGCAAAAGGATAAATACATTATAACACAATCAATCATTGTGGGCCTGTAACTCAGCTTGGCCAGAGTGAGAGGCTTTTAACCTCCAAGTCGGGGGTTCAAATCCCTCCAGGCCCACTTTGTGATAAAATGGCTGAAAGCGACAAAGAGAGGGACAAGGAGCTGTTCGCATACATGGTAAGGGTAGCCTCGCTATCGGACCTTGCGAGGTGCACTTTCACGATAGGCATGCCGCCGAAGCAGGTGTTTGCGTGCAATGAGGGAAAAAATTACAGGCTGTTCGTCTTCGGGGAGAGGTTCGAGGACGCGACAATAGTCTACTATTTTGACAGCCCTAAGAGGGGAAGGTACATAAGGTACTGCGCAAAGGACGACGGCGGCAGAGAGAGCTGCGAGATGAGGGATGAGATAGGCGAGGAGGAGAGGCGCAACTACAAGATACAGAAGATGGCGATACTGGAGCTGTCAGGTCTGCCGTTTGAAGTGGTAAAGGAGTACAAGGGGAAGGCGAGGTCGATGAGGGTAGCCGGCCTCAAGCAGCTGATGATCAGCTACCTCAGCTACGTTCATGGCGGGGAGGGGGTCCTCAGGACTTACAGGTTCAGGTCGGGATCAAAGAGCATGGTCGCGATACCATCGTTCATAAAGAACGCGCTCGCATACGCAGAATACGATCTCGACAATGGCTCGCACTTCATCAGCTATGACTACAACACGGATGGCCTCAAGGAGAGCGAAGCGATGCCGGACGAGAGGGCTGCAGTGTGCATAATAGACATCGCGGAACCCTTCCCTTTCTTTAGGCCTGCATGATGCTGCGACGGAGCTGCGGGATAAAAATCCTTTTATAGGTATATCGCATAGAATTAACATCTCGATTTTCTGGTGCGATAGTGGCCGACAAGACAAAGCTTGAGAAGATGAAAAAGCTCAGGCAGCTAAAGATTGACCCTTATCCGTACACATACGACCAGACACACCATGCAGATGAGATAGTCGTGAATTTCCCAAAGCTTGACGGCAGGGATGTAAGCGTCGCAGGCAGGATCGTAGGGAGGCGCGAGATGGGAAAGCTCTCTTTCCTTGACCTTCTTGACGGCTCCGGCAAGATACAGCTTCTTGTCAAGGGCGACGAGCTTGGGAAAAAATCTGCTGAGGTCTTCGGGCTGCTTGATGTGGGTGACATAATAGGCGCTAAGGGCAAGGTCATGAAGACCCAGCGCGGCGCGATAAGCATCGAGGCCTCGGATATCGAGATGCTCGCGAAATCGCTCCGCTTCCTCCCCGAGAAGTTCCATGGGCTCACCGACATTGAGATCAGGTACAGGAAGAGATACCTTGACATGATCACAAACCTCGATTCCAGAAAGGCGTTTGTTGTGAGGGGGAGGGTGATAGGGTACATACGCAGCTTCCTTGACAGGCGCGGCTACCTTGAGGTGGAGACTCCGGTCCTGCAACCCCTCTATGGGGGAGCTGCGGCAAAGCCTTTTGTCACGCACCACAACTACCTCGATTCCGACCTCTACCTCAGGATATCGCTAGAACTCTACCTGAAGAGGCTGATAATCGGCGGGATTGAGAAGGTGTATGAGCTCTCGAAGAACTTCCGAAACGAGGCTGTGGATGCAAACCACAACCCGGAGTTCACGATGCTCGAGTTCTACGAGGCGTATGCTGATTACAACGTCTTCATGAAGATGACAGAGGAGATGCTCAGCGGGATGGTTAAGGAACTGAAGGGGGCCCACCAAATTGAGTATCAGGGCAGAAAGATAGACTTCAAGCCGCCCTTCAAGAGGATATACCTTGTGGATGAGATAAAGAGGCACTCTGGCATAGACATATCGGAGATGGACGACAAGGCTGCGGAGAAGATAGCAAAGAAGGAGGAGCTTGACATACCAACCAAGAACGCCTACCATGTTGCTGACGCCCTCTTTGACAAGTACGTGCAGCCAAACCTCACAGACCCGACGTTTGTCCTTGATTTTCCGGCCTACATGTGCCCGCTCACAAAGGACAAGCGCGGCAACCCGAAGCTAAGCGAGAGATTTGAGCTGTTCATCGCAGGCAAGGAGATCGCGAACTGTTTCTCTGAGCTGACCGACCCGGTAGAGCAGAGGGGCAAATTCGAGGAGCAGGATGCGGAGAGGAAGAAGGGCGATGCGGAGGCGCCGCCGAAGGACGAGGACTTCCTTGAGGCGATTGAATACGGCATGCCGCCAACCGCAGGCCTCGGCCTTGGAGTAGATAGGCTAGTTATGCTTGTCGCTGACACGCCGTCGATAAAGGACACCATACTTTTCCCCACGGTAAAGCCGGAAGGCAGAAGGGATTAGATCAGATTCGCATTCTTTAGCGCCTTGAAGTTGTTCCTTATTGTTATCCCGGTCACGCGCGCGGCAGCAGCAATGTCGTATTGGTGCACCTTCTCCCCGTTCCTGATGCATGATGCGAAGAGCGCTGCTGCAACTATGCGCACCTGGAACTTGCCCTCGAAGTCAATGTGCCCCTCGGTCTTTCTGACTATCTCCAGGGCATCGCGCTGCGATTTCTGGCTTGCGCCTACCGCACTGCCTATCTTTGAGACGTAGTGTGATGCCTTTGGCAGGCTCGGCAGCTTGACCTTGTGTTTTGGGGCAGGGCGGTTTTGGGCGTACCCCTCCATCCCCTCGGTCAGTTGCCTGAAGGCAGGCCTGATTCGCTTTTCCTTAATCCCGGACACATTGCTTACCTCCTTGAGCGTCCTATTGATCCCCATCTCCCTGCACGCAAAGTAGATTGATGCGGCTACAAGCACCTCTGGCCCCCGGCCTTTTGTCAATCCGAGCTCCCTTGCCTGCCTGAATAGGTACTGCACCCTATCGATTGCAGCCTGGTTGAGGTCCAGCTTTGTGCACCAGCCCTCTATGATTGGCGCAACCTTCCCGAGTGTGACTTCTGTGTAATTTCCCCGAGCGCGCCTGTTCGCAAGGCGCAGCCTCTTCGCGTGCTCTGCCGCTGCGCCGTAAATTGGCTTTTGGGAGAAGTCCTTGTTCCTCCCGTCTATGACAACGCTGCTCCCGAACGGGAGCTTGATGCTGTTGTGCTGCTCGGAAGGCTCCGCCTCAAGGCGGTTCTCGTGCGTCCTCTCCGTGGTTACAAGCCCGCACCCTGTGCAGACGATCTCGCCGCGCTCTGAGTCCTCGCACAGCGGCCCTTTGCACCTCGGGCATGAGGTGCGCAGCGAATTCTGGAGCGATTCCTTCAGGGTTTCCTGGTTTCCCATACAAGCAGTTTTAATCGGCATTTTGCCATATTTAACTATAGCATACAGGTTTGTACGCGCCTGCAGCCCTGCATAGTTTAAATACCTATTGCACCAATGTATATTGCTAAAGCTACTATTAGTTTTTTAATAGTGATTAAGTATAGTAATAGCGTGCCAGGGTGGCGGAATCCGGTAACGCGTGCGCCTGGAAATTTATTTCCCGTGAGCGCATGGCCGCAAGGCCTTTTGGGTTCAAATGCAACATGCTGAAAATCCCAACCCTGGCGTATGGTTGTTTTGATGGCAGAAGAGAAGCGAGAAAAGCAGCAGGGGCATTCCCCCCAGCAGAAGAGCGAGCAGAGCATAATTCGAATCGCAGGCAAGGACATCAACGGCAGCTTCGCGATCCCAAAGGCGCTAAACCAGGTCAAGGGGCTGGGAATGAACATATCGCACTCGATGGCCCTCATAATAGAGCGCGAGTTCCAGATACCGATGGGCACAGAGATAGGCTCGCTCAGCGACGAGCAGATTGAGAAGGTGGAGACGGTCATAAAGGAGCCATCAAAGTTCGGGATACCGACGTACCTTCTCAACAGGCAGCGCGACAAGGATACTAATACAAACATGCACCTAACCGGCAGCGACCTTATCGTCCGCGGCAAGCAGGACATCGAGGCGGACATAAGAGTGCAGTCGTGGAGGGGCTTTAGGCACCAGTACGGCCAGAAGGTGCGCGGACAGAGGACAAGGTCGACAGGCAGGACCGGAGAGACGATCGGAGTCATGAAGAAGAGCGCCCAGCCTGCCGCTGCGCCTGCAAAAGAAGAGAAGAAGTGATTGAATGGGAGCACCTAAGAAGTTCAGGAAGACGTACGAGCGCCCGGGATTCATGTGGGAGAAGCAGAGGATCGACGAGGAGCACAAGCTCAAGGAGCGATTCGGCCTGCGAAACCTCAAGGAGGTCTGGATAGCCGCTTCAGAGCTGAGAAGGATCAGGAGAAATGTAAGAGAGGTGCTTTCGGGAAGGTCTGATGAGGCAATAGGAAAGCAGATCATAGCAAGGCTTGCAAAGTACGGGATTGTAAGCGAGAGCGCAACGCTTGACGACCTTCTTATAATCAACATCGATACGATACTCAACCGAAGGCTGCAGACCGTTGTGATGAACAAGGGTCTTTCGAAGACGGCAAAGCAGGCGAGGCAGCTGATAACCCACGGATTCATAGCGATAAACGGGAGGAGGATTACATCCCCTGGATACATAGTCCCGACAAACGAGGAGAACAAGATAGCATACTACAAGCAGATTGACATCAACCCAAAGACCGTAGTTAGCGCAACGCAGATAACAGCGCCTGCTGCAGCGGAGGGCGCGTCAGAAGCAGCAGTTGAACAGAAGTGAGTATATGCCACCAAAGGGAAAAGCAGACAAGAACGTGAAGACCAACGAGCAGACGAAGGCAAAGTCGACGAAGAAGAGCGAGCTTTCGCTTGAGAGCGAGGTCCAGGCAGCTGCGCAGAAGTTCAAGCCAAAGGGCACGAGATGGGGAGTAGCCCACATTTACGCTTCAAAGAACGACACAATCATAACTCTGACAGACCTCTCAGGGGCAGAGACCCTCGCAATCGGAAGCGGCGGAATGGTTGTCGACAACGACCACGAGGAGGGAATGCCGTACGCTGCGATGCAGGCTGCATACAAGGTCGCGACCAAGGCGATCGAGAAGGGAGTCACTCATATTAACATAAAGATCAGGGCGCCAGGAGGCCACGGCACCAAGACGCCAGGGCAGGGAGCCCAGGCTGTCGTCAGGGCCCTGGCAAGGTCCGGCTTCAGGATCGGAAGCATAGAGGACGTAACCCCGATACCTACTGATTCTACAAAGAGGCCCGGCGGAAGGAGAGGACGAAGAGTGTAGAGATGCTTGGCCTACTTACAAGGAGGCAGGAAGCAGAACTAATAACCTCTTTGCAGGGAAGGGGAGAGATACCGTTCAAATTCGAGTACCTCGGGGAGGGAGCAAATAACTGGGACAAGATAGCAAGGGCGAGGGCAAAAACCCCGGACAATATCAACTCCCTGGAAGCAGAACTATTGGAAAAGAGGATGTCGGATTTTCTTAAAGCGTTTTCTAACGTTAAAAAATTGAATTTGATAGACATAGGATGCGGCAATGGCATCCCGATATTTCCAGTAATGGATGAATTAAGACGAAGGAAAATATCATTTAGGTACGTGCCGCTGGACATAAGCAAGGAGATGCTTGATCTTGCCGTGCGCAATGTTACAAAAAGATACGGCAGGGTGGAATCTAAGCCGCTCCTTATTGATTTTGAGCAGGGAAATTTTTCTGACATAGCATATGAACTAAAGGACGATGGGTCATCGAACCTGTTTTTGTTTTTGGGAAGCACTATCGGAAACCAAAGTGATATGGGAAGAGTCCTGACAAACTTCCGGGACTCCATGTCCTCGGACGATTTCCTTATAATAGGGGTAGAATTAACGAATCTGGCTAGGATTGATAAAATTCTTTCGCATTATCACGGCAAATTGGTTGACGACCTTGTTTACTATGTCCCGGAGTCGATAGGGATAAGCAGGAAGGAAACAAAAACTAGCGTCACCTGGAATGAAATTAAAAGCCAGGTGGAACTAAGGATAATTTTAGACCGAGACATGGAGGTAAAGATAGGGAAAAACAGGATGCATTTCGAAAAGGGAGAGCAGATATTTACCCTCAGGTCGATAAAATTCACTTCGTGGACCCTAACTAAACTTCTATCTGACACCGGTTTTAGGACTGAGATGCTCGTTGGGGACAGGAAAAACTCGTACAGCTTATCGATGGTCCAACCGACAAGGTATACAATATAGCCATAGGAGAAGCTTATTTTAAGGCAGTATTTCTACAAGCAAGTATATTGCGATAAGCACTGCGGGCACGCTCAGGTTGTCATCGGTCTTTATCGGCAGGCTCTCGACAAGTGTCGCAATGATGGCGATCGGGACGGCAACTATCCCATATAGCAAATACGGGAGCACCATAACAGCGGCAAAGTATGCGATAGACCCTGCAAGGCTCTTCTTCTTGTTGTAAGGCAGCTTTATCCCATTCCAGCGCATTCCGATTATTGTCGCAAGCGCATCCCCTATGAATATCGCCGAGATTACTATCATTATGTATTTTGCATCGAACACGAATGAGAACGCAAGCAGTGTTCCTATGGCAAGCATCGATGCCCCTTCGCCAAATTTTGTATACTTGCGCTCCATGGCAAACAGGTACCTGCCTACTCTGCCGTCCTTTCTGGTATTGGCGTAATTTGCCACTAGATACCCGAGAAGTATCAGCAGTATGACCGCAAGTTCGGGCCTTGAGATGTTGAAGAAATGCAGCATCCCTATTATCAGGATGCCGAAACCTATCTGCACAAGGTCGCGCCTTGTCTCGACCTTCTTATTCGCGACATTATGCTGCTTGAGTCCGATTAGGTTGACCTCCGCTAGCAGCCCAAGAAGTATCGCCTGCGCTATAAGATGCGTGTGCATTGCCTGTGAGGCTATTATTATGAACACTATCCCGGTCGCGGACAAAACAACGGCAGACTTAGAGCCGAACGTGTGGGCCATAAGGTCGAAGAGGATAAGTATTGAGATGAAGAGCATAAGGTTTGCGCCCTGGTAAATCGCCAGGATTATGCCAATTATCAGGAATACTGCAAGCTGCGCAAGCTTCGATGGCTTGTCGTTCACCGCCACCCTGTAGAGCAGTAGTGTGAATGATATTATGTAGATGAATGGCAGTAGGGGATGTAGGTCGATCATGTTGCTGCACGGGACATTTGGATTTTGTAAAAAATTGGTACAGAACCTATTTAACCATGCTAGAGCCGAATAGCAAACCATAGTTGCTAGCATGAAGGTTCGAATTTTTGACACCACGCTTAGGGACGGCGAGCAGACGCCCGGTGTTGCACTTCGGCCAGAGCAGAAACTTGCCATAGCAAAGAAGCTCGACGAACTCGGAGTTGATGCCATAGAGGCGGGCTTTCCGGTGATCACGCAGGGAGAGATGGAGGGAGTGAAGATTATTGGCAGGGAGGGGCTGCGCGCAGAGATATGCGGGCTTGCAAGGGCGGAGAAGAAGGACATCGATGCTGTTGCGGATGCTGGGCTCTCCTACGTGCATACCTTCATCGCCACATCAGACATCCATCTCAAGTACAAGCTTAACATGACTAGGGATGAGGCGCTTGCGCGCGCAGTCGAGGCGGTTGAGTACGCAAAGGGAAGGGGGCTGCAGGTAGAGTTCTCTGCTGAAGACGCGACAAGGACGGAAAGGTCCTTCCTCACCAAGGTATTTAGGGCGGTAAAATCAGCTGGCGCAGACAGACTAGACATACCGGACACCGTAGGTTATTCAACCCCTTCCTACATCGCACAGATAACCAGGGAGGCGGTTGTGGCTACTGGGCTCCCTGTTAGCGTACACTGCCATAACGACTTCGGGCTTGCGGTTGCAAATGCGATCTCAGGGATACAGGCAGGGGCGCAATGCGCGCACGTCACGGTAAACGGGATAGGTGAGAGGGCAGGGAATGCCTCGATTGAGGAGCTGGTGATGGCGCTGCAAAAACTCGATTTCGGCGGCACAAAGTACGAGACCAACATAAACACGAGGCTGTTTTATGCGACATCGAAGTTTGTATCAGGGATAGTCGGGATAAACGTTCAACCGAACAAGGCAATCGTAGGGGAGAATGCATTCAGGCACGAATCAGGGATCCACACCCACGGAGTGCTGAACAATCCGCTCACATACGAGCCGATAGGCCCGGAGGAGGTCGGGCAGCATACCTCGATTGAGGCGGGCAAGCATGCGGGAATGCACGGCATAGCGGCGATGCTTGAGGAGTACGGGATAAAGCCAGGAAAGGACCAGATGCGCAGCATACTCGATAGGGTGAAGGAGGCAGGGGACAGGGGGAGGCGGATCTCTGAGGTCGAGCTTCTCTCCTTTGCCGGAGAGGTGATGCGCCTTGAGAACCTCAAGAGGTTCGTCCACCTTACCGGCTTTTCGGTTTCAACAGGGGTGGGCAACATGCCTTACGCGTTCGTCAAGCTTGATGTTGACGGAAAGGAGCTGATAGGAACTGACTACGGGGTTGGGCCAGTCGATGCCTCGCTCAAGGCGATACAGAAGGCAACAGGGTCTGTAGAGCAGATGCTGATCAGGGACTACAAGCTTGACTCGATTTCGGGCGGGTCTGACGCCCTGTGCGAGGTCACCATAGACATAGAGGACTGCGCAGGCACAGGAGCTTCTGCAAAGGCGGTGGGCGAGGACATCGTCATAACCAGCGTCCAGGCGATGATCGAGGGGATGAACAGGCTGATGCTTAAGAAATCGCTTAAGAGGAATGTTTAGGCTGCGTAGATTATCCATGCGGCGATTATGAATCCTGCCGCAATCACAAAAGGGGCGACGTGCTTTACCGTCCTTATTACTTCCTTGCTTGCTTTTGTGATGTCGCGCTCTGCGTTCTCCCCCCAGACCCTAAAGCCCTTCAGCACGAAGCTGCTGCTCGCGACGTCCACGTCCTCCATGTTGTTCATCGCCACCCCGACAAGCGCGTCCACTATTGGGATGAGCTTACCGATCTGGGTCTCCCTCCCAAGCACATTGCTGCTGGGCAGAGCAAGGGAGTTTACCGAATGGGTGTCTGTCGTGTATACTTCCAGGTCTATTCGGTACTTCCTGCGCACGTGGGATATTATCTCCTCCCTCACCCTAGGGAGCATGTTGTTGGAATCGAAATAGAGCATGCCGAACTTGCGCTTCCCGAACTGGAAGATGCAGAAGCTGGTGTAGCCCTTGCCTATGTCCTTCGGATTGTTCAGAAGGTTGGATATCTTCTGCTGTGAGGAGCCGAATTTCATCTTTGCAAGGCCGTTGCCCTTCATTGATTTCTTTATCGCCTTGTCGTACATCTCAGCGTACTTGCTCCCGTAGTACACCCCTTTTAGCTCCTCCTCCGCAGCAGCCTCGCTCCTCGAGTTGTGGGCGTCTATTATTATCGCGTTGCTCGCGTGCTTGAGGGCTATCTGCTTGAAGCTGAGCCCTATCTCGTAGTCTATGTCCTCTGTCACAAGAGGCGCCTTTGTTAGCGAGACGATGCTGCAGTCGTTTACTTTCAGATTTATCGCATTGCACGGCCCGTTCTGCCCCCTGATCACCGTGCCGATGGCCGGCTTGTACTGGCTCAGCTTTATCGAATCTATGTGGGAGGCCATGCTCTTTGCCAGGTTGTAGACCTGCGAGCTGCTGACCGGATTGTTTGCTATGTTGACTGGCCCGTGCAGGATGAAGGTCGTGGCGCTGTATTTCCTGTGCAGGAAATCGCCGATATACTCCGTTGCTATCCCGCCGCCAAGCCCTGCAAAAGGCCCGTAGTGGATGTCGGGCTTTACGAATATCGCCTTCATCTTCCCCTTCTTGTTTCTGACCAGCATCATGTCCGTTGAGATGTCCCTCCTCACCCCAAATGAGAGGTTTTGGGCATCGTCAGGGACGAAGTTGTACAGCCACTGGTTCACCATTATGGTGAATACGCTCACGCCGCTGACGTTCGCCGCCTCCTTGAGCGGGCGATCCACCATGTATAGGAAGATGTATCCCACCGCAAGGAAGATTATCATCCCCGCATAGAGCTTGATGAATGCAATTGTTAGCGGGAGCGCGAGGCTGTGGATATAGCTGCCCAGGGGGATGTAGAGAAGTATGTTGAGAGTCGGCTGCAGCCCTGCTATTATGTTGCCTCCGCGCTTCTGTTGTATCAGGAATTTGCCCACAACGAGCCAGTACCCGTAGATGCTCGCGTTGCCGAGTATTAGGATCATGTAAGTAAGGACGTTGCTGCCGAATATGACAAACAGCGCGCTGCTTATCAGCAAGAAGAGCGAGTAGAACCCTGTGATTACTATTGTCGCATACATCAGATGCTTGAGCTGTATCTTCCTCTTCATCGCCTTTATCATGACGATTGTTAGCAGCGCTGGGAAGCTGATCACCAGCAGTCCTGAGCTTGCGCCGTAGAACGCGAGGGAGAGAAGGTCCTGGAGGAAGCTGTGGTAGTGTATTATGATCGAGGAGAGCGCCCCGATTATCGCGCCAAGCGCAAGCAGTACCGTCAGCTGGACGTTGAGCGATGGGGCGGTCTTGGAGAAGTAGTTAGTGTACTTGAATAAATCCCGTTTTTCATCAGGCATGAAAACACTATCACGTTCCGAATCTCCTGCTCCTCCTGCTGTACTCCGAGAGCGCCTTCCTCAGATCCTGCTTTGAGAAATCTGGCCAGAGCTTGTTTGTGAAGTAGAGTTCCGAATAGCTAATCTGCCACGGGAGGAATCCCGACACCCTCTCCTCGTTTGATGTCCTTATCACGAAGTCGATCTCGGGCACCGCATAGGAGCGAAGGTACTGCTTGAAGCTCTCATCGGTAAGAGTGAACACCTTTCCGACCTTTATCACGGACCTTGCATACTCCTTTGCAGCGTGCAGGATGTCCTCCTTGCCTCCATATCCTATCAGCATGTTTATTACGCGGTCCTTATACCCGCTCGTCTGCTTCTCTATCCTTCCGAGCGATTCCCTAAGGTCCTTTGGGAGCATGCTCTTATCGCCAACCACGTTGAACCTAGTGCGGTTCTTGTGAAGCCTTGCAAGAAGCTTTGGGTCGTTTGCAGCCTTCTTGTAGATCCCGAACAGCGTCTCGACCTCGTGCCTCGGCCTCTTGAAGTTCTCGGTGGAGAACGCCCAGACGGTGATGTTGCGCACCCCGTAGTCGCGGCACCACTCGCTGAAGTCTATGAACTTATTGACTCCGAGCTGGTAGCCGCTGAGTATTGAGAGCTTGTGCCCCTGCGCCCAGCGCCTGTTTCCATCAGGAATCAGCGCTATCGCCTTCGGGACATTCTTTATTGGCATAGTGTATCATCTAGGGCTATGATTTATTAAAAACCCACTATATAAGAATGGAATTAAAGCTATAAATATTATCAGTTCAGCCCTGATGTTCTGGCCGATAGCTCGCGCAGCTCCTGCTCGCTCTGGGTCGGCTCTCCTGCGCTCAGTAGCGCAATCTCGCCCTGCTCTATGCCCATGATCTCCCTTATGAACTGGGCCTCGTCGCGCTTTATCGTGTTGTGCAGGTCAGTGTAGAGGTGGGTCCTAAAGCCGTTTTGTGAGAATATCGCCATATTGAGCGCCTCTTTGTGCTTTGCGCTCATCTTTACGGCAAGCACCCTGCCGCCGCGCTTTATCACGCTGTTTATGCGCTCCTCCTCGCAGTTTATGAATGCGCTCGTGACGTCGAATATGGTCTGCGCCTCCTGCTTGCCCTTCTGCAGGTACGTGCCGCCAAGGGCGTCTGCCTTCTGCAAAAAGAGCCCGACCCCAACAAGCGCCGCTATCGCTATGTAGTAGGGCCTTATCGCCTCGCCGAATATGAAGAACGAATAGATGAACGTAAGGAATGGGGAGAGGAAGTAGAGGTTCGTCACAAGCGTGGTCTTGAGCATGCGCAGCGCGCTGTAGTACATCACGCCCAGCGTTGAGAACCCGACTACGCCCATGTATGCTATTGCAATCAGCTCGCTTGCGCTGATTGGGGAAGGGGAGAACCCACCTAGCAGGAAGATCGAGCCGAAGAGTATCGAGTTTGTAATGTTGAATAGGAACATCGAGCTGTAGATGTCAAACATCATCTTCTTTATCATAACAGATGTGAACGCGTTCGAAAGGGCGACGCCTATCAGCAGAAGTATTATTGGAAAATCCGATCCGGCGCTTATGTTAAGGCTGCCGCTCAGCGCAATCACAAGTCCCAGAAGCGCAAGGCCGAGCGCTGCAACCTGGTACTTCGTGACCCTCTCCCTGAGGACGAACGGCAGGAAGATCAGCATCAGCAGAGGGAAAGTGCGGTATATTGCGGCTGCAAGGGAGACGCTGACGAACCTCTCCGCATACAGGAACCCGTATCCCCAGACAGCGTACTGCAATATCCCTATCGCGGCTATCACGCCAAGGTCCCTTGGGTTCGTAAGATACTCTATCAGCCTGCTGGTCCTGCCCTTGAGCACCACGAATACAAGCATTGTGGCGCTTGCCGCTATCGATACCAGGAAGAGGAATTCTGGTATGTTCATCTTCGTCCCGAAGCCAAAGGCAACAGGCACCAATGCGCCCAGCAGTATCGATGAGATTAGGAAGACGTACGCAAGCGCATTGAGACGCATAACATTACCAATAGGGATGCGCTCTAAAAGGCTTTAAATGCAGGATAAAAATTGCAATTTTGCTATGAAATGTTGTTATTTTGAGATATGCCTATAAAAAGGGGATTGTGCACAATAATACTAATGGAGGACCTCTCTGATGCTTACGATTTCCACAGCGAGTTCAACGACAGGTACAGCATTGCCACAAGGAAAGTCTTGCGCATCCTATCAGAGAACTCGAGGGCATCCGTTTCAGAGATTGCAAAATACGCCCAGGTCTCTAGAAGGACGGCGGCTGAGAAGATAGAGCAGGTGAAGAAGGCCTTCGGCGTCAAGTTCACTGTTGAGCTAAACGAGCAGGCTCTGGGAATGAACAGCCCGCACATAATAGTGGTCAAGTTCAAGCAGAAGCCAGACTACGTCCACATACTCAGGGTGCTTAACAGCACGTCGATCTCGCAGGTTGCTGCGCTGACTAAGGGGGATTACGACATGTTCGTCTATGCCAACGCTCTCTCGGGGTCGGAATACGCACACTGGTATAAGAGCATGCAGATCCTCTTCTCAAGATACGGCGTATCGTGGCTCTCCTCAGAGGTGGTCCACAAGCAGCTGGGGTTCTTCCCGCTGCGGAACGACCTTATCGACAGGCTGGGCATAGCGCAAAAATACAAGGACCTGCTAAAGATACTTAACGAGGATTCGAGGGCATCGTTCCAGTCTATCTCAAAGTCGCTCGGAATGCACTTCAACACTGTTGCATACAACTTTGCAAAGCTTTTGCAGATAGGCTACATAAAGAGGTTCACGATAACGATGCAGCCAAGCAAGGAGCTCGCATTCATGTCCTTCTTCAGCAGGTACAGCCCGGTAGACGGATACGAGGATGCATCGTCGAGGGCGAGGAAGGCATTCATGTCCGATGACAAGGACTCGCTAATAAGCAGGTACATACTCAGCGCCCCTCTGATTGGGAGCTATGATTTCATGACAATGGGGGTGTTTGACAGCCTGAAGGTTGCAAAGAAAAATGACATAGACTACCACAAATACGTGCTCAGGAACCACGGAACTAAGCTGGAGAGCGCATATCTTGACAGGGTCCTTCAGGGCAGGCTTCCGATAAGGAGCCTGGACACCAAAAGGGCTTACGACACCATAAAATGGACCCCGAGCGAGGTCCGGCAGGCGCCTCCCATCAACTGATTCCCGAGGGAGCATTGTACAAAATAACAAATACTGCTGTTAATTTTGTAATTTAGAGACAGGTATATAAACCAGATAATCCATATCTTATTTCAGTAAGGTATGGCTCGCGTTTTTGGTCCCCACCTAATTCCCTGCCATACCTTCCTATTTCCCCTTTTTCTGATTCATCAATTTGTCCCTATTTAGCGAAGCCTTGTCCCGCAGTGCGGGCAGTATTCGTTGTCCTTTGAAGACCTCCTGCCGCATGAAGGGCACATTACCTCGTTTCTCCTATCAAGGCCCTCGCTTGGAGGCGGCCTGGTCTTTTGTATGTCGAGCACAGGCTCGATGTGTTTTGCGATCTCTGATAGCTTTATGTTGAGGTGCTCTATCACGGTCTTCCCGTCCTTGTACCTAAAGCCTGCAAGGGTCTTAGGCCTGCCTGCGCTCATCTCGGCTGATTCGCCAAGGTAGCTCACTATTATCGAGCACAGTATCAGCCCCTTTTCCAGCCTTATCGCCCTTATCGCACCTATCGGGATTATGGTGACGTTGCGCAGGAGGCCGAGCCAGTGCCTGCTGACTATCAGTATCCTCTCGTTTGTGATGAAGATTATGTGGGGCTTGAATATCGAGTTTGGGGAAACCCCGGGCCACCACCTGGTCTGCCGGACAATCAGGTCTATCTTCTCCCCTGGCATCAGGAAATCCCTGATGTAGTGCGCATAAGGCAGCTCCTCGGTCAAACTTGCACCGTATATTCATGCTAATGGGCTTGCTACCATTATAAATCCATCAGAGGCGACGTCTTGTGAAAGCTGCCCTTACAAGTGGGCCGCTCCTCTTAAACACGCCGTGGAAGCCTTTGTAGTGTGCCCGTAATAATGCGGTATCAGTAGGCAAGGTGTCGTAAATTATCAGCTGCCCACCTTTATTGAGCCTGCCAAGTGCACCTGATATTCCTGCGCGCTTATCCCCCCATTCATGGAAGGAGTTGGTTGATATAACCAGATCGAAACGCCCTTTTACTTGGAGCGCTTCTGATTTTCCTAATATAAGTCTAAGCTTCTTTGGCCCGAGTCTTTTTGCCTTTGCTATCTCTTTTTTGTCCTGGTCGACCCCACATAGTTTGGCATTCCTGAAATTTTGCATCTTTGACATCCGTCTAAGGAGCTTTGCACTTCCGCAACCTATGTCTAATACCGACCTTACATTCAGTCCTGAAATGTCTTCAAGAACAAATCCGTGAACACCATTTATGATTTTCCTGTTTCCCCGCTGCATTATCCGATAGCCGCGCTTCCATATGTTGAAGCCTGCGCGCACCTGCCTCAGGGCGATCTTGGATTTCATTAGAACAACAAGTGCATCGCAATTTTATATAATAATGCTACCATACTATCTGGTTCAATGGCAGAATCATCAATCCAGAACGAGTTTGACGATATCATGACAAGAGAGGACCTGCTGCAGCTCGTCACAAGGATAAGAAAACTCCCCCCGAAATCGATTGATGAGTTATGGTATAGGAATGAGTTTGTTTTTCAGGACAAAGGGCAGAACAGAGCGATCCCAAAGAAGGCAATCGATGACCTGTTAGGGTCTGACAGCGCTGCTGAGGAGCTTGTCACTATGCTCTTCATGGAGACGCATCTTGACGACATGAGAAAGCATCTTGCGGACATAGAGAGGGAAGCCGATTCGCAAGACGAGTAGTCACTACAGTCAACTAAACGGCTATACAATCAAGGCTAAAAATGGCTAAAGAGAGTTTTGTCCGATATCTTGGGGGACGGCGACAACGCAATAGTAGGGAGGAACAGGTACTTCGCATTCTGCCTCAAGGCGGGCGAGCTTGCCAGGGAGAGCGGTAGCTACGACATGCTGAAGTTCCGAATGATGGGCGCTGAGCTTGGATTCCTAAACCTGCTTTTCGAGAAGGTCGACCGGATGACGGGCAGGATTGAGCTGAAAGACGTATACAAGAAGGCACTAAGGGACGACCCAAAGGTTGGGATTGATGTGCGAATAGGGGGGAGGTCGGTAAAGGATGAGCTGCTCGACCTGAAAGGGGAGAATGCAAACCAGCTTGAGCAGATATACGTAGATGCATTCAACTACTCACTCACAGTTCTTGAGGCCAACCAGGCAAGGCACTTCGTAAAGCGTGCCAGGCTTTTTGCAAATTTGTTTGGGGACCATACGGTGCTCGCATTCGCACAGCTCCTCGTGAGGCAGGCGGAGAAGGAGAACGGGACGGAGTACTTCATGGAACCGGATTCAATGTGCAGATATGTCGATGACATCAGGAATGGCGAGATGAATAGGGAGAAAGTCAAAGAGGAGCTGATTGCAGCTTACAAATATGCAAAGAGAAAGCCGCCCAAGGGCGCTGGGGAGAGGGCCATGGATAAAATGGCGATATTTTGGGGGAGGGTAAGCAGACACAGGGGCGTTACCGTAGAGGCAAAGGCGGAGATGAAGCTTGACGAGGAATAAGGGGCCTGAAAGATACGGCGCAAAAAACAATCTATATAAACCTTCTCTACCTAATAGGTTGTCAGTGCTTTGATGTCCGGTTCTGCTTTCTAGAGGCAATACTCGAGAGCACCTGCTTTATGAAAAGTATGTTTCTTAGAGTAGCCCAACCGTGATGCACTATTGTGAGATCGCCGTCTCGGCGATTGATTTGAGGAGAAGTGAAGCTTGCAATTTATAAGCCACCTAGTGGATGGCTTGGCTCTGGTAGCGAAGAAGGCCGTGGCAAGCTGCGATAAGCCCGGGGTAGCCGCAAGTCGGGCCCTGAACCCGGGATAGCCGAATTGTGCGCCATGAATAGTGGCGCATGCGCACGCGGGGAATTGAAATATCTTAGTACCCGCAGGAGAAGAAATCAACAGAGATTCCGTCAGTAACGCGAGTGAAAGCGGAGTAGGGCAAACTGAATCCCCCTTGCAAAAGGTGCGGAGATGTGGTGCAGCTTTTAATGCCGATATGCGAACAGAAGGAACTGGAAAGTTCCGCCATAGAGAGTGACAGCCTCGTATGTGAAGCATGTCGGGATGTGCTGTGTAGGAGTAGTTCGGCCTAAATACGTCGAACGAATACGGGATCATTAAATTCCAACCCTAAATATTGACTAGAGACCGATAGCGAACAAGTAGTGCGAACGAAAGCTGAAAAGATCCCACACGCGTGGGTGTGAAAAGATCTGAAACTAGGTGGTTACAAGAAGACAAGGCATGGAAGGGTTATCCCTCATGGAAGCGAAATGCCGAAAGGCTGGAGCGACATGAGGTACCAGTGTTTTGTCCTTCTTCTTGAAGCAAGAGCCAGGGAGTGTATTGGAGTGGCAAGATAATATCGAAGTGAAAGCGAGTGCGCGCACGCAAGGAGGCGCAGGGCATGAAAATGCCTAAGTCACTTCTCTACGACCCGAAGCTATTGTGATCTACGCGCGGCCAGGGCGAAGGGAGCTTGATGGCTCCTGGAGGCCCGCAACCTGTCATGGCATGTCCTGTTGGGTGAGCTGCGGGTAGGGGCGATAGACCATTCGAACATAGCAATAGCGGGTCCCCTCCGAAGTATCTTCAGGATAGCTCCAGACGAGCTTGCATATGCGGTAGAGCGACCGATTAGAGGGCGCGGAGTCGAAAGGCTCTACCCTCCCGTCAAACTCCGAATGCATATGCTGCGTAGACTCTGGGAGTCGGCCGCATTGGGTAAGCTAGTGCGACGAGACCGTAAAGTCGGTGACTGGGGTTAAGGTCCCTAAATCGTGATTAAGTGCATCGAACGAGGAAGCTCTCGTAGACAGTCGGGAGGTAGGCTCAGAAGCAGCCACCCTTTAAAAAACGCGTAATAGCGTACCGATTGAGAGAGTTTTCTCCGAAAATGGACGGGGCTAAATCATGTACCGAGACCTCAGAATTGAAATATATTGGTAGGAGGGCGTGTTACACGGCTAGAAGTAGGGTCTTGCGATCCTATGGACTGTGTAATAGAGAAAATCCTGGTGTAAGTAATAGCATATAATTGTGAGAATCAATTACCCCGGAAGCACAAGGTTTTCCTCGCGATGATCGTCAGCGGGGAGTTAGCCGGTCCTAAGCGCGCAGCCAATTACTCGCGCGCAAAAGGGTATCCAGTTAATATTCTGGAGCTTGACACGTAGGCGTGGCAACACAAGGTTGATTTCTGACGCTTGGGGATAGGCCTGCAAACAGGCGCAGTTGGCTGTGGAGTCTCATTATGAGGAGAAACAGCTCAATGTGCCGCAACGGCTGAATTCCTGAGCCCGTGAAAAGGGAATCGACAACAATCGTGTCAATCCGTACCTAGAACCAGTACAGGTGCTGCTGGCTGAAAAGGCCAAGGGGTGTGGGAAGAACCAAGGTTAGGGAAATCGGCAAGTTCGTGGCGTAAGTTTTCGAAAAGCCATGTCTGCACTTAGTAAGAGCAGATAGCATTAACTAGGGGACGACGACTGTTTATCAAAAACACAACTCGCCGCAAAGCCGTAAGGCTTAGTACAGCGGGTGACGCCTGCTCACCGCTAGCACGCGAAACTCGGTTTCAACCGAACAAAGCACTAGCAAAGAGCGGGAGTAACTCTGACTCTCTTTAGGTAGCGTAATACCTCGTCACTTAATAGGTGACTTGCATGAAGGGCGTAACGATTGTCCCACTGTCCCAATCTTGGATCCCGTGAACTCACTGCGTGGTGAATATGCCACGTCCCTTCAGTGGGAAATGAAGTCTCCATGAAGCTTGACTATAGCCTGTTGTTGCTGCGCCGTGGGCGCTGCACAGCGTAAGTGGGAGCATCGATCCGCCGGCTCCGGCCGGCGGGGAGCGATCCTGTAACACCACTCTACGCTTACTGCGCAACTAACCCCGCAAGGGGAACAGCAGCAGGTGGGTAGTTAGACTGGGCGGTTTCTTTCGATAAGGAAACGAAAGTGACCAATGCTCCGCTTAAGCTGGTTGGAAACCAGCTGTTAAGCATAAAAGCAAATGCGGGGCTGACTGTGTCCTTAAAAGCGTTGGACGCAGACAAGAAATTGCGGTTTAGCGAACCTTGGTGCCCCTTTAATGGGGGCCCACGCTGTCAGATAAGTTACTCTGGAGGTAACCGGTTCGTGGCTGGTGAGAGTTCACATCGACCCAGCCGTTTGATACATCGATATGGGCTTAGGTCATCCTGGCGGTGCAGGAGCCGCCAAGGGCCGGACTGCTCGTCCGTTAAAGACCTACATGAGCTGAGTTCAGTACGTCGCAAGACAGTACGGTAAT
>JAGWGY010000040.1 GCA_028867115.1 Microcaldota archaeon
TGCTGCTCTCTTCGCAGCATTTTGGGTGCTGCTGCTTGCGCAGGGCATAGCATATGCGAACGGCGAGATTTCGGTCACAGGGCTGAGCATATCGCCGCAGCCGGTATACGCAGGGCAGAACTTCACGCTCACGTTCCAGCTCTACAACTCCTACGGGACGCTCACAAACGTCAATCTCGGGCTGTCTGGTAACTATCCCATCTTCAACTACTCCCCTATCGACACCCAGCTGATAAGCTCGATGAACCAGGGGCTGTACGGAAACATAAACACCTATTTCCAGTACCACATACACGTGCCGCCTAACATCCAATCGGGCACCTACACGATATATGTGACCTCCTCATACCTGATAACTACTACAACTTCCGGGGTCACAACCACCTCGGCAGCATCTTCCAGCAACCCTATCTCATTCTACGTGACTGGGGCGCCAAACATAGTCCTTACGGCCAACCCTTCCACCTCGATAGTGCCAGGGAGCCAGTCCAGCGTCCAGCTCACAGCGTTCAATTCCGGAACGGCGTCAGCGACCAACGTGAGCATAACGGTGCTGAACACTCCAAATTTCACCGTTTCGGGCTCGCCGCTCTTCACTCTTGGGACAATATCAGGAGGATCCTCCTCTTCGGCTGCAGCAACCCTCCAGGCTAACAGCACGATGTCGCCTGGCATAAACCACATACCTGTTAGGTTGCAGTACACCACTCAGTACGGCGCCAACTTCACAAAGAACGTGAGCATACCAATCAGCGTGATCGTGAACGCGCCGAACCTGCAGCCGAGCATTACATCGGCCCAGCCTCAGACGCTGTATGCGGGATCGAACCAGACGCTCACTGTATCCATCCAGAACATAGGGATCGGAGTGGCAAAGAACGTGACCGTCAGGTTCCTTAGCACCCCCAACATCACAGTGGGCAGCTCTGCATCGAGCCTGTTCATAGGTACGATAAACGCGGGCTCCTCATCTTCGCAGAACCTCTTCATAACCGCAAGCAAGGACGCAAACCAGTCGTATTACAGGATACCGGTTGAGCTATCCTACTCCAATGCGAACTACCAGAGCAGCGTGCAGAAGGTCTCTTACATAAACGTCACCATGCAGAAGGCGGCGATCTTCAACATAACCGGGGTCAGCAGCGGGGCGCTAGTGCCAGGCGCGACATATGTCCCAATCACCTTCAGGGTGAGGAACATAGGCAGCCAGACCGCACAGCAGGTAACGTTCACCCTGCAGAGCATATATCCGGTTGCGCCATCGTCTCCGAATGCGTACCTCACCGCCCTCGCTCCGGGGCAGAGCGCAAATGTGACCTTCTACGTCAATGTCGACGCGCAGGGCAATCCAGGGAGCTATCCTGCGACAGTATACGAGCAGTGGTCGCAGCCTAGCGGGGCGGCATCGCAGCAGTACAGCGGCGCGCAGAACTATTATGCGCAAGTTGGTGGCACAAAGTCCGGCGGCGGGCAGGGAGGCGGAATTGCAACCGCGGTCGGGGTGACGGTGGCCATCGCTGTAGTGGTTGCATTCCTGGTGCGCAGCGGAAGGATAAAGCTCCCTCCAAGGTCGCAGCAAAAGAAGAAGTGATTGGCAGCTGCCCTGGCGCTAGATCGTGACCCCAAAATAGACCCTTGCCAGGGTGCCTATCAGCATGGTCACTACAGCGGTGCCGAGGGTGATTGCGAGCATCTCAAATGTCCTGCGCCTTATGCTCGTGTCGCTTACTATCGCGATAACCACTGATGCGATGACAAGGGCAATCACGTCGAACAGCACCGCAAGCAATATCCCAGCATAGCGGGTAAAGCCAAGCAGGAACGGTATTATCGGCACTAGCGCTCCAAAGAAGTAGAACACACCCGTGTAATACGCCTCCTTGGACGGCTCAGTCCTTGAAGCCTTCTTTTGCCTGCCGCTCTCCATCGCAGTCTCGACTATGTTCTGGGATTTTGATGCCAGGTAGACCCCTCCTGCCATCGAGAGGGTGCCAGCCATACCTACTATTATCCCGCCGACTATGACGATCGAGGCCGCAGTCGCAAAGGCGGCTATTCCGACCACCGCCGCGAGAACCTCCACAAGGCTGTCGCTGAGCCCGAGCACTATGGAGTTTACGTATGCCAAGCTCCCCTTCCTTGCCTCTATCTCCCTGAGCAGCGACTTCTCGTGAGTCTTCTCCTCCGCAATTATCCTCCTTATCGCCTTCGATCCAGATGAGCCGAATATTCCCGACTTCACTGCGCTCTCGTACTCTGCTATCCCCTCTATCTCATGCCTCTCAAGCAGCTTTGTCATGAACGAAGGCCCAAGTATCCCCTTTATCAGCCTGAATCCTGCAACACGCAGCCCAACCAGTGAAGGCTTCCTCGGAATGCCAGCGCAGCTGAGTATTTCCTTCTCCCACACAACCATGTGCCCTGCTTCCATTCCGGCAAGCCGCTCGAACAGCAATCGCAGCTCATGCCTCCTCTCGCTTCTCGATAAGGCGAGATAGACCGCATGGTCCACATACTCGTTCACGAAGAACTTCTGCGCAATCTCAAGCCTCTTCTCATCCTGCCCGGGCATCAGAATCAATTTATACCATTAATGGTTATTCTACTCATGCTTAACATATTTAAAGTCCCTTCCTATTCGGGCAAGAGCTCCTATAAGTATGTCAACGATCTGATAGACGGCGGGAGGAAGGTGATGATAGTCTCCCCGTACATCGACATCTACTACGCTAATTTCCTGATAAGCCGCTCCAGGACAAGGAAGTTCTATGTCCTCTCCTCATCGATGGACAGCAGGGCAAGGAAGGTGCTGCTAAAGGGAAGGTTCCCAAGGGAAGCGGCAACTTTCACATCAATCTTCTACCTCGGGTTCCTCCTTTTTTACCTGACTGGATTCTACTCCTTCTCGGGATCGATGCTGCTTGTCGCACTTGTTTCAACCATCGTCTCCTTCCTCTTTCTTAGGGGCGCGCCAAAGAACATAAGCGTCAGGTTTCCAAAAGATTTCGTGCACGCAAAGATGTACATCTCAGAGCGCATGGCGATACGCGGTTCTGCGAACCTGACGTACAAGGGGATGCACCAAAACGTGGAGCACATCGACATCTCATACGAGAGGGGGGAGATAGAGAGACTTGAGCGCGACTTCTGGCAGCTCTGGGGGTCCTCGTAGCAGCGCGAAATCTTCTTATATATTGTTTGGGAATCTGAATTCGGTTCAATGGCAGTCTCAACGCACAAATCCCTGGGCAACAACGTTCAGCCATTAAACTACAGGCTGTTTTTTGTCCCGGACCTCAAGAGTTTCAAAACAACAGTCTACGAGGACATAAACTGCGTTGTCAGGAAGCCGACAAATCTGATTAAGCTGAATGCGAAGGAGCTCAAGGTCGTGAGCGCCTCCGCCTTCTCAAACGGCGCTGTCCAGCTTGCAAAGATAAAGTACGACCAGAAGAACGAGGAGGTGCACCTTATCTTCAAAAAGCGATTGAGGGGCAAAATAGAGATAGGGATGACCTCAGTCTGCGACAACAACGATCGGCTCTATGGATTCTACAGGAGCAAATACGGCGATAAGGGCAAAGAGGAATACATGCTCACCTCCCAGTTCGAGCCCGCAGAGGCACGAGCCGCATTCCCGTGCTTCGATGAGCCCGAGATGAAGGCCACTTTCGAGGTCTCGTTCATAATCGACCGCAAGCTTGAGGCAATCTCAAACACGCCGATAATGGAGGAACATGCGATAAGCGGCGGAAGGAAGATAGTTCGGTTCGGAAAGACCCCAAAGATGTCAACATACCTCCTCTATCTCGGCGTTGGGAGGTTCGACCGCGTCGATGGGCGAGCTGGCAGGCTGAAGGTGAGCGTCCTGACAACTCCGGGAAAGAAGCACCTGGCAAAGCTGCCATTGTCGTATACGATAAAGTTCATCAGGTGGTATGAGGGCTATTTCAGGATACCTTTCCCTCTTCCGAAGATAGACCTGATAGCAGTACCTGATTTCTCCGCAGGGGCGATGGAGAACTGGGGGGCGATAACATTCAGGGAAATCCGGCTGCTTTCGGACGAGCACACTTCTGAGGGTTCAAAGAGGGACATCGCGATGGTGATCGCCCACGAGCTTGCGCACCAGTGGTTCGGCAACCTTGTGACAATGAAGTGGTGGGACGACCTCTGGCTCAACGAGAGCTTTGCGACCTACATGAGCTACAAGGCGATGGACGCAGTGTTCCCCAAGTGGGAGGTGATGAAACAGTTTGCCGAACAGGAGCAAACAAGGGCATTTGAGAACGACGCGCTCAAAAGCACGCATCCGATAAGTGTCCGCATACCCTCGGCAGACATGATCCCTGCGCTATTCGACCGGATAAGCTACGACAAGGGAGGCGGAGTGCTATACATGCTCGAGGACTTTGTTGGCAGCGCGGTGTTCAGGCGCGGCCTGCGGGCATACCTGCGAAAATTCAAGTATGCAAATGCGCGCAAGGAGGACCTATGGGTCGCGATACAGAAGGCAGCAACAGAGTCTGGA
>JAGWGY010000041.1 GCA_028867115.1 Microcaldota archaeon
CATTTATCGCATCATCAAACTGCACAACCAGCATCTCTGCACAGACACAGTACTCTCTTAACATGGTAGTCTCGCCCCTAGGTTCTGGCACTACAACACCTACAGGAAGCAGCTTCTACAATGCAAATGCAGTGCAGCCAATAACAGCATCGGCAAACACTGGGTGGTTCTTTAGCTCTTGGACAGGAACTGGCAGCGGCAGCTCCTCAGCAACAACATCATCATCCTCAGTTACACTTAACGGCCCGATAACAGAGCAGGCGAACTTCTACTCAACCTCGACATCATCTACTTCCACTACTTCTTCCACATCTTCAACCTCCACAACCTCCACATCAACTACTACAATCATACCTGCGACTCTCGACGGAGAAGTAGATTCTGGATATCGTGGGTACGGAACATGTTACCCCTATGGAGGGGGTGGACAAGATTTCTGCATTAACCCAGCTGTAACACTTTCTACGACTAATCCTGGAGATGTTATTTTCGTATATTTCACCCAAGCGGGCGGCGCTCTCAGCCAGTCGCCACCAATAAGCGATTCTGCAGGCTTGTCATGGCATCAAAGGACCTCAGCAGGATATCCTATTGTATGGTACGCTGTGGCCAATGCAAAACTATCCTCAGATTTGATTCAGGTTTATGATGCTGGACTAGTATGTCAGAATCCCAATGGGGGTTGCCAGGTCTACGAAGAGGATTTGGCAGCATTTGCTTTCAACGGGCTAAATACTACTAGGCCAATTGATCCAAATTCTCTCTTACCCATCACACCAACCTACTCAACTACTAACAGCTTCATCATAAGCACCACAAAGCCTAATGATGTAATAATAGCATATTGGGAGTCTGTGAGCGCACCGCTAGGTTCCTGTGGCACACTGATCCCGCCAAACGGATTTACTTTGCTCTCTAATGACCCCTATCCATATACTTCGGATTGGGCCGCTATAGCATACAAAACCGTGTCAATTACTCAATCCAATGCAAATTATACCTGGGGAGGGACCGCAAGCCCTTGCAGGGGGCAAATTGAAACAGACGCGGGAACCTCAAATTGAGTCATAGCGCCGTACAATGAGTAACGACGATAAGGGTATCGACTTTCTTTACTACCAATTCGCTAAGTCCCCCAAACTTGTTTGGGGATACAGCACGCAGTGCTGTATAAATCATATCCTTCTCTGCTGATATCCCTCTAGTAGCAGCTACGCGCAGGACATACTGCGCGCGCCGCGCTGCCAGAGACTGAGACAATGGATGATAGGAACGCTACGAAGAATATAGAACCCTCGGCCAGGGAGCTTGGCCATCAGTACAACCATGAACACTGGTCTTCGTAACACACTAAGGAACAAAATTTCACATATCAAGAGGTGATAGGCGCAGTGCGCCTGGGCATCACTGAAATGTACGAGAGACTAGGAATAGAAATAATTGTATTTTCTTTCGGAGATACCCACGATCACATCCACATGGAAATAAACATACCGAACAAATACTCAATTTCGAAAGTTGCACAGGCGCTGAAAAGCCATTCTGCCTCTCTTGCACTGAAAGTTGAGGTGTGCAAATCGTGGTTCCTTAAAAGAAGTTTCTGGAACGGAGGGTATGCAAACAGCAGCGTCGGATTCGCTTCCGAAGAAAACGTCAGGGAATACATAAAGAGGCAGGATATATCAAAGGGTCAGAGGAAACTTGCAGTGTAGGCGCGCTTCGATACGCTGCTTGGATACCCCCGACCTCGTCGAGGAGGAGATCATAAGAATATGGGTAGTCATAACCCGGTTCTCTTACATTAGACGCCGCACCATCCTATAATTATTTATAGCTCTATTTGGCATATCAACCATCTGATTTAATGCGCATACTCCAGCAGCACGTAGAGTACATAGAGTACGAGCCTGTAAAGAAGGAGATAGCATCAGCGGAGGAAGCCGAGAAGAAGAAGGTGAGACACGAGGACATCGTGGTGCTCTTCACGACCGTGGAGAAAGGGGACGACCAGGAGACTGCAAGGAAGGCGATCGATGACGCTGGCAAGTTCCTAAAGAATCTGGGGAAGAAAAACGTTTTGATTTATCCCTATGCGCACCTGAGCAGCAATCTGGCAAGGCCTGAGATTGCGCTTAGCGTTCTCAACCAGATGGAGTCAAGGGCAAAGGAGCTGGGGCTCATGGTGCATAAATCGCCCTTCGGCTGGAACAAGCAGTACGCACTCAAGATAAAGGGGCATCCGCTCGCCGAGCAGTCCAGATCGTACTCTTCGGTTCCAGCGCCTGAAGGTGGGGAAGCTGCAGGCAAGGCTGTAAAACACGAGGCCCAAAAGGAAGAACTCTCACAAGACGCGCTGTTTGCAAGGATACAAAAAAGCGACTTTTCCACGCTGCCTGAAACCGACCACAGGATAATCGGTGAGAGGCTAAACCTCTTTAGCTTCCAGGAGGTCTCGCCAGGAATGGTGTACTGGCACAACAACGGAATAGTGCTCTTCAACACCCTCAAGAGTTTCATGAGAGAGAAGCTTGCAGAAAAAGGCTACATCGAAATAAGCACCCCGACGCTAGCTAACACCGCGCTCTGGAGGGTAAGCGGGCATTCTGAGCATTACAAGGAGAACATGTTCCTCACCATGCTGGGTGAAGAGGAGTTCGGGCTCAAGCCCATGAACTGTCCTGCGACATTTTTGGTCTACAGGTCCAGGAAGTGGAGCTACAAGGATCTGCCCCTCAAGATCTCGATATTCGACGCGCTGTTCAGAAACGAGCTAAGCGGAGTTGCAAGCGGACTCTTCAGGGTCAAGATGCTAACCCAGGACGATGCGCATATCTTCACTACAAAGCAAGGTGCACAGGACCAGATAGTAGAGCTACTAGCCCTGATGGAAGAAGTGTACAGGGTCTTCGGGGTTACGCACAACGTGAGACTCTCCACAATGCCTGAGGATCACATGGGAACAGCCGAGGAATGGGCACAGGCAACCAGCATGCTCACTGGCGCTCTTGACTCAAAGAAGATAAAGTATACCATTTACGAGAAGGACGGCGCCTTCTACGGCCCCAAGATTGACATAGACATAAAGGATTCCCTCGGAAGAGAGTGGCAGTGCTGCACTATACAGGCAGATATGCAGATGCCAAAGAAATTCAGGCTCAGCTACACTGGCGAGGACGGAAAGGAGCACACTCCTGTGGTGCTGCACAGGACCATCATTGGCGCGCTTGAGAGGTTCATTGGAATACTAATAGAGCACTATCAAGGGAAGTTCCCTGTCTGGCTTGCTCCAGTTCAGGCACGGGTGATGTCCATATCAGAGAGCTCTAACGCCTACGCGCAGGAGGTTTACGCAAAGCTGAGAAAGGCTGGAGTGAGGTCTGAGATTGATGTTTCTGACAAGACTCTCGAGTACAAGATACGCGACGCCCAGCTGATGAAAGTACCGTATATGCTTGTTGTAGGCGCAAAAGAAGTTGAAAACAAGACCCTTGCGGTGCGCACGAGAAGCGGAGGGCAGAAGTTTGGGGTCAAGCCAGAGGAGTTCATAGAAAAAATAAGGGTAGAGTGCGAAAACAAGGCGCCTAGCCCTAATTGAATATAACACCTCTGCTTGTGCTTGATCGAGCATGCGAATATAAACCCTTGTTCTCTAAAGAATTATTATGGGACTTTTTGCCCAGTCTGCAACAGAATTCCTGCTCACCTACGGATGGGCCTTTCTGATAATTGCCGTTGTCCTGGCAGCTCTTTACTTCTTTGTAGTCGCCCCAGGAAACATAACCCCAGGTTCCTGCCAGTTCTCAAGCGGCGCGAACTGCCAGGATATAATCATGGGTTCTTCCTCCCAGTTAACCAAAATCGCGGTCCTGCTCTCAAACACACAGTCCTATCCAATAGCATCGCCTAGGCTGATCTTCAATGCAACCCAGTTCGGATCTTTAGTTGCAAGGTGCGTTCCAAACCTGGTCCTGCCTGGTGGTGCGATAATCTGCAATGCAACAATAAAACAAAATAACATCGCAGCAGGTGCCCTTGTGGCAGGCAGCTTCCAGCTAAACTATCTTCCCTGCCCAAGCGGCAATGCCTCAAACTGCCAGTCATCAACAGGGAGGACAAACTTTGCTGGCTCATTTAATGTGCACTCCTCGCCGCTGCTCTCGCCACTTCCAATCTCAATAACACTCGCAGCGCAGAACGCGACGCAGATCGCTAATGGCCAAAAAGACAAACTAACTGCAAACCTAAAACTGCTTGGAACCCCTGTCACTGGCGCAACGCTAAACTTCACATCAAACAAGAACTTTGTCTCAATCTCCCCGTTTGAGACAACAACAGACTCCAATGGAAACGCAAACTCATATGCATGGAGCAA
>JAGWGY010000042.1 GCA_028867115.1 Microcaldota archaeon
AGCCTCTCTGCAACACTCTTGAAATCATCGTTTGTCTTCATGAAACCACTTAAACGTAACCTAGCGATCTGAGCTTCTTTATTATCTCGTCCTCATCAGGCTTGCCCTTCCCCCTGTTTGCCTTTGCGTCGTTGAGCTTTGCGGTAGTCTCCCTGAGTATGTATGTAACGTAGTCCGAGACCGATGAGAAGCCGGTTCCCTTTATGCTCTGCGTCATCTTCTCAAAGAGCGGGGCAGGTATAGTGATGGTCGTGTACTTTCTCTTCGCCGCGCGCGCTTTCCCTGTCATGTTATCCTGTATTGTAATGTTATTACATTATAATATATAAAGCTTTTTTCGCAATTCCAATGCTTAAATACCTTGTCGCTCATGTAATGTTGTGCTAATATGGGAATCCTCGGCATTTTTGGAAAGACCTTCGACATACTGAAAAGCAATCCCAGGGCAATTTTGCCCTATCTGATAGTGACGGCTTTCTTTGGCGGCATTGTACTCTACACCGTGTTCTCGGGCCTCAGTACGGCCTACGGGATAAACGTGTTCGGCCCTGCCACAGCTACGCACGGCCTGACCAATGCTTCATCGCTGGTGCCATTTTACATGGGGCTTGTGCCTGTGGTTGCCGCATTGCTGCTGGTCTCGCTATTCATCAACCCGCTGCTGCTGGGCATGTACCTGAGCATGGCAGACCAAGGATACAATAAGAAAAAGGTATCGCTAGGAGGGGCTTTGGAGGTTGCAAAGAGGAACTACGCAAAGCTGTTTGCGGTCGGGGTGGCAATCGCAGCGATCTGGCTGGCCGCCATCGGGGCGCTTGCTGCCATATTCCTGCTTCCTCTAGTGATGGGAGGATTTGGGGCCGCAGCAGTGCTCTGGCTTCTTCTCGGCGCTCTGGTCTTCCTTGTTGTGGCTGTGGTCCTGGGCATACTTCTCTACGAGGCGTTTGCGATCGTTGTGCTTGAGCACACAGGTGCAATCGCAGCGATAAAGAGGAGCATAGAGATAGGACGGAAAAACATGAGGAATATCTTTGCAGTCTTCATCGTACTTGGCGTCATAGTGGTTGCGTACAGCATTGCGCTCGCCCTGTT
Source organism: Microcaldota archaeon (assembly GCA_028867115.1). Lineage (GTDB taxonomy): Archaea > Micrarchaeota > Micrarchaeia > Micrarchaeales > CABMGC01 > JAGWGI01. The sequence goes on from JAGWGY010000042.1 coordinate 1,093, forward strand.
CCAGATCGCCATGGAGTTCGCATTTTCCGGCTTCTCAGTTCCGCTGGTCGGCGCGCTTGTCGCGCAGGCGGTAAACTTTTTGCTCGGCTCCGTGATGGGTGCATGGTTTGCGCTGCTTCCTGCGGGCGTCTACTTCGAATTTGCAAAGAAGGTCCGCAGCTCAAAGCGCAGGAAAGGGTAATCCCAAGAGCTGTCTATCTAAGGAACGAGCTAAAAAGCGCAAGGACCTGCTTTGAGGAGGCCTTCGATTCGCCTGCCATCCTCACATGGAAGGTGTATGGGACCTGGGCGATCTTCACCGAGCCGTCTGGGATGCACTTGAGCAGGTCGAACAGCGCCTTGTATCCCTCTCCCACAAACCTCTGCTTGTTCTTTAGGTACACCTTCTTGAAAAATGCAGTCTCGGTGCCGAAGTACCCTGAGAAGATGTCCCTGCATCTTGTGCCTCCACGTATCACAAGCACCGCGTAAGCGATCTTTATCAGCGATTTCGATACGATCCACCTAAAGAGCGCCCATCCCGGCACCTCCGCCCTGTACGCAACAACGATCTTGTTTCTCCTTCCAAGTGCCGCCTTTATGTCCGCGATCTTCTCGGCAGGGTGCTGCAGGTCCGCGTCCATGACTATCGCATATTTTGTCCTGCTTAGCAGCAGCCCGTCCACTATGCTGTTTGTGAGTCCCCTTTCCAGCCCCTCCTCCGATCTGTCAAAGAGCTTGACATTCTTGTAGAGCCTGGATATCTTCCTTGCGACCTCGCGCGTCATGTCCTTTGAGCCGTCGTCAACCACAAGCACGCTGATGTTCGGGTATGACTTTAGCAGCATGCCGATTAGCTTGCCGATGTTTTTTCCCTCGTTGTATGTCGGGAGGACTATTGTGGTGTCATCGTATTTCAAGTGATCAACTCTTTGCGTCAAGGAGCCTTATGAAGAACCCCGCATATGCTCCAAAGTATGCTATCGCCTCCTTCATGATCGGCATGTTGTGGACAAGATGCACCAGCTCGTCGAGTCTCTTTTTGTCCACCCCCCCAAAGAGAACGAGCAGCGGCGGGTATATCGCCACAATCGCAATCATACCGGCCAGTATCTCCAAGGCATTGCCCGCAACTCCAAGGATCCCAGAGACCAGCATGCCCATCACAAGGTTCGCAACGAATAAGCTGAGCATCTCCTTGTAATTCATCCTTATCCCGAACTTTGCCCTAAGCCCCCTTATGAAGAGCAGCAGCGTCGAGACGCTCCCTATTATGTACAGGGCGACAATCGCGCCTATCGCGGTGAATGCTGGCACCAGCAGGATCAGGCTGATGACCTGTATCACTACCGCTATGAGCGAGATCCACATGAGGTCCTTCACCTTTCCCGCCGCGATGAAGAAGCTTGCAGTGAAGGAATTTATTATCGCCATGGAGGTGCCGACCGCTATTATGAACAGGTAGGTTGGCGCAAGTGAGTAGCTAGCCCCGAGGAACAAGTTTACCAGCGGCTTTGAGAAAACCCCGACAAAGACGACGACGGGCAGGTTGAGCAGCAGCGAATACGAGATCGTCTTGTTGTACGCATCGCTTATCTCCTTTGGCTTCTTCGTCACTGCGATCACCGTTGAGAACGCCTGTATGAGCACTATCGCAAGCGTGCCGTATATGACATTCATCATTCCCAGCCCCTTAAGGGCCGTTCCGTAGTTTCCGAGTATGTAGTTGGGCGCGTATACGCTCAGAAAGAGCGTTCCGAATCCCACGACCCCCGTTACAAGTATGTTGTTTGAGAGGACCGGCAGGGCAAATATCAGCGTTTCCTTTACGTCCTTCCATTTTGGAAGAGCAATCTGTATCTTCCCGTATTCCTTCACCGCGGAGTAGACATAGTAGCTGGTGAGCGCAAATCCCACGAAATCACCCGCGAGCAGTCCTGCCACAGCCCCGTTGACCCCGTATCCTGCATATATCAGCGCGACTCCAAGCCCAAGCTGCACTATTCCTATTGCCACAAGGGCAATCGAGGCCAATTTCCCTCTGCCAAAGCCGATCAGCGCCGAGAAGGAGGCGCCCCATATAGTGCTAAACATAAGGTCTATTGACACCAGGATCAGGGTGAAAGCGGCGATCCCCGAGTTTTGCAGTATGCTGCCGGAGATATACCCGCTTAGCCCTATCCCGATCACCGCAAGGACTATGGATGCGGGTATTATGATCGCATACCCGTTTGCGATCACCTTGCCTATCCCCTTCCCGTCCTTCTTGTAGCTAAGCGAGGCGATGTTCCTGTCAAAATATGCGGCGATTCCAAATATGCTGACAGCACCTATCAGTGCGGCGTATCCTATCGCGACCGTGTAGATCCCGTATCCGCTTGGTCCAAGGAGCCTTGCTATCGCGATGAAGGTTATTGTGGTTATCACAAGGGCGATCAGCTTCCCGACGACGCTTGCAAAGAATGTCCTTGTAGCGCGCCTGCCTATCGATTCCTGTTTGGTCTTCATGGAACTGCCTTGTAATCGGGTTTAAATATTTTTATTTCGCAGTTAATCTGTTAAGTTGCAATTCTATAAAGCACTTGGTGTTTAAAGAACTATTTATTGAATATACCTTAACTTACTGATCATCATGGAAGAAAAAAACTCTAAGGCCTCATTCGGCGAGCAGCTCGTCGCCGGCGCAAGGCAGTACCTTCCCATACTTC
>JAGWGY010000043.1 GCA_028867115.1 Microcaldota archaeon
AGGTGATGCTCTACAAGAAGCTGCTAGACGACCTGCAGTCAAGGAGCTACACATACCAGAACTTCTACAACGCCTACGGGATAAAGAACATGAAGCTCTCGGACAAGTTCGTTGCACAGCTTGATTTGCTCGGAATAGACCAGAAGGTCAGGAGCTTCGATTCGGTGTATGCGATGATGTTCGAGCAGCTCTATGCGGCCCCGCAGGTGAGCGAGAAGCTTGTGCTGTCATATGTTGACAGGTACACCGGCAACGAATTTGCAACGGTAAACATAGAATATAATAAGGCTGATTTTGAAAAGATACTTGTAGATGCGATGGGCTATTGGCTTGGCAGCAGGGCGGCCAGGCCTGTCGAAAAGGAGGAATCTTGGAAGTGCAACTTCTGCCGTTTCTACGGCAAGGAGTGCAAGGTATGGTGGTCAGGTTGATACCAAAAGTCAGCAAGTTGGACAAGCCGTCGCTTAGGGTAGAGTTCAGCAAGAACTACGAGGAGTACTATTCAACAAAGCTGTTTGGCAAGGAGGGTTTCGCAAGGTACAAGTGCGCAGAGTGCGGGAGGAACTTCTGGAGCGCAAGGAAGCGCGAGAGGTGCGGGGAGCACGAGCCCTACACCTTCTTCAAGCAAAAGCCGGTGAAGATCAGCTATGTAGACTTCTGGAGGATGTACGCTGATTTTTTCAAGAAAAACGGCCACAAGGAGATACCGCGATATCCGGTGGTTAGCAGGTGGAGGCAGGACCTGTATTTCACGATTGCAAGCATACAGGACTTCCAGAGGATCGAGAACGGCAACATGGGGTTCGAGTATCCGGAGAATCCGCTAGTCGTGCCGCAGATCTGCCTGAGATTCAGCGACATCGAGAACGTAGGGGTCACGGGAAAGCATTTCACGGGATTCATGATGGCAGGGCAGCACTCCTTTGACTACCCGAAGAAGGGATACTGGCGGGACGAGTGCATCGAGCTGAATTACAAGTTCCTGACAGGGGTGCTCGGGGTAAAGAAGGAGGACCTGGTCTACCACGAGGACGTCTGGGCGATGGGGGACTTCTCGGAGTTCGGGCCATGCCTCGAGAGCTTCGCAAACGGGATAGAGCTGGTCAACAGCGTCTTCACTCAGTTCGAGTCTGTTGATGGCAAGATCAAGGAGCTTGACGGGAAGGTGGTCGATGTAGGATGGGGCTTTGAGAGGCTGCTGTGGTTCTACACCGGATATGACAACGCGTACCGCGCGGTTTTCAGCGAGATAATAGAGAAGGTCGGCAAGAAGCTCAAGCTTGACTTTGATGACCCGCTCTTTAGGAAATTCGCATCTGTTTCGGGAGAACTTGACATCACCGAATCCAAGGAGGCGAAGACGAGGCTGCGTGAGATACTAAAGGACGAGGGGATATCGTACGAGGATTATGAGAGGAAGCTAAAGCCGCTTCATGCTTTCTATGCGATACTCGACCACACCAGGAGCCTGCTCTTTGCTGTTGCGGACGGGGCGCTCCCGTCCAACATAGGCGGCGGCTACAACCTGAGGATAATACTGCGCAGGGCGCTTGAGTTCATAGACCGCTACAAGTTCGATCTCGACCTGGTCTCTCTCGCAAAGATGGAGGCCGAGGGACTGCATCCCCTCTATCCCGACCTTGCTGCGAGCATCGGGACCCTTGAGAAGGTGGTCGCAATTGAGAAGGAGAGGTACGAGAGGAGCAAGCAGAACTCGATCAAGATAATTGACGGGATGATTGCAAAGAACAAGAAGTTCGGGCCGAAGGAGCTCAAGCTCCTCTACGAGAGCTATGGTGTTACGCCTGAGCTGCTGATAGACGTTGCTGCGCAGAAGGGGATGCACCTCGACATGCCGGAGAACTGGTATGAATCCATACTCGAGGGCGACTTCGCAAAGAAGGAGAAGCAAAACAAGGTTCCAGTGAGCCTGCCCGACCTGCCAAAGACAGAGCAGCTCTACTATGACTTTGCGACCGAGGCTGATGCAAAGGTGCTGTTCGCGCAGAAAAACTACGTTGTGCTTGACAAGAGCCCATTCTACCCTGAAGGCGGGGGGCAGCTGGCTGATTGGGGGAGGATCGGCGATGTGAAGGTCACCGACGCGCAGAAGGTTGGCGATGTGATAGTGCACATTATGGAAAAGGACATCGGCAAGGAGAGGGGCTTTGCGATCGGATCCAAGGTCCATGCAGCAGTCGACATTGACAGGAGGAACAGGCTGATGATACACCACAGCGCTACGCACCTGATGAACGCATCGTCCAGGGAGGCTCTCGGCAAGCACATCTGGCAGGAGGGGACGCTGAAGGACTATGCCAAGGCGAGGATAGACCTCACGCACTACGACAAGCTCAGCGACGCCGACATAGAGAAGATAGAGAGGGTCGCGAACGGGCACCTTGCAAAAGGGATCAGAGTGTCTGTGAACTGGCTTGACAGGGGGGAGGCGGAGTCGAAGTACGGGTTTGTGATATACCAGGGGCACGGCGTGCCTGCAAGGAAGATGAGGATCGTCACGATCGCGGACAAGAACGGAAAGGTGTTCGACGCCCAGGCGTGCGGCGGTCTGCATGTAGTGGACAGGGAGAGCAGCATCGGGATGGTCAAGATAATAGAGTCTACCAGGATTCACGATGGGGTCGACAGGATAGAGTTCGTAGCAGGCCCTGCGGCGCTTGACTACTTTGACAAGGAGGACGCGGAGCTGAGGAACGTCGCCCGTGAGATGAATGTGGAGAAGATGAAGAGCTACGATGCTGTAAAGGCGTCAAGGGAGGCGTATAGCGAGATGTTCAAGAAGTTTACCCAGGCAAACGAGGTAATCGCAGGGATAGTGTCGGAGCAGTTTGCAGGCAAGAACAGCATAGAGCTCGACCTCGGCAGGGCGCCAAAGGAGCTGATGAGAAAGCTCGGGACATCCATAATAGAGAAGAACGCGCACGCGGTTGTGCTGCTCACAAATTCCGCCGGAGATGCGTTCTGCGCATGCGGAAGCGCATCAGGCAAGAGCGCCATAGACTACGCAAAGCAGAAGCTTGGGGCAAAGGGCTTCGTCGGGGGAGGATCTCAGAAGATAGCAGAGGGCAGGATGGCCAAGTGAGCTGATGAACCTCTACGACCTTGTTATATACCCGATACTGTTCATACTGCCTGCATATGTCGCAAACGGCGCACCGGTTCTATTTGGTGGAGGCCGCCCGATAGATGGCGGCGCAAAGCTATGGGGAGGCTACATCTTCGGCCCAAACCAGACGGTCCGTGGCCTGATATCCGGACT
>JAGWGY010000044.1 GCA_028867115.1 Microcaldota archaeon
CGCAATGGACACTCTGTTCGTTGCCGTGATCGCGGTCTTCACGCTAAGAGAGGTGTTCTCTCTTCCGATTTACGTCGGGATAGGCATGCTGCTCCTTGGCATAACATTGCTGGGGATGAGGAAAATCGGCAAGCCGCGCATCAACAAGGCGGTTGCTATAATGCTGTTCGCGAGCTTCCTGCTCGGTTCCTCGACCGTTATCGTCAAGTACCTGCTCGGCTTCGGAAACTACCTATCTATCCTCGCTGACGTCCTGCTCGGGTATGTTTTTGTGTTGGTGCCGCTGCTCTACCTTAATTTTCACAAGGTGAGGCGCCTTGTGGAGACAAACAGGAAGGGGGTCGCGGTGCTTGTCACCAAGGAGACGATTGCAATGTTCGCAAACATACTCTTCATATTTGCGGCCAGCATAGGCCCTATCGCGCTTGTCAACGCCCTATCTTCCGTACAGCCGCTGTTCGTGCTTGTCTTCGCAGTAGGGCTAAGCGTATTCTACCCAAAGATACTGCGCGAGGAGATAAGGGAGTCAAGCGTGCTGCTCAAGCTTGCAGCGATAGTGGTCATAATAATAGGCTCCTATCTGATCTCAGTGTAGGGATTTGCAAGGCGGCGATTTGAAAAGCTGAAGGCCGCTGCAATGGTAGCGCTTATAACTTCTACCATTCTAATAGGTGCATACGAAAGGTAATCTAATGAATGGAAAAGTAAAGATGTTTGATGCTGCTCGTGGCTTCGGTTTCATAACCGGCGACGATGGAAAGGACGTGTACGTGCACAAGACGGCAGTTGCAGGAGGCGCTGCTCTCGCGGTTGGCGACCTTGTTGAATACGAGGTAGAGACCGGGGAACGCGGACTTCGCGCAAAGAACGTCAAGAAGCTCTAAAGGCCCGCAAGATTGTGGGTGCGCTTAAGAATCTGCGCTCAGCGTAGCCCAGATTTTTGGGGCATGCGCTACCGTGCGTTTTAGCTGTGCAGGGGGAGAGATTCGAACTCTCGAAGGCGCTAGGCCACAGGATCTTAAGTCCTGCGCGTTTTTCTGTGGCTAATGCCAAACCAGACTCTGCAACCCCTGCATCAGATTCCTATCTCGTAAAAAGTATTTATGGTGATAGGACTGCGGGGCCGCCATTTCCTAGGCGTACATCGATGGCCCTGTGGCATCGACAGCGTTCTTGTACGATTCGTGGGTGTCTCGAGTCTTTTTGAGTATCTCCTTCACCTTCGCCTCGACTATCTGCGCCTCCCTTGAGAGCTCTTCGGTGCTGATGTCCACGTTTATTACCTTCTTTAGCGCCTTTATCGCGCTCACCGCGTTCTTCGGGTCCATTATCGTTGGGTCTACTGGGATGAGCAGGTCCATGACTGGCATCCCGAACTGCACGCTGTTGGCAAGCAGCAGCGCGCTAACTCCTGCAACCACTCCCTCGTTTATCACGTTGATCTTTGCGCTCTTGAGCTTCTGCATCAGCTCCTGCGTTGTCGCTATCCCGTACACCACATCGGTAGGCTTCTGCGTAGGCATGCCCCCTATCGATATTATCTGCGACACTCCCTGCTTTCGCACGAAGTTGATCAGCTCGTCGGTCAGCTCGCGTATGGTCTCTACAGGTATCGTGAACTCGGACATTATCACAACAAGCTTGTACCTGTCCTCCTTGTATACCCTGACCGGGAACATGGGGACCCCCCCATGGACCGCAGCTATCGGCGGGAACGCATCGCTTTCTATGAACCCTATATAGTCCATGTTAAGCTTCTCGATGATGTAGCTGTTTGCCATCGGCCCTACAAGCCCCGCGCCCGGGAAACCCTCGATAAGCGTGTATCCTTTGAGCTTCGTGTCCTTGAACATCCTAATTCCAATCATAAACAGACCAATTTACCTTATGCACTAAAGGTTTTAAACCGTTTGATGAAGTTCTGGTACTTCGAGGACAGGATTTTTGCCGAATTGGTATTTTGTTGACGTATCCTCGACGATAACTATATAAAGGCGTATGTCGAGAGTATATCGAGGGTGAAATAATGGCAGAACGAGTAGGAAAAGAGAAGATAAGCAGAGAAGACGGGTATCTGTATTTCCTCGGAAAGGACGGATACGTGTGGAAGACACCTATGAAGACGAACCCAAGGGGACGCAAGTCCAAGGTCGGCTCAGAGAAGGTCTCCAGGCAGGAAGGCTACCTGTACTTCATCGACAAGGGCGGATACGTCGCTCGTGCGAAGATGAACAGGAGAGGCAGAAGGTAAATTTTGGGGGGCAGCATTGCCCCATTTCTCTTTAACATCATCCTGTGCTTTTGATGGCGCAAGGAATCTCAAAAATAATCCCGGAGGGCAGCACGCTGCTGCATGCTTCTATAGCGTATGGCGATCGCGATGCCGCAGAGGCATTCCCGATACTAGCGGCATATCTTAAGGACGCAAAAAGGAACTGACTACTTCTTCGCAAGCCGCGAGCTTATCGGGAGCGCGCTGAGCTTTATGCCAAGCGGCCCGCTGTAGGCGAATTTCCCGTCGAACTCTATCCTCAGCTCCAGCACAACCCTCTGGCCCGACTCCACATCGAGCGGTATGTTGTGGCTGATCTTTTTCATTGCAAAGGGCTTGTCGACCTCCACCTTGAGTATTCGCATGGGCACCATCTCGGTGTTTGAGAAGGGAAGCTTGTATGTGAAGCTCTTCTTCGCCTTTATCCCGTTGAAGCTGTGCATCGCCGAGTTGTAGGCTATGTTGACCTGCGTTATCTCGAGCGGCACCTTCTTTAGGAACGGAATGTTTATCCTCACACTCTCACGAACTAATGTTGGGGTGCAACCAATAAAAAGGTAGGCGCAGCTCTTTCATCTGTTGATTACCGCCATCTTTATCTCCTTCATCCTCATAACTGCGGCAAGGGCCTCCGGCAGCTCCCTCACGCCGTCCTGGTGCCTGAAGTGGTTGCCGTGCTCTGTGATCGTGACGTTCCCGCCGAGCCTTGATTGCAGCCTGTGCACTTCCTCAACAGGCACCTGCGTGTCCCTCAGGCAGTGTATGAACTCGAACTTGCTGCAGCGCCCTCTTATCGCATCGTAGTCTATCGGCGTCTCAAAGAACGAGGTGAGCTGCGGGTAGATCA
>JAGWGY010000045.1 GCA_028867115.1 Microcaldota archaeon
ATCTGGTTGCCCATGGGGCACGCCTTGATTATGTTCTCAAGGTACTCCAGGTTGAAGACGGCGTCTGCGTTTGCCTTTGCATTGAGCTTTCGCACTATGTTCCCGTCAACCTCGTGGACCTCCTCGAGCTCGCCAGAGTCTCCCCTTGCGCTCACTGTCATGCTGTCCTTTGCCGCCCTGAAAGCGATGTAAGATGAGATGAGGGAAGCGTCCTTTATAACGTCCTTCAGCGGCTCGCCAAGAACCTCTGCAGTGACATCGAAGTCGACGTTAGGCTCCTTCTCCACATTCTTGCGAACGTCGATCATCGGGAGCTTGTAGCGCCTCCTTGAATTAGGGCCTACGAACTCCATTGTGAGCTTTCCGTCGCTGTCCTTCATGAGCAGCGCCTCGTTGTCCCTTGTCCTTGAGAGCACCTTGTTTAGGTTGTCCAAGTTGAGCCCTATGCTCGCGTTCTTGTCTATCGTGAACTTTGCAAACGCCTTGCTAGGCATCGAGAATGAGACCATAGATATGCCTGATGGGTCCATTGCCTTGAGTGCGATCCCGTCCTTGCTGATGTTGAAGGATCCCTCGTCAACCAGGTTGACGATTGCCTCGACGCAGTCCCTCCAGTACTTCGCATTATCTATCTTCAGTTCGAACATTTAACCCCCAATCAGAAGCAAATAGATTGCTCAAGAATAATATATAAAACTGCCTTTCGGCACTCGAAAGAGTAATAAACTTTGGTCGTGCAATCAGCCTGATGGAAGGGGAGGTAAAAGTGAACCTTGCCAAGATGCTGCCAAGATTGCAGCCTATCCTTGTGGAGATAGCAAGCGTCACAAATGCAAACCTCTGTTCCATGGGAGAACCCTACCTAACAACAATGCATGCCTACTACTTTGGGATCACAAAAAAAGATATTGCAAAAGCAGAGAGTCCCAAAGACATCTTCGCGTCCGGATTTTACTACACCGATCTTGATAAGTTCCACTACGAGATAGATTCTGGGTACCATACGGGGCTTTTCAAAACAAGGACGTTCCTGTTCGGAAAGCTCGTGGCCAAGGAGCTCCTATCTGTCGCAATATCAACAATGTCAGATGCATCTCCTTCAAGATATGGCAGAAGCAGCTGGCGCGATGCCGATGAGGAGTTCGGCACAAAGAGGGTGAACATCTTTACTGACATCGACAATATTGCGCACATCATGCTAAAGCACTCGCATGGCGGACCTTTTGCGGCAATCGCTCTGTTTGAGAAGCTAAAGATCGACCCTCCAGAGGAACTGCGTAAGGAGGCAGAGCAGAAATCTATGGAGCTGCTGCAGGACATCTCACGCGAGCTAATATCGGCAAAGGATGGAAAGCTACCCCCTGCAGCCACTAACCTATTAATCATGGCGCAGAGGGCTGGGGTGGAGAAGTATGTCACAGAGATTGAGCCCCATCCAGGGATAAAGATAGACGTAAAGGAGATGCTCAAAGGAATGCAGAGGGGGCAGGAATCAGCCCAGAAAAAGTTCATCAAAGCCTAATCCATCTTCAATTACACGTCAATCGCCACCTTCTATAACGTCATTTTAAATCTTACTTTCCTATTTATCCTCTATGGCGATGATGCAAAAAAACAATGGCCTAGCTTCAGCCACCCAGGAAGCAAGGGTGCTGCTGGAGATAAGCAGCGGAAGCGGCGAGAGGTACAAGGTTGACCCAGAGTCCCATTCTAAGGAGCTGCGCGGAGTCCTAAAGACCCCGCTTCCAAAGGATCTGCATTACGGCTTCCTTGGCCACACCCAGGCTGAGGACGGGGACGAGCTAGACATAATCGTTGTGAGCTCAAGGAGAATCGAGGCCGGCGACGAGATTGTCACAAGGCCCATCGGAATGCTGATCTCATACGATGAGCGCGGATCTGACGACAAGATAATAGCTGTCGATATGCTTGATGCGACGTACTCACACATAAAGGAGATAAACGAGCTTCCTGAGGGGATGCGCGGTACCATTTGGGAATATACCATCAGCTCAAAATACGAATCCTCCCCAGACGGCTTCGTGAGGCCGGAGTCCTTCAGCGGATCCGAGGCCGCCAAAGACAAGATCGATGGCGCGCGCAAGCGATGGATATTAGGGATAGAAAAGCGGGATATGGCATAGGTGAGGTAATGCGCCCCCAAAGGATCAACGCGATAATAGAGATGGTCAGCGGATCTAAGGAAAAGTACGCCTTTGACGCAAAGACGGGTAAGATCACGCTCAAGCGTGTTATGAATGCCCCTCTCCCAAGGCCCTTCAACTACGGCTGCCTCCCAAACCTTAAGGGTGGCGATGGCGTAGAGCTCGACGTGTTTGTTATAAGCTCAAAGCCTCTTCGTGTCGGCGAGAGGATTCAGGTGCGCCCTATCGGCATACTGCACATGACCGATGAGAAGGGGATAGACAGCAAGATAGTCTCTGTGGACCTCTCTGACAGGCGTTTTAACAAGGCAAGGTCGATAAGGCAGATTGATCAGGCCGCCCTTCAGAATCTGCGCGAGCTTGTGGAGCACAACAAGGACGGCGAGAAGGACAAGTGGGTGAACGTCTTCGGATTTGCCGATGCCGATTCTGCCATTAAATCAATAGTCGGGGCAATGTCTAAGTGACTTTTGTCAAGGAGGGCCACTACCACCATACGACCATGATCCTCCACTTGTCGAATATGTGCCTGTGGATGTGACTGTCGCGCAACCATTTCCATAGGCCCATGCATAGCACGCAAGGGAGTTGCCTACGGAAAATCCGCTAACTGCTGGAGCATAGCTGTTCCATCCTGATGAATACGAATAAAGTCCTGAATTCGTCAGTATCCAGCATCCCTGTCCGACCCCTCCGTTTAT
>JAGWGY010000046.1 GCA_028867115.1 Microcaldota archaeon
AATTTGCCTCCCTGTTTCTCTTTGCGCCGACCCTGACCGCCTCCCAAGCCACGTCTATCCCAACGTAAAAACTATTTTTTGCAAGTCTTAGGTAGCGTCCGCTCCCGCATGCTGTTTCAAGAACGGGCCAATTCTTGGTCAAAAACAGCTTAACGTTGTAGCTTGTCGATTTGGTGCATCCCCCGTCAGGGTCCTTCCTCCACATTCGCTCCCAAACCTCCTTTCGATCAAGCGGTTCCTCCCTAATCTCACTTAAGAGTTCTTTGAGCACTCCATTGAGCTGCCCTTTGCGGGCCTTTGAAACTTTTGCCATGGTATAGGATTGGGCGGGGCATTTTTAAGCGTATCCGAGCCTTCGTATAAAACCCGTTTCTCAATCTTATTTATACCTTGATAGCGATTGATTGTTTAGGATTCAATGGCACTTGCACTCGAGCTCAAAGGCGAAAAGGTATACGCCGCGGACCATCCGACAAAGGATGTGCTTGGCAAGAGCAGCTACGGCAAGATCTCAAAGGGAAAGCTGGAGCTCCTTCCAGAGGAGGCTCTCTACCTTATGGACGTGCGCAACGCAGAGTGCAAAGCGAACAGGAAACAAATCACATTCACTTCGCTCGCATACAAATTCTCAAATAGAAAGCTGATGTCTAGGTACTTCGCATACAAGGACTGGAGAGACAGGGGCCTGATTCTGCGCAGCCCTGCCCTCAGCCACATCTCGCCGCACGCAACGCCAATCAAGAGATACCCCGGCGGGAAGATAAAGCTGCCAGGCTACAGGCTAAAGGGTGCATTCTTTCCGCACGACCTGATGTCGGTTCTCGAGGACGACGCCAAGGGCAAGTACCTATACGAGAACTACTGGCTGGGTCAGTACGGGACCTACAAGGCAGCCGATAGGGGCAGGCTAAACAAGCTCGACGCCTACGAGACGCTCTTTCTGATGGACAAGGGAAGGCTCACGCTCAAAAACGCGACAAAGGCCAAGGTCGCATCCATCGCAAGGAAGAGGCGGGCGGATTTCCCGAAGCTCTACGAGGTCTACAGGGACTGGAGGGAGCACGGGTATGTGATAAAGACGGGCTTCAAGTTCGGCACGCACTTCAGGGTCTACTTCCCCGGAGCGAGGCCGATAAAGGACGACAACTGGGTCCACTCAAAGCACGTGATACACGTCTTCCCAAAGGAGTCAAAGCTCCTGATCTCCGAGTGGGCAAGGGCGATCAGGGTTGCGCACTCCGTGAGAAAGACCTTCATCCTCGCAATTCCTGGAAAGGCAAGGGCAAAGGGAGGGGAGATAGACTTCATACTCTACCACAGGAGAGGCGGAGACACGGAAAGCCCGGAAAAGTCCCCTCCTAAGTTTGCGATGCTCTCGCTGGGCGAGGAGGAGTACATCGGGGGCAGCGAGCTATCCGGTGCGATAAGAAGCGCGCAGGGAAAGAGACTCGAGCTCGTCCTTGCGATCGCCGACCGCGAGACCGCAGTCACATACTATCGGGTCAAGAGGATAGAGCTGCCTGGGAGTAGGCACGACTACTACGAGATAGACTGGATGCAGCCATAGTGATGCCATGAAAGACTGTCTCTTCTGCAAGATCCCAGCTAATAATGCTCGCCCACATCCACGTTCTGCCAAGATATCAAACACCTCTGGCAAGTCGCACTACAGGATCGCAGGGGCAAAGGAGTGAAAAGGCTGCGCTAATCCTGTTCGATAAAAAATAACAGCCCTCCGCCCAAGAAGGCGGAGGGCAAAAAGCCCCTCCTATTTCAGGTCGATTACTATTCCTCCGATCTTCGATGCCACAAAGTTGAAGATCAGGATTCCTATGTATGCCGAGACGAATGTGGCTATCACATTTGTTATCAGCGATGTGACAATCCTAACCGCGCCCGCAGAGAAGTCGTGCCCAGTGCCAAGCGCCGTGAGTACGCCAATAATGAGGGTCATTACAACTCCTATCAGTGTGACTATCTTTGCGTAGCCCATCGGGTCCACGCGCTTTAGCGCAGTCGGCTTTCCAGAAATGTTGACTCCTATTCCACCGACATTCTTGGTGAAGAAGTTGAAGAGTATCGCATACACCGCAGCCCCGATTGCCCCTATTATCAGGAAGAGTACCGGCAGCCCGACCAGCGCAAACCCTGAGACCACTCCCAGGACCGCACCTCCGGTTCCCATCATCGCACTGCTTAGAAGGGATGGTAGCGCGAAGGTGACCACTATTCCAAGCACAAGTCCCGCAATCAAAGCCCCTATTGCAACGATCTTAACATATGACCTCATGTCGATTCCGTTCACGCTTGCCTGCTTCCCCGAGATGTTGAACTTGACCCCGCCTATCGCCTCGGCGATGACATTGTATATTGCAGCGCTGATCACGGAGAAAATGAAGCCCAGGATTGCGCCTCCGACTATTCCGAGTATCGGCAGCCCGATTATCACGGCGCCTCCCAAGGCCCCGCTTAAGGCCGCAGGGAAGAGCGTCTTTCCGAGGACTGCGAATACGGCATCAAAAACCAGCATGGCAACAAGTCCGTAGATTGCCCCGAGCACAGCGTAAATCTTTCCAATCGACATCAGGTCGATCCTTCTTAAGGTCTGCATATCATCAAAGTAGTGGCGCATTCAAGATTTATATGCCTTTCAAGACCCCTTCGGGGCAGCAAAACACGCCCCCACTTTCTCCGAGGTGAAATTCCACTAATCCGAAAAACTTTATAAATCTATAAGAAGTAAGCTACTCAGGCGAGCATATGAAAATATCTGACATATATCACATGGATATCTACAGTGATTCCGGACAATATCTTGGCGACGTCCAGGATGTAATAGTCGATCTGGAAAGAGGAGAACTCAGC
>JAGWGY010000047.1 GCA_028867115.1 Microcaldota archaeon
TGTAGTCCGCAGCCGTTATCTTAACGAGATATGTGTACCCCTCATCGTACTTGGTGTCTATGGTCTCTCGGAGCTGTTCAGGTCTTATTTTCAACAATCTTACCACCAATCTTCTCCTGCAGCTTCATTAGGGCGCCGAAAAGGTTCTCCGGCCTAGGGGGGCATCCCGCAACATAAACATCGACAGGGAGAACCTGGTCGATGCCTTTGATTATGTTGTAGCTCTCCCACCACGGCCCTCCGCACGTCGCGCACTCGCCGTACGCAATCACGTACCTTGGCTCTGCCATCTGCTCGTAGAGCCTCTTGAGCTCTGGTATCATCGCCTTTGTCACCCATCCCGCGACTATCATGACGTCCGTCTGCCTGGGCGTCCCCCTAAACAGGAGGTACCCTCCGCGCTCAGCATCGATCCTCGCCGACCCAAAGTCCATCAGCTCTATTGCGCAGCACGCAAGCCCGAACTGCATAGGCCACAGCGAGTTCTTGCGGCTCCAGGTCACCATTCCCCCTGCAATCGCCTTTGTCGCCTCGGAGAGCTTTGTGAACACTGCGTTCGCAGGCATCTTGCGGCCCTTCAGCGAGTCTGCGACTAACCTATCCATCTCCTGCTTTGCGTTATCGAACTGCTCCTCAGTATACGGCCTTTCCTCCATAAAGATCAACCTTGTCCTGCGTCTTTGCGATGATTATCCCTATCGATGAGAGTATGAAAGCGCCAAACGAAACCCCTATCAGCGCAAGCCCTATCCCCTTGCCCACATCTCCGGACACTATTATCCATGCGAATAGTATCACCACCACTATCTCAAAGCCCAGGTAGAGCGGGAAGTAGTGAAGGTAGTCGTTTGTGACGTCCTTGTGGGTCCCTATCGGGAACTCGGCGCTCTCGTAAGTCTCAAGCTTTATCGGGTTCTGCTTTGTCCTTGGGCCAAGCGTCTTTGAGAGAAGGAGCATGCTGATTGGCACGAATACAGCAAGGAGGGCAAACACCGCAAGAGTGGCATATGTGAACGCCATGCTTGGATATGACAGATAAGAATTATTATACCTTGGCAGACTTTCGGCGCACCAGCCTGACAAGTTCCGGTTTCGGCTCGCCCTTCACCATCTCTACTGCCGCAAGCGAGAGGTTGCGCCCTGCGAACTCCTCGGGATTTTCGCCAAGCCTGTTCTTTGCAAGCAGGTCCGCATTGTTTATCCTCAGCGCAACGAACGCCTCCTCATTCTCAGATGCAAGCGCGACGTGCGACGGGGTATCATACATCGGGATGTCACGCGCATTTACCCTAAGCTCGAATTCGTTTATCGCGATGTGTATGACCCTTCCGACTCCCCGCCTGTTCACCCTGGCGAGCAGGTGAAGCAGCGTCTTGTTCCCAGGCGCACGATCGTTTGGGAAGACCAGTTTGGAGAGCTCCTCCCTTATCTCCGAATCCGCCATGCGGCCTTGGTCCAGCCTTTTGCTTATGCTCTCTGCTATGACTTCAACCCTGTGCTTTGATGCCACCTGACCACCAATCCGTTGTGCGCTCTAAAACTATTTATAAGTTCCATTCCTATGATATTGCGTTATAACGGCTAGTAACTACGCTGTTTTTCCATGATACGATGGAACTAAAACCGCTTGCAAGGCAGGCAATACAGAACGGGAGCATAAAGATAAGGGTGAAGAGGTCGGGGATGTACCAGCAGCTCACCTTCCACGCAAGGAAGGCGCTGATGGGGAACGTGGAGTTCATCGAGCTTTTCACTGACAGGATAGTGGACACATCGGAGCTTCTCAAGGTTGCAGAGGACTTCGGCCTGCCGATCGAGGCGCCCAACGCCAAGGTGTTCCCAAAAGGGACATCCGCGCAGGACTTCTCATCGCTCGTGGGGATTGCAAAGACGGAGTGAAATCAGTATTTTCTTCCTTTTGCGCACGAAGTGCACACATTTGCCTTTTGGTCAAAATGCTCCTCGCACACGTGCCTTCCGCACATGCCACACACCCTCGCAGAAATTTTTCCGCAGATGTAGCACAGCGTCCTGATCTCACTCATTTTTTACACCCTCATTTTTCTCCTTATCATCAAGAGGGGAGAAGTCTATTGCGTCCCCTACAAGCGACTTCGCCCTGGCAAGCGAATACGGCCGCGTTCCCTTCTTCTTTGCATAGTTCACCTGGTACCTTACATACGACTCC
>JAGWGY010000048.1 GCA_028867115.1 Microcaldota archaeon
ATCAGCCTGAGGACTATGTCCCTGTCCTTGAACGCCCACATGAACATGCTGAAGAGCTGGCCGATGTCATTTAGCAGCGTACCGAGCCAGAAAAGGTGGCTGGCAAGCCTCTGCAGCTCCAGCTGCACCAGCCGCACGTACTGCGCCCTCTCCTTCACCTCTATTCCAAGCGCCGCCTCAACAGTCGCAACGTAAAGCTCATCGTAGGAGAGCGGGGCGACATAGTCTAGCTTCTCCATGTAAGAGGGGCTCTGCATGTACATCCTGGTCTCAACCAGCTTCTCGACTCCCCTGTGTAGGAATCCGATGTGCGGCTCGACGTGCTTTACGGTATCTCCGTCCAGTGTTACTACGAGGCGCAGCACACCGTGGGTGCTGGGGTGCACGGGGCCGATGTTTATTTTTGTTTCCGCCATTAACTCATCCCAGCCACTTTCTTCTTGTCAGGACTTTCATCCGAAGTAGATCCCAGTTTCTCCATCTGGGTCAAAATCGCTTTAAGGAGCTCGTAGACATTTTTGAAGAGTGAGATGTCCTCGTTCCAGAAAGCGTTTCCCAAACGGACTCTTTGATACAACACCACATGAACATTTCCATCCGCTGGCTCTATCTGAATGTTCTCACCAACGAACATTCCCGATGCTGAACTGTCAAATATTTTAACTATTAGCGAATGAACCGTCTGATCTTGCAAAATCGCCCCAAGCTTTGCCTCATCATTAGTTGTTGCAGCGAGAGTACCGCTTGCAAGCTCAGGGTACACAATAGGAATCTTCTTCACAAACATACCTGCAATATTTTTTGCATAACCAATCGAGAATTTGAAGTTGTCTGTTGATACAAACGCTGCGGTCATTTCTGTACGCGCGCTTGCGGCACTGTATCTGCCGGAAGAAGTCCTCCAAAAAGCTATCATTATCGGCCAATTTTTGAATTCGGCCATCGCCCTATAAGAGCCCATGAGATCGTGGCTTTCAACTATACGCGCGCCTATCGCAGTTGGGAGCTGTTGTGCTATCTCTTTCATCTCCATATGGGCCACATCACATGAAAGGTTTGTCTATCTTTATCACATTCTGTTTCTCGTCTTTTGCTGCGCCCTTTCCACCCTTTTCATACGTTGGGTTGAACTTCACCGGATCCTTCATGCTCTCATACGGCGCAGCCCACACAAAACTCTTCCTTAGCGGCGCATCCTTTCCGTCCCACTTCTCAAGCAGCAGCCGTTTTGCATCCCTGCCATCAATCTTTATCCCAAACATCTCGCTAAGCTCCCTCTCGTACCAGTCCGCTGCAGCAAAGATGTCAATCACTGTCGGCACATGCAGCTCCTTTCCCGACAGGTCGAAGCGTATCAGCTCGTCATCGTTCTTCTCAAAGTTCCTGATGAAGTAAAGAAGCTCAAGGTGGTCGCTGTAGTCCGCAGCCGTTATCTTAACGAGATATGTGTACCCCTCATCGTACTTGGTGTCTATAGTCTCTCGGAGCTGT
>JAGWGY010000049.1 GCA_028867115.1 Microcaldota archaeon
ATGAAGTACGACAAAGGCAAAGACATCCAGTAACCACAGAGGACGAAGCGTCGGCAAAGCCAAGATCAGCGGATCCACTGCATGACCCCATCTTGAAGGCAAGGATAGAAAGAGAGGCCAGGGAACAGGCAGGAAGGAACCACACAGGAGGGCTTTTGAGCAAGTTGCCGAGCGCAAAGAGAGCCTAAACGTACATCTTTCACCCCCGCTAGGATTTTTCCTAGCAAGGGTGGACAACTTTTTTTATATGGATTTAAGCATTGATTCGTCCTGAGCGTAGCTCACGCTCCGCCGAGGTTCTGCTTTCTAGGATCTGTCTTCTCTATTATCTTTGTAACCGAGGCCTTGTTGAAGCCCTTGAATCCCTGATCCCTCTCGAGGTTTTCCATGTGGCTGCCTATGGCCCCCTCCCTGAGGAACTTGTCGTATTGCTCCCTGCTTATCGAACCTTTTGACATAAGCCTGTCGAGCCTTCCCTTGTCTACCTTCCATACGTCCCCCTGCGTGAACGCCTGTTTGAGGAAATCGAAGTATGAGAACGGCGCCATGACCGCGACTCCCTGCTTTTCAAGGTCGGCCTTGAGCTTGTCGAAAAGGAATCTGGCTTCCAGATGGTGCATTCCGGCCTGGAGCATGGATTCGCCGTGAAGCCCTACCCACAGTCCAACCGTGCCTAGATCTTTCCTTTCCTGAAGCCCTTTGTGGGAGAAATCTATTGCGGTTTCGGTGGGTGAAAGGTCAACGTCAGTGAACACCACTATGTTGCATATCTTGTGCTCCAGTATCTGGGCACCCCATCCTGCCTTGTCACCCGCATAGTACTTTTCCCTGCACGTGTAGCCCATCGCCTCGAATATCCCTATCATTTTGGTGAAGCTGTGCCTTGATGAGCGGTATGTGTGGTGGTCGTGGTTGCCCCAGCCCAGCCCGAGCCTGTCCTGCCGGTCCTTCTGGACCTGGCCTGCCCTG
>JAGWGY010000004.1 GCA_028867115.1 Microcaldota archaeon
TGTCCGCCTTGTTTAGCTCTGAGACCATCGATGCCTTCAGCGCCTTGGAGAATCGGACTATGAAAGAGTTTATCTCGTCGTAGTTCCTTGCGACCGCGTACATGATGAGGTCGTGCTTTCCCTGGAGCCTAGCCACATACTGCGGGATGTACGTGTCCCCGATCGCCTTCTTCACCTCCACGTCGCTGGGCTCCTTTCCCAGGAACTTGAACCTTATTATGTACTCCTCAAAGCCCGCCTCTGGTATCTCCTCTATCGCCTCGTCTAGTATCTCCTTCTTCGTTCGCATCCTAGACATCTTGATGAACTCGTACCGCCAGATCTTGCTGATGTCTATTTCTGGCAGGAATTTGAGGTCGTACTCCTTGACAACTTCCAGGAACAGGTGGTATGCGCTAGGCTTTGTTATCTGCAGCTGCTTGCCAAGGTTGCCTATGCTCATCCTTCCATTCACTCCGAGCAGCTTCAGCATACGCAGTTTGAGCTCCTCCCTCCTGCTCTCGGCAATAACCCTTGGCATTGAATCCAAACAGCCCGTATTACGACGGAACTAAGAGTAATACGATTAGTAATTTAAAAAGATTGTGCCCTTGTATATAGTAGTATTTAAATAACTATTTGAATATATGAATATATACTCAAGTAAAGAGATGACGTCAATGGAGATCGCAAAAATTGCAATAGTATTTCCCGCAATAAAGGCGGCCGCACCTTTCGGGGCCGCATACCTGCTCAGCATAGTGAGTACACTGGGCTACGTGCAGCAGATCCTAACGCAGGTGGGCCCTATGCTCAGCGCGGTGCTCTTCATAGTGGCGGGCATATTCTATGCGGTAGGGCAGGTGCTCCCTCCAGACAAGAAGGCGAATTTTCACACGACATCAGTAAACGTGATCATCGGGGCGATAATCGTGGCAGTGCTCTCTGTCGCATCGAGCGGGCTTGCGGTTGCATCGACCCACCTGCTTGTGAACGTAACCGCAAACTCGATAGGGTGAGGCAGTGTACCAGGCGCTCCCGTTCGGGGAGTACGGTTTCGGGATCGCGGTTGGCGTAATAGGGATAATGATAGCCATCAGCGGGATAATTTTCGGGGTAGGGTACGCAATTGACGATCGGAGGCTCAAGGATTTCGGCAAAGGCGAGCTGCTGCAGTCAATAATCAACGGCGCACTCGTCGGTTCGATGCTACTCCTTTTTGCAGGGAACGGCATAATAACGGGGATCGTTAATTCGGTTGCGCAGTCCAGCAATGTGGGCTACTCCTGCCCAGCTTACATGGACGCAAACGCGGCGCTCTGCTTTGCGTACAGCTACCTGATAGGCACGGGCGGATATTCCGTATCCGGGACGCAATACAGCTCGCTGTTCGTGACGATATCCGGGCTCCTTCTCGCCCTGCTCACCCTCAGCACGGTACTCGGCGTAATCGCGGCCGTGAAGATAAACCTGCTTGTGATCACGTTCTCGTTCTCCTCAATACTGACCCCGATCCTCTCGGAGCTGCAGTACATAACAAACATCGTCTCCACTCTTGCCGTTGGCATAACTGTCCAGGCGGCGCTCGTATCCTTCATAGCAGTTACGGCCGTGTCAGTGCTCCTGCCTGTGGGGCTGATACTTCGCAGCCTTTACGCCACCCGCAAGCTTGGCGGCTTTTTCATCGCCGCTTCGATAGGCACCTACGTTGTGCTGCCTCTAACATACCTTCTGAACGCGACAATGGTGGGCAGCTACAGCCTTGACGTAAATTCAACATCCCTCCAGCAGATAACCTCCGCTGCATCATCGGCAAAGGGGGAGCTCTTGGGCGGGGGAATAAGCCAGAACTCATCAAGCGGCATAGTCGGCTCGATATCGGACAGCCTGCAGGGCGTGGTGGGCAGCATAAACGGCTATCTTGCCGGACTGTTCTCAGCGCTCTCAAGGCTGATAATGCAGGTGTTCATACTGCCCGCTTTCAGCCTGATAGTGACAGGGATCTCGATACGCGAGCTCGCATCCCTGTTCGGTTCCGAGGCGTTCTTCGGCAAGTTCAAGATAATATAGTGGTGCGAATGGATCCGATCGAGTACATGGGCGCAAACGCGAAATACGCTATATACGCGATGTTCGGGATAACAATCCTTATCGCAATACTTGCTGCCAGCGCAGCGGCGATCGCGCTCTCAATCATCCTGCTGCTCTGCTCCGTGATCTACTCCCACTCAAGCCATGTCATAAACCCTATAATTGCAAGGAGGTCAGGGATTGTCCTTGCCGCAGGCGGCTATTCCCTGGGCAGCAACCTGAAGGCAGCAACAAAACCCATGGGGGGCGGCTACAAGGCGGTCTGCGTAGCCGTGCTGTCAACCGGCTCAAGGATCACAAACGAGGGGAAAAAGTTCGAGGAGATAATCTCCAAATGCGGCTTCCCATTCGAGTTCACGGTCCAGATAAAAAACATCGAGATGAGGAGGGTGACAGAGGCGCTTGAGACCAGGAGGAGGATGAAGGAGATAGAGCTCTCGCGCACGAGGCCGTCGAAGTCCGAGTCCATAAGCCGCATCAAGCGAGAGCTGAGCGCAATAGAAGGGGACATAGAAGCGCTCACATCCGGAAGGCTCCCAGTGGAGGCGATCGTGAGGGTCAGGACCACAGCGACCGCCGCAACCGAGGCCGAGGCGGCAAGGGGCTGCATGGCGCAAGCAAAGCAGCTTTGCGAGCTCTTCTCCGTGACATACTCATTGGGGTACAGGATGCTGATCGGGGAGGAGCTGCTGCGCAGCATAGTTGATTGAATGGGACGCTCCGCAACCATAAGCTCAAGCGAGATCTCAAAGCTTGCGCACTTCCCGCATTTCGGCGAGCCTGATACCGAATCAATACTCTCAGCAAGAAGGGAGATATATGTAGGCGGCGCATCGTTCACCGCGGCGCCGCTCTTTTTGGACATAAGCTCTGCGATAAACCCGCACATCTTCGTATTCGGGATGAGCGGCAGCGGCAAGAGCTACCTTCTTAAGAGCCTCATCGTGCGCATGGCGATGTTCTCGAATTACAGGGTGGTCCTAATAGATTTCACCGGGGAGTATTCCGGGTTCTCGGACGATGCCGGCGGGGAGAGGGTTAGCGTTAGGACTGCAGTTCGCGCATGGCGCAGAAGGAGGGGGCTGTTCTACCTGGACCTGTCCGGGCTTGCAGAAGCGGAACGGTCAATCGCCGCAGCGAAGGTGCTCGAGTCGATATCAGAGCAGATGAGAAGGAACGGAGTTGCGCAGGAGCCAAGCACGTTCATAGTCCTCGACGAGGCGTGGAAAGTCCTGCTTAAATGCGACGTCCTTGAAACGATGATAAGGGAGTCTAGGAAGTATGGCGTCGGGCTGGTACTCGCATCCCAAATCATAGGGGACATAGACGAGAAGTTTCTTGCGAACATAGCAACAATCTTTGTTTTCAGGACCCACGATGCCGCGGGCCTCGGCAGGCTTGGCGCAGCGTACAGCATGGATGATGGGGCGATGCGGCAGATAAAGGAACTTGACGTCGGCGGATGCATGTTCCTGCAGCTGCGCAAGGACTCGCAGAGGCAGTGCTTTGTGATAGGGCGAGTGATGGGGGTGAAGAGATACTGTGCCATTGTGCTAAATTGCGGCGGTGATATGGAGATGAGCTTTGAGGAGAGGGAGATAGCCGAGATGGCAAGGCATGCAGGGGTGGGGGAGGATGCAACAAAGGCGCTGCTTGCGCGCATCAAGGAGAGCGGTGCATACAGCCTCCAGAGGCTCCTGGCCGACCTGGTCGGGATCGGTGCCGACAGGGGGAGGATGCTCGAAGCCCTCAGGAGGATGCGCATCACAGACGAGCAGATTGCGGATGCGTTCTCTGCAGCGGTTGCCGGGATGGTCTGATGGAGGAGGATAGCAGGCTGGTGATGAGGATCCCAATTAGCGCCAGCCTCAGGCCCACAATTGCCAATTTAAAGAAGGAGCTTTCAGAGCACCCTGCGCTCTCACTGGTTTCTGAAGGAACGGAGCTCTCCTACCTCTCAAAACGCGGCGCGGACGGGGAATTTTACCTTTTCCGGTTCGGCAGGGAATACATAGTAGCAGAGAGGTATTCGAGGCTCTCGCCAATCTACTCCCTGCGCGAATCGCTGCTTAGCCTGATGGGCATAATCTCATTTCTGGGAGACTCATACGAAGTCAGGCTCGGGAGCGTCTTTCCGTACCTCATCCATGCACTTGCCTCGCAGGATTTGGCGGTGCCAGGGCCAAAGATGGATTCGAGATTGCCCGAGAAGAAATCAGACATAATACTGGCAAAGCGCATAATCGGGCTGCATTCTGAATTAGCCGAGGCGAAATCCGAGGTATCGAAGCGCGACTCGACCGCCTGCTCGCTTCTGGCCCATCTTGCAGTGCACGATTCCTCATCCGGGAGGATAGAGATGTCAGAATTTGCAAGGCGATACGGGGCCAGCGAGAGGCTGCTCAAGGGCATGGAGGCTAATTTGTCCTCGATGGGCTACAGGCTGATACGCCACGAGGCTGACAAGGCGAGCGTGGTGAGGTCCTGAGCATCGCGCAATCGTTTATCTACCAGCAGCTGCCCCTTGCAGCAGGGGCTCTCATCTTCCTGGCTCTTGCAAGGTTCAGGCCAAGGGGCGGCATGATCAAAATCGAGGTGTGCGATGGCCCTCCATCAGCAAAGCAAGGATGCAAAACTGTCCGGGTGCATTGCCGTACAGATGGCACAATCGGCCACATGCGCGATGAGCTGATCTGCGCAGGGCACGGGCTGCATACTGTACGCTCGGACATACGGAAGCTCGCGATATCCAAACTTGGCATTGCCGAGATCGGCTCTATCTGCGAACCGTCCAAGCTTAGCTGCCTAGGCGATTCAAGAACGCTAAGCATCGTAGTACAAAAGCACGAAGTGCAAAAGATCGAGGACATGGTCTCGAACGCCTCAAAGGGCGGAGGGATAATGCTCTGGTACCTCTCAGAGAGAAGGTTGAAAGTGGTGGAAGTTTGATCTCGCAGGCGCTTGTAATATTTTTCCATCTTGTATCGATATCGAGCGCAATCGGCATAGGCGCATGCGCAAACCTCCAGATCGCGATAAGCATAATCCGCGGCTCTCCCGGCTCGCAGGCTGCGAAGCCTATTGCAGCCCTAATGGCGCTCTTCGTGCTATCGGAGCTTGTGGGGCACCTTATGCCGGGGTTATTCCCGGGGGCCTAGCCCCTTGCGCCTCTCCTGTAAGCCTTTTATATCTAATTCTATATTAATATCTTGCTAATTTCGTGGTATTTATGATATGTGAGCGGTGCGGCAGGGACATTTTCAAGTACAGCACCTGCAATTACTGCAAGAAGAAGATCTGCGTCAACTGCGTCAAGAGCTCCCGCAAGGTGTCAAAGACGAACAGGATAGTCATCTGCAGGGACGACTGGAGCAAGATGCCGAAGCGCAAGCTCTTCAAGAGAGCGACGATGGAGAGCGCTTAATTGCGCCCATGGGCCATACCTGGCCTGCAAATTCTTAATAATTTATGCTGCATCTATCTATCCATGGCTAAAGGACGGAAGGGAAACAAGGAGCTTTACATACTTCTGCTGGAGATGCACAACAAGATCGCGGACTGCCTCAACCATCTTGCCGCGGAAAAGGAGAGCCTTGAGGACGCAGCCGACGCCCTTGCAAGGGTGAGGAGGATGCGCGATCAGATGGGCGAGATGCTGTCTGCAGCGGTTTCTGAGTCCGGCGTGCCTTATGATTCCGCAAGGAAGCTCAAGGAGCTAAAGGGCGCAATAGACGGGCTCGACACCATGATAGATGAATTCGACCGCAAGAGCAAGGAGATGCTTGGAGCAGCAGGGGACCTCGCAAGGACCTGGAACGGGCTCGAGGCGGAGATCAACGTGATACTAGAGCGCATAGAGTCAAAGCCGCACGGCGGCGAGCCGTACATACGATGAACCTATCTGCCCAGGCGAAGCTTCTCCCTGAGCTCCTTCATTGTCTTTAGAGTGCCTATCTGTTTCCTCGCGTGCTCCCTGTCCTTGATGAACCTCCCGAATTGGCCCATTGTGAGTGCCATCACCTTGAGCTTCTCGCCCCTGTCGATCCTCGGCTCTGCCACCCTCACGCAGTTCCTTGCAATGAACACGTGGGAATAGTGCTCCCCCTTTGGGTCGGGCTCCAGCGAGAGGGTGTAGAAATACTCCCAATCATCAGACTCCATCCCCGCCTCCTCAAGAAGCTCGCGCTTTGCAGCCGAGAGCGCAGGCTCCCCGTCCTCCATCATCCCTCCCAGCAGCGTGTAGTAATATCCCGTATTTGGCTGCTTTTGTCTCGCAACAAGAATTCTATCTCCCGCAGTTGCGATCACCTTGGCGCTAGGCCTGTGCCTTACGCCCTCGAAAGTCTCATAGGACCCGTCGAACATCCTCTGCCTCCAGTGGTACACATCCCAGAGGACCCCCTTGAAAACCCTCCTTGCCCCCTTTGGGATCTTCGATTTAATCCTCATCATCAAATCTTCTTTATCGCTATCTTTACCGTCTCCCCTTCGATGTCAAAATCCTGGGAGAGACCCTGCCCGCCAACCCCTGCCTTTATCGAAGGGGCATTAATTGTCCTCTTTAGCCTGGCAATGTTTTTTGATATCGCCTCGGCCATCTCACCTGATGCAGCATACTCAAGATGTATCCTATCTATCTTCTTTAGGTCGTACTCCTTGCGCATTATCTGGACCCTCCTCTCGAACTCGCGCAGCAGCGCCTCCTCGCGCAGCTCCCTGTTTATCGCCTTGTCGATAGATGCGCGCCCGTGCCTGAAAAGCACCGCATCAGACTCCTCAGCCTTCTGTATGATGTTGAAGTGCTCCTGCTTTATGTCAAAGAGCCCCTTGTCGGTGTGGAGCGAGTAGTGCCCGTGCTGCTCTATGTCGCTGCGCAGCTTCTTCGGATCTGCGCCTGCCAGCCCCCTTGCCACAAGCGCCGCATCCCCCTTGAAATCCGGGCCTATCCTCGCGAAGTTTGGCTTGATCTCCTCGCTTATCCCTGACACCTCCTTTATCTGCAGGCTCTTGACGTTCGTGTACTCGGATATCACGTTTGACATCCTCTGCAGGGAGTTGTTCGCAGCGTCGCTGTCCACTTCGAGCAGCGCGCTACCTATAGGCCACCTGAGCCTTATCTGCGCCTTCTCCCTGCTGCTGAGTATCGCGGTTATCGCACCCTCGGCAATCTTAAAATCCTCCTCGAGGTTCTTGTCCACAAGCGCGGGTTTGGCCTTTGGCCACTTCTCGAAAAATACGCTCTCGTACCTTGCGCTGTAGTTCTCCAGGAAGACGCGCTCGGCAGTGAACGGCATCCCTGGCGAGATCAGCACCGTGGTGGTGTAGAGTATGTAGTTTATAGTGTCGATCACCCTCTTTGCCTCCGACTTCCTAGAATAAAGTATCTTCTTCTTCGCCAGCTTGAGGTAGAACCTGCTGAAGTCGTTTATTATGAAGTTTGTTAGCTCTTCGACCCCCTTGTGGAGCATATAAGAATCGAAATCCGCGGTTAGATTTAAAATGACGGTGTTCATCCGCGATATTATCCACCTCTCCTCCATCTCGAGCCTTGCGGCCGAGGGCGGCTTGACTCTGGAAGAGGCATATCCCGCCGCCGCAGAATATTCACGCAGCAGCGCGGAGACGTTCTGCAGGGTTATTATGCACTTCTGCGAGTCCCTTGCCTTCTCTATGCTGAACGGGAAGTCAAGCTGCGGCACGTGCAGCAGGCAGTGCAGCCTGAACGCGTCTGCGCTCATTTTCTCGAGTATCTGCGAGAGCTCGATGAAGTTGCCCATGCTCTTGCTCATCTTCCTGCCCTGCGAATCGAGCATCATGCCGTGGGTAAACACGTTCTTGAAAGGGCTCTTGCCGTACACTATAGTCCCTACCTTGAGCTGATAGGAGAACCATCCCCTCAGCTGCTCTATCGCCTCTGAGATGAAGTCGACAGGGAACAGGTGATCGAACTCCTCTGGCGACAGGCCCGCGCTGAAAGCCACGCTCGAGTCGAACCACACGTCAAAAACGTCCTTTATCCTCTCCGTCTCCTTCCCGCACGAATCGCATCTCACCATTATCCTGTCTATGTAGGGTCTGTGAATGTCTGAGAGCCCTGCAGCATCCTCCTTGCCTATCGCCTTCTTGCGAAGCTCATCCAGCGAACCGATGACCGTAATGTGGCTGCACTTGGCGCATCGCCATATCGGTATCGGTATCCCCCAGTACCTCTGCCTTGATATGCACCAGTCCGGAGAATTCGCAAGCAGCGCCTCCTGCCACTTGAGCGCATCTTCGGGATACCACCTAACTTTCGAATTCGAGCTGATGAGTTTCCTCTTTATCTTCTTTACATTGATGAACCACTGGTCTGTTGCGAGCTGTATCAGCTTCTCCTTGCACCTCCAGCAGTGCGGATAGCTGTGCGTGATGCTTCCCCTACTGATCAGCGCGCCGTTGCCCTTTAGTGTGTCGAGCACCGCAGCATTCGCCTCTGAGGGGACCTTCATGCCGGCGAACTTCCCTGCATCGCTTGTATACCTTGCGTGCATGTCAACCGGCGAGAATATCGGCAGCTTGTTGAGCTTGCCTATTGTGTAATCCTCAAGTCCGTGCCCTGGCGCGGTATGGACGAGCCCTGTTCCCTCGCCCATGGAGACGAGCTGCTCGGAGAATATTATCCTGTGGTACTTCCCCAGTTCCTTCTGCTTTGGAATCTCCAATCCCAAGGGGCTCTCGTACCTGAGGCCCTCAAGCTCGCTGCCTGGGAACTCGGCGATTACCACGGCGCTTGTCTTCATTATCGTTGTGAAATACTCCAGCCTTGCCTTTGCAAGCACGAGTCTCCTCCCATCTATCTCCGCCTTAACGTAAGTTTCCTTTGGATTTGCCATGACTGCGACGTTGGAAGGGATTGTCCATGGCGTCGTCGTCCATATCAGAAGGGAGGAGTCGGTGAGCCTCTCCCTTAATTTCGGGCTGTTTTTGGTTATCTTGAAGGCGACGAATATCGATGGGTCGTTGTCATCGCTGTACTCTATCTCCAGGCTCCCCTGCGCTATCACGGTCTCGCAGTGCGGGCAGTACATCATCGCGCGCTTGTCTTCGTAGATGAGCCTCTTTTCTGAAATCTTTTTGAATATCCCCCAGGCCTTTTCCATGTAGCCTATGTCGGAAGGCATGTAAGGGTTTTCGAAGTCTAGCGACATCCCGAATTTTTCGTAATCAGACCTCATCCTTCCCTTGTAGCCCTCCACAAACGCCCTGCACTCCTTTATGAAGTTCTCAAGGCCGATGCTCTCGATCTCCTTCTTTGATTTTATCTGAAGCTTCACCTCGACCTTGTTCTCTATCGGCAGCCCGTGGACGTCGTATCCCGACTTGTCGTACACGTCGTATCCGCGCAGCCGCCTGTAGCGTATCACCGTGTCCTTTATCGTCTTTACCCACATCTGCCCAGGATGGAGGTCGCCTGACACGAAAGGCGGGCCGTCAAGGAAGTAGAACTTCTTCCTGCCCGAGTTCCTCTCCCTGATCCTCTGGTTTATGCTGTGCGAGCGCCAGTACTCCAGAACCTCGGCCTCCGACTTTGGGAATTCGCTGCTCAGCATCAGACCAACTTTACAGAATAACTTTTCTACGCGCTATTATAAATATTGTGCAAGCGAGATTAATCCGATAAAATGAGGCTCGCAGACGCCGCAACGCTCTTCAGGACGCTCCTGGTGTTCGTTGTCGCATACATGATCATTGCAAAATACAGTGCACTGCTAACTGTAGCCGTAATCATAGTGATGTTCCTGCTCGATGCCATAGACGGGAAGCTTGCCAAGATCGACAAGAAGAAGTCAAAGTTCGGGCCAAGGCTTGACGTTGCCGGTGACAGGGTGACAGAATACGTCTTCTGGATAGTGTTCGTAGTGCTGAACCTTGTCCCTCTGTTCGTGCTTTTCATAATCGTAATGAGGCACTCGTTTGTCGATGCCTTCATGGCAAGCAAGGGAACATCATCTAAGATGAAGACTGGATTTGCGCGTAGGATATATGCATCCAACCTGTTTCGTGGGGGCGTCGGCGTAGTAAAGGCAGTAACGTTTTCGTACCTGACACTTGTATACCTCGCATCGTGGCCAATTGGAATCGGAGACGCCCTTGTTGCAGTACTTGTCATATATGTGCTGGTTCGCGGGGCAGCGGAGATATACGAGTCGATGGCGTGACTTTTGATGGACTATAGCCTCAAGCGGATCGTAATCGCAGACCTTGATGGCACTCTGGCGCCAAGCAAGAGCAAAATGGACCCTGAGATGTCAAAACTCATAATCGACCTTCTTGAGTACAAGGACTTTGCAGTAATAAGTGGCGGCAGGTTTGAGCAGTTCGAAAAGCAGTTCGTTAGCGGTCTTGAGAAAAGCCCCAAGCGCTTCTCCCGCCTCTACCTCCTCCCAACATGTGCAACCGCCTTCTACAGGTTTGAGTCAGGGGAGTGGAGGAAAGTCTATTCCGAGGATTTGCAAAAAGACGAGAAGTCCAGGATAATCAATGCATTCGGGGTGGCGCTAAAGCAGGCAGGCTATTCAAAGCCTGAAAAAATATACGGTGATATCCTAGAAGATAGAGGTACCCAGATAACATTCTCGGCAAACGGCCAGCAAGCGCCCCTAGAGGTTAAAACTGCATGGGACCCAACTGCGGAAAAGCGCCTAAGGATAAAATCCTGCCTGGACAAGCTCATACCAGAGTTTGAGGTAAGGATTGGCGGCACCAATTCTATAGACGTGACAAAGAAGGGCATAGACAAGGCATACGGCATACGAAAGATAGAGGGATATTTTGGCTACAAGATAAGCGAGATGCTTTTCTTGGGAGACGCGCTTTTTGAGGGTGGCAACGACTATCCTGTGAAGACCGCCGGGGTAGATTGCATACAGGTCTCTGGTCCTGAGGATACTAAGAAGGTGCTCAAAAGTATAATAGAGTCCTCAAGATAATCATCTTTCTTGCAACAGAATATTGGACCTTCTTCATATCAAGGGTTAGATAAACTGATTTAGTTTGTGGTCCCGAGCCTGATTGCGTCTCTTATAACATTTTTGATCTCATCTATCTCCTTTCTGGACTTTTTTATTGTGTCCACCAGATCAACGATTCCGTCACGCGGTTTGCCTTCATATCTGTTCCTGTTGATTATGTCCTCCTTCTTTTTAAGCGCGCTGTCAAGGGCTTCGCTGGCGATTTTGAATTTGTATTCAAGTGCTATCGCGTCCTTTGTGGCTATCATCCCTTTCCTGCGCAATCTGGATATCTGCTTCTCAACCTGCATGTAAAGGTATCTTTTTCCTGGTTTTATAATGCTGCTCTGCAGGTTCGTTCTCGTGGATTTATGGTGTTTTTGCGCCTTAGTATGCTATAAATATCTTCAGATAACATACTCTAAAAGGGGCTATTTATGGCGGTTCTCGACTTATCGTGGACTGAGAAGTACCGACCCAGCAAGCTTGACGAGGTCATAGGCCAGCATGCGATAGTCGAGAGGCTCAAGACCTTTGTTGGGGCAAAGAACTTCCCGAATATGATCTTTGCAGGCACGGCTGGGGTCGGCAAGACTACCTCTGCTATAGCGATGGCAAAGGAGCTGTACGGAGATAAGATAAACGAGGCGTTCCTAGAGCTGAACGCGTCCGACAGCAGGGGGATAGACGTTGTCAGGGGGAAGGTGAAGGAGTTCGCAAGGACCATAGCACTATCGGGCGACATTGTGAAGATAATCTTCCTCGACGAAGCGGATGCGCTCACCCCGGAAGCTCAGCACGCGCTGAGAAGGACCATGGAAAAGTACAGCGCCACAACCCGTTTCATACTCAGCGCAAACTACGCAAGCAAGATAATAGAGCCGATACAGAGCAGGTGCGTTGTGCTGCGCTTCAAGCCTCTCAGCGAGGAGGACATGCGCAAGTACATACAGCGCGTCGAGGAGGGCGAGGGGATAGAGGTAGACGAGAAGGCGACTGAGGCCCTGCTGTACGTCAGCGAGGGCGACCTGCGAAAGCTCACAAACATCCTGCAGAGCGCTGGGTTCAGCAGGAAGAAGGTCACGGACAAGGAGATCTACGACATCGCCGCAAGGGCGAGGCCAAAGGAGGTTGCGATAATGCTGAAGCATGCGCTAGGCGGGGACTTCATGAAGGCAAGGGAGGAGCTAAACAAGCTTGTCCTCTCATACGGCATGAGCGGGGAGGACATCCTCCTGCAGTGCTACCGCGAGGCGCTGAACATGGACGTTCCCGACAAGCTCAAGCTCAGGCTGATCAGCGCGATCGGCGACTACAACTTCAGGATAGTCGAGGGCGCGAACGACAGGATACAGCTCGAGGCGATGCTCGCAAGGTTCGCGCTTCTTGAGAAGGAGAAAGCAGTCTGAGCATTCTCTTGGGATGGCTGCAGGGTAAGTTTTAAATCCTATTGTTACATATGCTAACTATGCCTGAGAACCATAACCTGACCATTGGCACTTTGAGCCTAGGGCTAGTAATCTCTATTGTGCTTTTTTCAACAAGCCTTGATCGGCTCCTGAATCTGTTCCCATTTGCCCTATCCTTAGAGGTATTCATGGTCTCATTTGTCGCATTGGTGGTCCTTACTGTCCTGCTCGCTCTATTCATAGTGAGGAATTGGAGCTTCTCGGGAAAGCCGCGCAGGAGAAGATAGGCTCATTTTCTGTCCTTCTCACCCGCAACCCAGATTTT
This sequence comes from Microcaldota archaeon, assembly GCA_028867115.1. Classification (GTDB taxonomy): domain Archaea; phylum Micrarchaeota; class Micrarchaeia; order Micrarchaeales; family CABMGC01; genus JAGWGI01. Next base: position 12,795 of record JAGWGY010000004.1, read on the forward strand.
GGTGTTTTCAGAGTAGACCGAAGAGTTGTCTGATATGTCAGCAACAGGCTTGAGAGCGTTTTTTATCACGGGCTCGAGCTTTGAGAAAAGCTCCTGGTCGTCCTTGGCGACTATAACCGCTTCGGTAACCCTTTTGCAGCTCTTGAACTGGTTCCTTATGAATTCCATGTCGCTGTCGGTAATGCTCTTGTCCTCCTTAGACCTCTTCCGGAAAGCAAGAATGAGGACGGCGTCCGGATATTTTTTTACCAGCTTCGCCTGCTTGAGTACCTCCTTATCCCCCTGCCTGAACTTGTCTATGTATTTCTTCGGCGCAACAATTACGCTGTAATTCGCATCCAAACAATCTACCTTATGCCTGTTTCTATGCTCCTACGCCTCTCGCGTTTTATAAAGATTAGCCTAGTTTTGTACTATGCCTTTCTGGCAAAGACAAGATATGCGGTATGCCACAGGCCGGTGTTCGTAGGCCTCATTCCCTCCTTCCTGACGAGAATGTCCCTGACTATCACTTCCACAGTGTGGATGTCTGTGAACTTGAGCTTGTTTAGCGTTGATACGAACTTCTGCACCTGCTCCGCATTTGGCAGGTACCCCACGACTGTCCCGTCAGCCTTGAGCGATTTTTTCGCATTTGCAAGCGCCTTGTCGGAGTTCGGCAGATCGAGCGTCACCACGTCGACGTTCTTCTCCGCTATCCTCTTTGTGACGTCGCCCTTCTTTACAACGAGGTTCCCTATCCCCAGGATCTCCATGTTCCTCTTGGCAAGTTCGATGAAGTCCTCCCTGAGGTCGTAGCTGTACACCTTCTTCGAGACGCTTGCAAGCGCAATCGCAAGCCACCCGCTTCCAGTCCCGGCATCCACGCAGACGCTCTCCTTGTTGACTCCGGTGTATGCGATGATTATGCCTATGTCCTTTGGGAGTATCACCTGCGGCCCGCGCTTGAGCTTTCCGTACATCTTTGGGTAGACGAGCATTCGATCACTTCTTCTTTTTGGCCTTCTGGGCCCTTGTGCCTGCTTTTGTTGCTGTCTTTCTTTTCGTTGCCTTCGCTTTTATTGGTTTTGCCTCAGGCATGCTCTCTGCCTTCACTTCGGCTGCGGTCTTCACGACGATCTCCTCGGCAGGCTTTGGCTTTCCCCAGTCTTTCTTCGTCTCGCAGTTGGGATCGAGGTCCATCTCAAACGGCCTCTTGCCCTTCCTGAACACCTTCACGAAAGGAGTGTGGCAGAGCTCGCACACCTTCTTTGTTGGGACGACCTTTGCGAATTGCGGCAGCGGGTATGTGGTGTTGCAGTTAGGCCAGTTAGAGCACGATACGAACTGCTTTCCCGCCCTTGACCTCTTCACTACAAGGTTGCCGCCGTCAGCCGGGCACTTGCCGAGGACGTCAGCAAGCTCGCTTGCCTGCAGCCCCTTCGAGAGCGCCTCGCCTATCTTGTTCTCGTTTGCGCGGAACTTCCCTATCAGCTTCTGTATTATCTCCTTCCCCTCGTTTATGACTGCCCCTTCCCCTATCGAGCCCTTCATTATCTTCTCCATGTCCGAGTCGAGCTGCTTTGTGAGCTCCTCCTCTATTATGTCTGGGCAGTAGTCGTGCAGCGCAGTGTATACGCTCAGCCCGTAGTCGGTCACCTCTATCAGCGAGCCCTTGAAGTACTCGCGCCTAAACAGCGTGTCTATGACCTCAGCCCTAGTCGCCTTCGTCCCGAGCTCCTTCCTCTCGAGCAGGGATATGAGGCTCGCCTTCGAGAACCTTGCAGGCGGCTTTGTCTTCCCCTCCTTTGAATATATCTTCTCCGCCTTGAGCTTCTCCCCAACCTTGAACTCTGGCATCTCCACATCCTCCGCCCTGAAGTACGGCGCGTAAAGGTCGATCCATGCCTTCTCCTTGTAGACCTTGCCCTGCGCCGAGTACCTCTCCTCGCCTGCCCCGAGCACAACTCCTGTCAATTCCACCTTGGCGTAGTTGCCAAAGCACGAGAGGAACCTTCGGACTATCAGGTCGTACACGTTCTCCTCCTCCTCGCTCAGACCCTTTGGCATCACGCCCGTCGGGAATATCGCGGGGTGCGCCTCGTCGCTCTTTGCGCCCTCGTTCGGCCTGAACATCTTCGCACCGAGGAGGTACTCCGCAGCCTGCGCGTACCTCTGGATCTTCGCAAGCTCAGAGATTATGCGCGGCAGGTTCAGGGTGTATGGGAGCTTCTGCGATGACGTCCTTGGGTATGATGTGTAGGTCTTCTCGTAGAGGGACTGTGCTATCTGCAATGTCCTCGATGGATCCATCTTGAATATCTTGCTCGCCTCAAGCTGAAGCGATGTCAGATCAAAAGGCGGGTAAGGCCTTATCGCATTTTCCTTCCTCTCGACATTTTCTACAGATATCGCTGCATTCCTGGTTGCTTCGAGCGCATCCTCCGCCGCCTCCTTTTCGAAAATATTCCCCTTGGTGTTTGAGAACTCCACCCCCTTTGCCTTGAGCAGCACCTGCCAGAATGGCTTTGATGTGAAACTCCTGATGTCATATTCCCTCTGCGCCGCTATCGCAAGTGTCGGCCCCTGCACCCTGCCTATGCTGATTATCTTCCTGATGCCTGTGGTCATGAGCGCGTGCATCAGCGCCCTGCTCATGTTTATCCCCCACATCCAGTCGAGGGTGTGCCTCGCCTCGCCGGCAGCGAAGTTGTTCGCGTCGAACTCTGTGATGTTCTTATAGGACTCTATCAAGTCCGGCCTCGTTGTGGTGGAGAACCTCATCCTCTTCACGTTCCCCGGGCTGACCTGCGAGTTCACATTGCCGCCGCTCACGAATTTTATTATGTTTGTGCCTATCACCGTGCCCTCGATGTCGTAGTCGCACGCATTGATGTATGCGGTGCACTTCTTTGCGATTATCTCTATGGTGTCGAGGTACTTCTTGGTGAAGTATGAAGACTTGTTCTGCTTGTACGACTCCACCCACTCAACGTTGAACACCGGGAACCCCGATGTCCCCTCCTTCTGCCTTATCGTGAAGAGGTGCCCTGCAGCCGCGACCACGTACAGTATGTCATCCCCGTTAGGGATCTCGTAGTACGGCACGCCGTTTATCGTCTTTCGCTGCGGCGAGCCCTCAGGCGAGAGGGCTACTGCTATTGTTAGCGCTACACTAGGCTTTTCTGCGATGATCAGCTTGTTCATCCTATCAGTTATCTCTTCCTACGCTTCTGCTGCCTTTCGAGCTTCGGTATTGTGTAGGTGATGTAGAAGCCGAGTACGAGCGTTACAATCCCAAGCGCATAGAAGACTATGCTTGCGCCCGTGTACACGAGCGCGATGACAGCGGCAGCAAATACCACAATCAGCAGTATGGCGAGTGCGAATGTAGTGCGCTCGTTCTCCGGTATCTGTGCCATACGCAACCCTATCCATATCTTCGGCAAACTCTAAATAATCTTCCCATATAAGGTAAATGAAGTGGTGCTCTTGCTCGGATTGGCATACATAATCTCGTTCACACTCATCTCCGCCATGCTTGCAGCCTTTGCGCAATACCTGTTCAAGCGCTCGATAAAGGAGTTCCACCTTGACCGCAAGGGGATAATCTCGGTTTTTGAGAACAGGGAGGTGCTCCTTGCCATAATAATATACATTATAGCGCTGGCGGTCTACCTGCAGGCGCTGCGCTACGGGGAGCTATCGTTCGTCTACCCGATATTCGCGAGCGTGTTCGTCTTTGTCATGATAATCTCAAAGTACAAGCTCAAGGAGCCAGTGGGCATCGCAAGGATAGCCGGCACGCTGCTGATAATCCTCGGCATAGCGCTAACCGCGCTCACGTTCTAGTGGTCTGATGGCGCATCGAAAAATGACATTCATCCCGATCCTCGTGGCGAGCACGTTCCTTGGCGCGCTCGGCCAGCTGCTATTCAAGATCGGCGTGCTCTCGCAGGCGGAAATCGCGCTGCTGGCATTTGTAATAACCGGATTCTTCATATACGTGGTCTCGACGGTCCTCTACCTGTATACGCTCAGTAGGACGCACCTGAGCTGGGCGTACAGCTTCGTGGGGCTCAGCTACATCTTCACTACCCTGCTTGCCATGTCCGTGCTAAACGAATCGATACCAATACTCAGATGGATTGGCGTAATTGTGATCGTTGCAGGGGTCGCAATCAGTGGCCTGAGCTGATTACTTCCTCTTGCCCTCTTCCTCATCTTCAGAGTGCTTGTTCATCTTCACTCCTAGGAGGGATATCTTGTATCCTATGCTCGCAAACAGGAAGAGCACTGCAATCTCGAGCCCCATGTAGATATCGCTCCTCACAAGGGAGTACGTGTTCTGGGTGAAAGCGCCTATGGCTCCGGACACCGATGCGTTTAGGCTGGCGAGACTGTTCGGCGTTGTCGAGGTCTGCTGCGGCAGATAGCTGCTTGCGCTGTTGCCGAAGCTGATGTACAGACCGTATCCGAGCAGGAATGCGAAGAGCAGCAACGCGATCCCGATTGCAATCAGCGCATAACCCACGTATCCCATCCGATCATCTTGTTATCGTGTAGCTTTTCACTTCCTCGTAGAGCCTCTTCGCCTCCCCCTTCTCGAAGTGTTCCCTTGCAGGCCTTATCTTCTCCTCAAGCCTGGATGCCACGAAAGTTTTGAGGTCCATCGGGTGCAGCTTGCCGGCCTTGTAAACCTCGACAAGCCCATTATACCCCTCAGCCTCAAGGTTGCCGCCGAACTTTGCAGGCCTCTCTATCGTTATCGCCTCGCTCTTCTCGTCAAGCAGTACTAGCTCAAGGTAGTTGAACAGCGGATTACCCTCAACGACTCTCTCGGGGCAGTATGCCCCGTTAACCTTGCTCTTGATCTCAGCAAAGGAGTCGTGCATGTATATCGCGCTCTTCGGATTCGACTTGGACATCTTGAACTCCATCATCGCCTCCGCATCCTTTGTGTCGATTCCTTGGGGTATCCCCTGCAACCCTAGCATCAGCGGGTGATGGACCGCGACAGGCTTCTTCCATTTGTACTTCTCCGCGACCTCCCTTGCAAGTATGTTTGCCCTCCTCTGGTCCATACCGAGCTGGCAGATGTCGATATCCATCATGAATATGTCCGTGACCTGCATTGCTGGGTAGAACAGCTGCCCTGCAGTTACCTTCTCCCCCTCCTTTCTGCCCATTATCGTTATCGCCCTCTTTATCCTGTCAAGCGACGTAGCCTTTCCGACGTGCATGAACCTGTCCCAGTAGTCGATGCCGTCCATCAGGTCCTTCGCCCATATTATCTCAACTTTCGAAGTGTCTATCCCGCAAGCCTTCCAGACCTCGACGAAATATTTCCCTGCCGTCCTTATGTGTTCGATGTCCCCTCCTAGCTTGTTGTTGAGGAAGGCGAAATAGTCGGCAAGGTAGAGCTTGAACTTGATTCCCGCATCTAACATTGCCTTTAGATTCCTTGCCCTGAGCAGCCCGAAATGAATGGGCGCTATGCCCGATGGCTCGAATCCATCGTATGCTACTGGGTGGCTGTTTGTCTCGAAGAGCTTTCTCAGCTCCTCCTCTGTCACCACCTCCGCAGCAAAGCCCCTGATCTTCTCAATCTTTGTCTCTACGTCCAATTAGAGCACCGAACTGTTGTATAGATGATTTAAGGATTATAAGTATTGTGCATGCGCCATGTTAGTTGATTGTCAAACAATGTTAACAATCGTCAAAATTATCGCAAGCTTTATAAGGTTTTGCGGCTGAATAGATTACCAATCGGCGTTTAGAGCAATTCTATTACCTTCCCCACCCTCTAAACGTCGGCTCATATTTCTAAAAGGCACTAATCTCTCCTCCTCGGCTGAAAAACGCGCACCTAGTCCGGTTTTCCCTCGACAGCGGAAAAAGGTATAAATAGTGTTTCCTGCCAGTATTATTGTAATCCTATGAAGTTCAAAACCACGGCAGAGATAAAGATCCCAGACAAGACCATAGATAGGATAATAGGCCAGGAGAACGCGGTCTCGATAGTGAAGAAGGCTGCAAAGCAGCACAGGAACATCCTTCTCATAGGGCAGCCGGGAACGGGAAAGACAATGCTCGCGCAGGCGATGGCCGAGCTTCTTCCCACGACGGCTCTTGAGGACGTGCTCGTCTACAGGAACGTCAACGACGAGAACAGGCCGATCGTCAAGGTGGTCAAGACCTACCCTCAGCCTCCCGAGCACAACAAGCCCCTAGGCGACGGGCAGGGAAGGCAGATAGTGCAGAAGGAGAAGCTGAAGGTCAGGCTTGAGGGCTCGCAGGGAAACAGGAGCCTTGTTCCAATCATAATGATCGTGGTTGCCGTACTGTTCATACTTTCAATATCAAACATCTTCAAGGGCTACGAGATAATAGTGCTTGCTGCCCTGATACTCGGGACGCTCATATTCGGCTCAATGGCGCTGTTTGTGAGCGGTCTGACACGGAGGGTCGGGATCCTGCCAGGGATGTTCGACACAAGCGAGCCCAAGCTGATAGTCGACAACACAGGGATGGAGCACGCACCGTTTGTCGACGGCACAGGCTCGAAGGCGGGCAGCCTGTTCGGCGATGTCAAGCACGACCCGTTGCAATCAGGCGGACTCGGCACTCCGCCGCACCTGAGGGTGGAGGGAGGGGCCGTGCACAAGTCAAACCACGGGGTCCTCTTCATAGACGAGGTGGCAAACCTTGAGCCGCGATCGCAGCAGGAGCTTCTCACAGCCATGCAGGAGAAGAGGTACTCGATAACCGGGCAGAGCGAACTGAGCTCAGGCGCAATAGTGAAGACCGAGCCGGTACCGTGCGACTTCATACTTATAGCAGCAGGCAACCTGCAGGACATACAGAAGATGCACCCGGCGCTCAGGTCAAGGATACGCGGATACGGCTATGAAGTGTACATGGAGGACACGATGGAGGACAGTCAGGCTAACCGCGACAAGATATTCAGGTTCATCGCCCAGGAGATCAAGAAGGACGGCAAGATTCCCCCATTCGACTACGCGGCGTGCGAGGAGATAATAGAGGAGGCAAGGAGGAGAAGCGGCAGGAAGGGGCGGCTCTCGCTGATTCTGAGGGACCTCGGAGGCCTTATCAGGGCTGCAGGGGACATAGCGATCGAGCACGGCAAGCACGTTGTCACAAAGGAGGAGGTGACTGGAGCAAAGAGGCTTGCAAAGCCCATAGAGGCGCAGTACATAGAGCAGGCGCTAGAGTACCGCAAGGACTACCGCGTCTTCAGCACACAGGGGTTCGGGATCGGAAGGGTGAACGGGCTTGCTGTCGTAGGGTCATCTTTCATGAGCGCAGGAATAATCATACCGATTGTCGCAGAGGTCACCCCTGCAAGCTCGAGGGCCGAGGGTAAGCTTATCGCAACAGGCAAGCTTGGGAAGATAGCGCAGGAGGCTGTCAAGAACATCAGCGCAGTGATAAAGAGGCACATGCGCAGGGACATGGCAAGCTACGACATACACGTGCAGTTCCTCCAGACATACGAGGGCGTAGAGGGCGACAGCGCGAGCGTCTCTATTGCCGTCGCTGTAATATCTGCAATGGAGGGGATACCTGTAGACCAGTCTGTCGCAATGACAGGGTCCCTTTCGGTGAGGGGCGACGTGCTGCCTGTCGGGGGGATAACCGGGAAGGTGGAGGCGGCGATAGATGCCGGCGCCAAGAAGGTCATAATCCCGAAGAGCAACAGCAGCGACATCTACATAGACAAGGCGAGGCTGAAGAAGATCAAGGTCATCCCTGTCAGGAACATTGCAGACGTCATCGAATACGCGATGAAGAAGAGCGCGAGGCGCGATGCGATAATACGCGAGCTGCGAAAGTACATGAGCTCTGACTACAAGGAGAAGCCGCCGCTGGAAGTTGAAGCAAAGAAGGGTTGAGTTGATTTTTTGGCAGAGAAAAACGCAAAGGCTGACAAGAACGCAAAGACGAAGCTGGAGGGTCTGGGAGAGGACATAGTCGGGGAGATAGGCAAGGGGCAGAACCCGAGCTTCGTTGCAACCACAAGGACAAGGTCCAACATAGTCTATGACAAGAAGGAGGGGTACCTCAGGCTCGGCAAGAGCGAGGAGGAGAGGAGCTTCCTGAACGTCGCGCAGAGCAAGAAGTTCATGCAGACGATGGCGATCGCTGCCAAGTGCCACAAGTTCCTAAAGGAGGGGCTGCACACATCGATAAGGGGTCTGTTCTACCAACTCAAGTTCTCGCTGGGCGAGGACGTTGACGAGAGCCTCTTTGAGGAGCAGTCGGAGTCGAACCCGCTGATAGAGGACCTCGAGGTCTCGCTAGGCGTTAAGAGGGAGGACCTCAACCTCAACGCAAACAGGAAGGGCGTCCTTGCAGGTAGCATGAAGGTGCGCGACACGTTCGGCGGCGAGCGCGTCGAGATCGACTGCAGCAAGATGGGCAGGGCGGGCTGGCCGATACCCAGCGATGTCGACAACGAGATAGAGTTCGTCGACGTGAAAGCGAAGTACGTTCTTGTTGTCGAGAAGGACGCGCTCTGGCAGAGGCTCAACGAGGACCAGTTCTGGAAGCAGGAGAACATCATACTAATAACCCCCGGAGGGCAGGCGTCGCGAGGAACGCGAAGGATAATCCGAAAGCTCGCAGACAAGGGGCTGCCTGTTTACGTATTCACGGACTCGGACGCGTGGGGCTGGTACATCTACTGGACGATAAAGACCGGGAGCATAAACCTGGCATACATCGGAAGCTCTGTTGCGACCCCTGAGGCGAGGTTCATAGGGGTGACGATGTCCGACCTTGACAAATACCCGTTCCTCAACAAGCTGACGATCGCGGCATCGGATGTCGACATCAAGAGGGCGCAGGAGATGCTGAACTACGAGTGGATAAAGGGCCACAAGGAGTGGGTGGTGGAGCTCGAGAGGATGGTGAAGTCAAAGAAGAAGCTCGAGCAGGACGCGCTGCAGGGGCCCAGGCTCACGTTCGTAGGCGAGTACATCAAGGACAAGGTAAAGAACAAGGACGTGCTTCCTTAAATCTGGTGCCGGCGGGATGCGCAAGACCTACCTTATATTCGCATTTGCCATGCTCCTCACTTCTAATATGGCGCATGCGCAGTGGGTGCCTGCATGGATGCTGCCCAACACGATCGCAAGCGGCGGATTCATCGGTGGCACCGAGGCGTATTTCAAGTACACTGAAGCATACAAGTGCTCCCCGCCAAATAGCCAGCTCTTTACGAACTCAACAGAACTTCTCGCCTCTTTGAACTATACTCAGTGCAGTTTCGGGGTGCCTGGAAATGCGGTAGGCGCCGATCAGCAATGGCTCCTGATACCTGCATACGCTGGCATGTCCTCATTTGGCTTCAACAGCTCATTTCAAGGGTTCCCCCTCTACAACGGCACGGTCGTAGTCACACACTGCGGAGTAGGCGGGACTGCATCGTCCTGCCCCGACCACCCGCAGTCGATATACTCCCCACTCTTCTCGGGCCTTGAAAAATCAGTCGGGATAGCCAAGGGCGCATTCGGCCTGCCAGAAGGCGTCCTTCCCATGCCAGCCCATGACTACGTGATCGACGATTATGACAAGTTTGCCGACGTCGACTGGTATACAATCGCTGTATACGTCTTTGACCCAAACATAATGCCAAACGCAACGACTGGCGCATGCATGCAGGTCGTCCCATCGAACCTTACAAGCCCTACGGCAAATTGCCTCACTTCCATAGGCGCAATCCAGCGCGCGATGACGAATTCGAGCAGCAGCGTTGCTGCGGGAAACAGCAGAAATCCTATCTGGCGATTCATGGGCAATCCGACAATGCAGATAGCCGTCCCAGGTAACCCCACCGTTGCCGAGATAAATAATTCGAATTCCAACCTACGCGTTCCTTACGCCGTGAGGAACTACAGCTATTACCACATCCCGCTTAACAACCCTCCCCCGAGCACCGAGGTGATTCTGGTCGTAATCGCAGCAGGCGCAGCGATAGTCGCAATCACGCTTAGGCTATTCGAGTATCACCGCAGGCGGTGATGGATTCAGGCCATAAAAACGGCAAGGCGTAACATGATCATAACATATATAATTAAAAACTACAGCTACCATCATATCCTCATAGTACAAGGAAGCGCAAATAACAGCGAGCCTCCAATCACCATGCCTGTTATCAACAGTGTTTTGTGATGATTGCAGTTATTGCTGGCGCATTCTAGAGCAAAACAAACGAGTGACTCGGATGACAAAACTTTACGCCGCCGCGATAATCATGCTGCTGGTTTTGCCGCAGCTTGCCATAGCATACAATGCCTCTTTGCTGCTTCCAAATGCAACAGCCAGCGGCGGGTTTTACGACTCAAACAACGTCGCATTCATCTACAACAGGCCGTATTTCTGTACACCTCCCTCAAACACCCTATTCCCAAAGAGCAGCGATGCGCAGGCTGCTATGTCAGTCAACGGATGCGAGCTCGGTGTGTCTGGAAACAACCTGGCGGCAGATCCGCAGTGGATAGTGGTCCCTGCCTACGCCGGCCTTACGGTATTCGGGATTAAATCCTCCCCGCAGGGATTCCCTATCTATCAGAATGCGACTGTAATAACCCAATGCGGCGTTGGAGACATGATCTCAAAGTGCCCCGACCACCCAAGCTATCTCTACTCCCCGATATTCACTGAGGTTGAAAAATACCTGAACATCACAAGCGGCGTTGTTGGCCTGCCCGAAGGCGTCCTTCCTACACCTGCCCACGATCATGTAATCTCTGATGACGAGCTTGGCGCAGACACCAACTGGTACAACATAGGCGTGTTCGTATTCGATCCCAACATTATGCCGAACGCAACTGATGGTAAGTGCCACCAGGTCGTACCATCAAATCTCAGCGACCCGACGGCAAACTGCCTTACGTCTCTAAGCGCGCTCGCAGCGGCTATGCAGACGCAAAGCAGCAGCGTCGGGGCAGCAAATGCAAACAACCCGATATGGAATGCAATCGGCAGGCCAAGGATGCAGATATTCGTGCCAAACGATTCGCTGGTTAGCCAGATTAACAACTCCAACAGCAACTTCAAGATACCATTCAGCGTCGCAAGCTTCAACTACTATCGTGGAATATTCGCGCAGAGCAGCCAGCAAGTTTACACACAGCTCGAGATAGGCGCAGCTGTGATAGTGCTTGCCGCAATAGTCGTCGCGATTGTGCTCCTTAGGATGAGAAGGAAAGGCGGCTCTAGTACCACGGCAGCGTCCCAAGCTCCTTGAGCCCTATCCTCTCCAGCGCCTTTACCGGGTCGTGGTAGTACTCCTTGCAGAACTTGTTGATTCCCTGGAGGTCCCTAATCCCCATCTGGTTCAGCTTCTCGAGGATCTTCGCCCTTCTTTGCTCCTCTATCATTATCTCTGAAGGCGGATAGCCGGTAAGCCTGGAAAGCAGGTCCCTGTAAGTCACGCTTGGGAGTATCGGCGAGCTCCTTCTTGTCTTGTAATCGTATAAGTAGAGATCGGAGAGCAGCACCTGAGTCTCGATTCCTGATATCTCGGAGATCTGGGTTATCTTCCTCACCCCCCTGCCTGCCTCCTGCACCTGCGAGACGACTATTATCGCGTCTATGAGCGGTATGATGTCCTTCTCTATGTTCATCGGCGAGTGCTGCAGCCTTGTGACAACGTCCCTTGCGTTGCTTGCGTGTATGGTCCCCATCGAGATCTTGCCGATGTTCATCGCAGTCATCATGTCCTTTGCCTCCGCGCCCCTCACCTCCCCTATCATTATTATGTCCGGGCGCATTCGCAGCGCGTTCTTGACTAGGTCCTCCATGGTGACGTCGACGCTCGTCTCGAGCCGCACGGCGTTCTCCTGCGTCTCTGTGTTGAGCTCGTATGTCTCCTCGATTAGTATCACCCTCTCCTCAGGCCTAAAGAAGCTGAAGAGCGCGTTGAACAGCGTCGTCTTCCCGCTGCCAGGCATCCCTCCTATCAGGAAGTTTGCAGGCCTCACCTTGAACCCGTCCATGTAGAGCCAGAGCCTCGCAGCAATCGAGTAGTTGAGCTCGCCAGCATTTATCAGGTCTATTATGCTCAGCGCGCGCGGCTTGAAGTTCCTAATCGTTATGTCCGCACCCAGAGGCGAGTCCACTATGTTGACCCTTGAGCCGTTTGGCAGGTGGACGTCGAATATCTTGCTGTTTGCCGTCGTGTTGGTGATGTACATCTTGAACTTCTTGACCAGCAGCGCCATCTCCTTCCTCGTCACTATCTTCTCGGCAACCTTCTGCTGCCCGCCGGTGTTGGTGTAGATGAATATGTTGGTGAGGTTGTTCACCATTATGTCCTCGACGTTTGGGTCCTCCATGTACTTGTCAAGAGGCGCAAACGTTCTCGAGTCGGAAACGACCCTGTCTATCTCCTCTTCAGTCGCAGCGAGGTTCACGCTCTTTGCAGCCGACTTTATCGCATCTATCTGCTCCTCCTCTTCGGTGAGCCTGCTCAGCTTCTCCGCAAGCGCGTCGAATACCGCGCTCTCGAAATTATAGAACTCGTTATCGTTCATTTGAACACACGGGACGCTTATATAAAAAATCGAAGATACTTAAAGGTTTAGGCGATTACCCTCGTGCACCGAACATCCTTGGAAAGCAGAAGGTCCCTGATCGTTCCCGGGGTTCCCGCATTTGCTATGTACCCCTCTGCCCCGGTCTGTTTGACCATCGAATGGAGCATACCGAGTTTGGTCTTCATACCACCAGTGACGTCCACCTTCATTGCGCCCCCAGCCCCCTCAAGCGCGGTGTTGATATTCCCCGAGTCTATGCGTTCAAGCAGCCTTGCATTCGAGTTTAGCCTTGGGTCAGAGTCAAACACGCCGTCCATGTCTGTCCCAAGTATTATCTTCTTTGGCTTTATCCCTGAGGCTATAAACCTGAACACCTCCTCTGTCGAGGCTATGGCAACGCCCCTCTCAGAATCAAGCACTCCGTCCCCATGCACTATGGGCATGAACCCCCTATCTATGGCCTCCCTAATTGACTCGATATTGCCTTGTGCTATCCTGCCGCCCTTCGCGTATCCAAAGCTCAGCGCCTCGAACGGGCAGGGGTCAAGCCCCATCCTTATTGCAGAATCGACAACAACCCTGTTTAGCTCCCTCATGGCCATATGCGTGATCGCAAAGCCCTTCATGCTCTGATCGTCTACAATGCCCTCGCTTATCCTGTACTTTTTTGCAGCAACATGGCCGAACGAGCCTGCGCCATGTCCCAATATCAGGCCAAATTCGCCTCCAGCCCTAGCCTCCACTATCTCGCCGAGCAGCCTGTCTATCTGAGCGCGCTTTGCAACAGACTCCTTCGAGGTGTCTGTTATCATGCTCCCGCCTATCTTGACCATGTATATCGGCAAGCCCATAAAATCATCATAGCAACTGATGCTATCCCCTCTCAATTGCCTCTTTTAATACGTTCGGCAAACACCGTGAAATAACGCCGATAAACGATTTATGGGATAGGAATAAAAACCCCCTCTGCCATCTCTCTTGCTAATGGAGCAGACGCACAAAGAGCTCACGCTAGTCGTCATAAAGCCCGACGCGCTGGAGGATGCGCTCGACACGAAAATCGTATCCTACCTTGTCGAGCACATAGCCACAACGGAGATCGAAGTTATCAACATGAAGCTGATCAAGCTCTCAAAGCAGGTGCTAGAGGAGCTCTACCTCAACAAGGGGGATGCGCACATAGAGAAGTGCGGCAGGAAGGTCGAGCAGACGCTGAAGGATCTTCAGAGGCCTATTGAGAAGAGCGCGCAGGAGCTGGGTAGGGAGATACTCAACATACACGTAAACGGCTTCGAGGGCAAGGACGCGATAGTCATGCTGCTGGAGGGCGTGGATGCTGTAAACAAGATGCGTGAGCTCAAGGGTTCAACAGATCCAGCCCAGGCTGCGAAGGGAACCCTAAGGAGCATGTTCCCTTCGGGGATGACGCTTGTTGACGCCTACCTGCAAAAGAAGCCCCTTAGAAACAGGATCCACATACCTGACAACAAGGAGGAGGCAGACAAGGACGTCAGGACTTTCTATCCGCTAACCGCAGAGTTGCACAAAAGCCTGAGGGACGGGCAGGGGCTTGGCGAGAAACTTGAGGAAAGGCAGCGCGTGAGCACTGCCCAAACACTCTGACTACATTTTGATCTGGCCAAAGGGGTCCTTACCAATCAGCGATTCCGATTCGTCCAGTACCCTTGGTCCGCTTCCCTGTCCTGCAACTATAATCTTCTCTTCAGAGGCTATTCCTTGCAGGGCAGCTTTGATCTTTGGGATATCATTTTTTAGCGTTATTATGTGCGCGTTTGGGCCCGCATCGAACGTGTATGCGCCCACGATTCTTCCTTCCGAAGCATTAAGGTCGTGGATTGCGTAAATGATCCTTCTCGAAGCGTCATTTAGGTACATTATCGGAGGATAGGAGTCAAGCATAGTGGCGTGCATATTGTTGCTGTCCTTAATTATTATCTCCCCAAGGGTCTGGAAGTCGCGCTGCCCTATCGCCCTGCTCGCCATCCCTGCAAACCTCTCTGCGATTTCCGGCCTTACCTTGAAGAGCTCGCTTGTAGAGGGGGTGCGCCGGTGCCCCTCGCTGGATGAGATCCTTTTCTTCTCCGCACTTACAAGCGCTATTAGGTCGACAACCTCCGGCCAATGTGCATTGTCTGCGACCTGGGTCGCATAAGAGTCTGTCCCGTCAGGCAGCTCGCCCCTCTCCCACCTCACAAAACCTCCCATCAGCCCGCGGCATGAGCTGCCGCTTATCCTCCTTGCTATTATTACTAGCTCCCTCTGCCCTAGACCCAACCCAAATGCCTCATTGAGCGCAAACACAAGCGTTGCCGCGCCAGAGGCGCTTGACGCAAGGCCGGCAGAGGATGGGAACGAGTTGCGCGATACTATCATCACCTTTGAGCTTGAGCTGGCCGCCTCCCTCATGTAGTTGAGCACTTCGGCCAGAAGGGCGAACTTCTCCTCCTTCGCATCGTCGAACTTCTGTTGCGCTCCGTCAATGTATATCGTATCGGATTGCAGCCTGTCCGATACGAGCACGCTAGTCTTAGTGTTCAGGCTCTCGTCAAGAGTCATGCTAAGCGATGAGTTGTACGGAAGGTTGAGCCCAACGTCCCTCTTGCCCCAGTATTTTACCAGCGCTATGTTTGGCGTGCCTATGGCTGTGACTAGGTTCTCCATGCGATCAGTTGGTCTTCCCTTCCCTTACAAGCCTCTCGAGCCCTATCATGCTCCAGAGGGTGTATCCCTTCGGGTTCTTCTTCATGTCCTCGACAAGCCACTTCGGGTCCGTCCACCTGTAGTCCATTACCTCCTCAGGGTTGGGTTTTACCTCCCCATTGTACGTGCCTGTAAGGATATGGTCGAATTCGTGCTCTGTCAGCCCCTCCCCAACGTCTGACTTGTATGTGAAGCTGAATCTCTCCTTCAGCGCGCAGTCAAATCCGAGCTCCTCCCTGAGCCTTCGGTGCGCTGCGTCTATTATGGATTCGCCAACCCGCGGGTGCGAGCAGCATGTGTTTGACCACGCCCCCTTGGAGTGGTATTTCCCCATCGCCCTGCGCTGTAGGAGCGTCTCCCCTTTTGAGTTGAATACGAACACCGAGAATGCCCTGTGCAGGGTGGCGCCGTTCCTGTGCGCCTCTAATTTCTCCATGGTGCCCAAAGGAAGGTCGTTCTCGTCAACAAGTATCACTTCCTCTCCCATGGCGCTGCCCCACTCTATATCTTTCTACAATCTTTAAATACTCTTTTAGGGCATCTGTCCGGCTACTCCTCAACCCTTGCCCCTTCCACGCCTACGGATGTCACAATCGCATTGTATCCCCTGGAGAGGTATATCCCCCTGAGCCTCTCCGAATCCTCGTTGCTGCCAGTGATGGCAATCGCGCACCCGCCTTTCCCTGCGCCTGTGATCTTTGCGCCGCGCGCGCCGTTTTGCTTGGCGATGGATATTATCTCGTCAAGTTTTGGCGTTGAAATCCCAAGCTGCCTCAGAAGGCTATTGTTCTCATCTGCAAGTTCGCCTATCCCCTCCAAATCCCCTCTCCTGAGCAGCTTTATCGCATCCTCCGATATCCCGTCTATCCGATCCATCACCGCGCCAATCTCCTCCGGATTTTGCCTCCTCAGCATCGCAACGTGCGCTATCGCCGCCTTGGTCTGCCCTGGCTCGCCGCTGTCAATCAGCAGCAGCGGCATGCTATACTTTATCTTTAGCGGGATTGGCCCTTCCGACTTCTTGTATGAGAGGTAATTGCCAAAGGTAACAGTGCTGGTGTCGATCCCCGACGGCATCCCGGCATGCGATACCACATCCCCAAGATATGCTATCTCGCTTATCTCTTTTCTCTGAGGCGCAGCGCCAACGTGGGCAGAAACAGCAGTCGCAATTGCGGAATAGACTGATGCTGACCTGCCTATCCCCTTCATCCTGCCCTCAAATCTGACGTCTATCATAAGGTCATCAAACCCGAAGCGCCTCATCGTCTCTGCAATAACGACGTGCATCGCATCTTGAAATGTAAGCCCCCCCAGCCTGGCGAAATCACGGGCGGTGTAGAGTTGGTTAAATCTCTCGAGCTTCCCGAGAAGCTCGGCCCTCGATATCGCAGCTGCGCCGTTGCTGAAAGGGTGCCTCAGCATTATCCCCCCTTCAGACGCCGACGTCTCAACCGTGGTGCCCTCCCCTATTGCCGTTGCTATGCCCCTCTTGTCGTATACGACCGCATGCTCTCCAAACAGTATCACCTTGCATGGTGCCAGAGCCTTCATGATAGGAAGTGCCCTCTCCCGGTTTTTATATCTTGGGTCGATGTCCGTTTTGCCGCATCTGCCTGTCGGTTCCAAAGCAGCTAAGAGTTTAAATACTGTTGATGCTATAGAGTGGCGATGATAGCAAAGCTGCCGAAAGATACCGATGCGCTGGGTATCCTTGCTGCATTATTGTTCGGTGTCTTCTCCTATATCTACGTCTTCAGGCCGATCTTCTCGCTTGGATTTGTCCCTGTGAGCATATTCAATACATATATCAGCAACATCCTACCGCTCGCGCTCCTCGCGCTCTTCACAATCTCCGGGGCGATATACTTTGCAAGGAGGGAGCAGTTCCGCCCAATAACCCACCATTTCAGGGTCGCATTCCTGATGATGCTGTTTATCGCTATCGACGGCTTTTCGTTCGTAATGTTCTTCATGCTGCCCTACTATCCGGGCAGGGTGCTCTTCATCTTCCTGAACCTGATGTTCATTGCGTTCATCAACAAGCACTTCCTTGACAACATGATCTCCGCGGTCATACTTCTCCTATTCACACTGCCTTTCATCTGGATAATGCTGATACAGGTGCAGAGCGTGCCGCAGGGGCATTCCTCGCAATCTGTCCCATGCATCGTATCTCCCGGGTTTGTGTGCGCAAACCCCTCGCTTGCCACAAACGGCAACCTCTCAATAGTGGTCGGGCAAAAGACTGGCCCGACGCTCTACAGCATTGCGCTAGGCTGCGCCTCGGTAGCTACAGTAAAAGGGCTCCCCAACCCCGCAAATGCGATTGTGTATCTTGCAGCTTCCGGGGCCCCTTCATCGACATCTGCAGTAAATGGGACACTGGGGCCGTTCTCAATTGCGAATGGGAACGAGATAATGGTGAGGAACCTAAAATGCTACGGGATCGATGCGATGCCGATAGAGAACATCTCAAGCGGGAGTACATACAGCGGCTCGATATGGATGAGCTATTCGGTCAGCAACAACGCAAGCAACGCGCAGATATTCACGCGCAGGATAGGCATCATATCCGTGCAGGTAAGTTAATCCTGATCTCCGATTTCCTGACGGACGATCTCAGAGAGGGATCTGATTAAAAGCGGACTAGAGTTTAGCGAGCCTGTGCGCTTGAGCGCAACCCCTCTGCTTTGCGCAAGTTCGGTGCACTCTATGTCTATATCGTAGAGTATCTCTAGGTGGTCTGACACGAACCCGATAGGGCAGATGAGAATCTTTTTCCTTCCCGCATCGGATTCCTCGATTATCGCAGTCCTCACATCCGGCCCCAGCCAGTCGCTTGCCCCATGCGGTATGCTCTGGTATGCAAGCCTCCACTCGCCTATCTTCGCTAGGTTCGCGACTGCGGCGCAACTCTCTAGTAGCTGCTTCTCATAGGGATCCCCTTCGCGCTTTAGCCTTGCGGGCAGGCTGTGCGCAGTGAAGATGACAAACCCCTTCCCTTCCCCAAATTCCGCCATCTTGCTTCTCACGTTCTGGGCAACAGCATCTACGAAAGTTTTCTGTAGGTGCCACTCGTCTACAAAAACGAAACTTATTTTTGAACCTCCTGCCTTATCTGCCTCATCGACCCTTCTGAAATATTCCCCGATGCTCATCTTCGAGTAGTGCGGCGCGAGCACTATCGCAACAGCTCTTGATATCCCGTCCTTATTCATCATCGCAACTGTGTCCTCTATGAATGGCTCAGCGTGCTTCATTCCCACATATACCCTAAATCTATTTTCCGGGCTTTCATTGAGCTTTGACTCAAGCCCCTTCGCTTCCTCCATTGTTATCCTAAGAAGGGGGGAGCTTCCACCAATCCTCTCGTACCTCTCCGCCAGCCTCGAAATCTCCTTCTCCGAAGGGACCCTGCCCCCGCGTATGTGCGTGTAGTAGGCAGGTATCTTGTCGGCGGACCCTGGGCTGCCATACGCGAGCAAAAGTACCCCCACAACGCCATCCATCCTATCGCCTACTTGCTTTCGAATTCATGCACCGTCTTGACAAGCTCTGAAACATTTTCTAGCGGGGTGCCCGGCAGTATCCCGTGCCCTAGATTGAAAATGTGCCCTGCTCTTCCTCCCGCATCCCTCATTATTCTCTCCGCTTCCTTCCTTACATCCTCCTTTGTGAGCAGCATTGTGCTAGGGTCAAGGTTCCCCTGTATGCCAACGTCATATCCTACCTGTGTCCATGCGCTGCTCAGGCTGATGCGCCAATCTATTCCTATAACATCTGCGCCAGCGTCGCGCATCTGCTCTAGGAGGTGTCCTGTCCCCACCCCGAAATGTATCCTTGGCACCTTCTTTGCGATGCCTCCTAGTATGGTCTTTGAATAGGGCTGGACGAACTCCCGATATTCCTCGCTGCTAAGGCAGCCAACCCATGTGTCAAATAGCTGTATTGCCCCAACACCTGCAGATATCTGCATATTGAGGTAGTCAAGGCTCATCGAAGTTAGCGTCCCCATCAGGTTGCGCCATGCGCTGGGGTTCGCGTGCATGAAATTCTTCGTCAGCTTGAAATCGCGGCTCGGACTTCCCTCTATGAGATAGCTTGCGAGCGTGAACGGGGCCCCGCAGAAACCGATTATGGGGACATCCAGCATCTCCTTTGTCATCTTTATCGTATCGTATACGAACGGCACCGCATCCATGATGTCCGAATTCTTAAGTCTCCCAGCATCCTCCCTGCTCCTAATTGGGCTCCTTATCACAGGTCCCACATTGTCTTGGAGTTCAAACTCAACTCCTACCGACTTCAAAGGCAGCATTATGTCTGCAAAGAGCACCGCAGCGTCAAGGCCGAACAGCTCTACCGGCATGCGCATAACATCGCTGCATATCTCCGGAGTCTCGAAAATCTGCATAAGGCTCCTTCGCTTCCGCAGTTCTCTGTATTCCGGGAGGTACCTGCCAGCCTGACGCATTATCCATATCGGCGTGTGCTTTGCCCTCTTAAGCCTGCACGCTTTGATGAGCGAGTCATTCATCTAATCATCCAAGCATTTCCATTATCTGTGGCATCGCCCTGTAAACCCCTAAAAAGACAGGGGTTTCCCTGAGCGTGTACTTCCTGACCCTGATGCCTCTCAGGGATCTCACCAGTTCCTTGTACTCCCTGATGCTGTCGGCCTCATAGGCGACCACGAACTCCTGGTCATCAAAGCCAAACGAGTATCCAAGTATCTGGCGCACAGAGCCAAATCCGCGTCCAATCTGCGCATGCTCCTTCATCATCTCCCCGCGCTCCTCATGGCCGAGGAGGTACCATTCAGGGGTCTTTGTGAAGGGATACACTATAAGGTATTTGCTTCGCTGCTCGGAATTGAGTGACTGCGACTGGGCATCGTGCGACCTGACATACTCAGATGAGTCGGTGACACTTATCAGCGACGCAACAACCTCAAGGTAGGCCCCCAGCCGTGTGCGCAGCAATCTTGTGACGAATTCCTGAGATTCGTCAGCATCATTGCAGCTCAACCAGAGCATCATGTCTGCCTTTGGCTCCAGCCCCCTTACAAGGTAGCTGTACGCTCTCACTGACCCGCTCCCTGAGAACTCTTTTATGAATCCCTCCTTCTGGTTCTTCCTAGTCGATTCGTCTAGAAGAAACCAGGCCCTGTCCAGTCTAAATACAACGAACTGTACGAACCTGCTCTCAGTATTTTGCATCAAAAGCCCCCAATATCATCTATCAATATTGCCTTAATAATCCCTTCTGCAGTGTGCTCCTCCGCCACAATGTCCACATGGACTCCATTATCCTCTGCTGCTTTTGCGGTTTTCGGGCCTATGCACACTACCTTTGCCCCTCCTAGCGCCCCCTTATCTCCTTTCATGATGTTCATCGTCCCAAGGACACTGGAAGCGCTGGTGAATACGACATAAGAGAGCGTTCTAGATCTGAGTGCCTCTGCTGCATGGTTGGTGCCCAAATCAGATGGCAGTGTCATGTATGCATCAACCTGTGTAACCTTTGCCCCCTTTTCCTCAAGTGCCCGCGGCAACTCGCTGTCTGAAATATTCGACCGAAGCAGAATCATCTTCTTGCCCTCCACATCCCCTATCCCTTTTGCGATTTCTGCAGTGAGGTAGTTCCTCGGAACGTAAGAAACCGTTATGCCGTACTCCGAAAGCGATTTTGCAGTGGCGGGGCCCACGGCTGCAACCTTCAGCCTCTTGAGCGCAGAAAGCCCTGTTCCCCTCCCTATCATCCTATCGAGCACAAAACGTACCCCGTTCGCGCTTGTAAACACTGCCCAATCGTACTGTCCAATAAGGCTGATTGCCTGATCAAGACCAGAGAAGTCTGAGACCGGCGTTACCTTAAGCGAGGGCATCATTATTGGCTCTGCACCAAGCTCCCTAAACTCGTGCGAGAGCTTTTCCGCAAGATTCTCCTGCGAGGTTAAGAGAACTTTCCTCTTCAAGAGAGGGGTGTACAGCATCTCCCCCTCAAGGATTTTGTATGCGCCGCAGACAAGCAGCCTGCCAGCCAGCCTCTTCCCCGAGCCTGAAAACTCATCTGTGCTTGTCGAGATTTCATCCCTTATGATCCTCCTGCCAAGCTCGTCGCCCACCATCCCAGATATATTGGCCGCATTGCGATTGCTGCTTGCGTATGCTGCTATGGGGACAACGCATCCCCCTCCAAGGCTGCTCAAAAATGACCTCTCCTCAGTGACCTCGATCCTCGTCTTGTGGTGGTCCGCCTCGGATAGCATCAAATTCAACTCACTCTCGCCTGCCCTTGTCTCGATCGCAAGGGCTCCTTGCCCTGGGGCAGGGATCAGCAGCTCAACCGGAAGATACTGCGTGATTCGCTCAGCAAGCCCAAGCCTTATCACACCAGCCGCAGCAATCACTATCGCGTCATACTCCCCATTGTCAAGCTTGCCTATGCGGGTATCAACATTCCCTCTCAAAGGTGCTATCCTGATGTCTTTCCTGTAGGCGAGCAGTTGGGCTATTCTCCTTGGGCTCTCTGTCCCGACTGTCGCGCCCTTCGGGAGCTCATCTAGCTTTAGGTTCCCGTGTGAGATGAGCACGTCACGCGCATCCTCCCTCTCCAATATGGCGCCAATTGTAAGTTTTGGATGTATTTTTGTGGGGAGGTCCTTGAGGCTATGGACTGCAATGTCGATTCGCTCAGAAAGGAGCGCCTTCTCAATTTCCTTTGTGAATATTCCGTCTCCTGCGAAATCCCCAAGCGGCGTATCAGGCTTCTTGTCCCCCTCAGTCTTTATCGTTTGTATCCTGAATTTGACCTCTGGAAAATGCCTGCGGATCTTTTCTACCGCCTGTTCAGTCTGTATCACGCTGAGTTTGCTTCCCCTTGTGCCTACTACAACCTCCCTTTCCAAACTCTCACTGCCGAATTATACCGACTTAAGCTCCTTCATCGCCTTGTCCAGTTCCTGCTTTGCCCTGTTCATATGCAAAAGAGCAATGTCAAGGTTTTCTATTATGCCATATCCGACGTCGCTCCTCCTTTTCGCGACCTTCTTGCGTATCTGTTTTATCCCCTTCTGGTGCAGGACGATCTGGTTTGTCATCTTGCCTATTATGGTATACTCCCTGAGCAGCTTCTTTCCAGCGTTAGATCCCTTTGCCATGCAATCATCTGAAAATATTTCCGTGACAAAAATTTATAAGACGGGGAGTCGAAGTCTTAACTGGTTATTGATTGGCGCCGCGATGGATGAGCAGGGACGTGCTCCTAATCTCATTCTCCGCATTCTTTGCGGACTTGGGGTACCAAGCGGTGCAGGCGATATTTCCAATCTATCTGGTCCTTACGCTTTCCGCAAACCCCTCATATCTTGGTTTTGCGAACGGGATAGCGTTCGGCGGAGGCGCGCTCTTTGCATACCTCGCAGGATTTTTGGGCGTTAGGCACAGTAGGAAATGGCTGGCGGTCTTTGGAAGCGCTTTCATATTGCTGATGCCGCTTGTGGGCGCAGCCGTAAACCCCCTGCTTGCAATTGCCCTTTTTGCCTCAGGATGGTGGGCAAGGAACTTCCGTGTTCCGCCGAGAAGGGCTATGCTCGCTGACGCGGTAAGAAAGGAAGACCTTGGCAAGACATTCGGATTCCTCCACGCGCTTGACATTGGAGGTGGCGCGCTTGCAGTACTTGCGCTGCTCGCAATGGTCTACCTAAAGTTCAGCCAGAACAAGATGCTGCTGTTCGCTGCAGTGCCGCTCGCAGTATCTGTGGCGCTGCTCCTAGTAACAAGGGATATAAGAAGGAAGGAAAGAAGCAAGCCGGCAACAAGAATCGCTTCTGGCAAGATTGTAATAGAGAAGAGCGCATTCAAGGGGATCATGGCTGCAACTGCGCTGTACGGGTTCAGCTACTACAGCCTAGGCTTTCCCATACTAACAATCGCCGAAGGCTCAAAGAGCGTTGCGCTCGGGATACTCTCCTACGGCATCTATCTCGGGGTATCCGCTTTCACTGGATACTTCATCGGATCGCGCAAAGGGATCAACAAGATTAAGGCATTGGGCTATCTGGGTTACATCTTGTCAGGGGCAGGCACAGCGATGCTTGCAATCGGCTATCTGCTCGGCAACGTGCTATGGGCGTTCTATCTGGGGGTTTCGCTGATGGGTTTCGGGCTCGGCGTAATCGAGACTCTGGAGCCCTCGATAATATCGCTGCTAAGAGGCGCAGCTAAGTTGGACATCGGGATGGGTACGCTGCAGGGGGCAAGAAGCATAGGGCTGTTCTCTGCGAATGTGATAATGGGCATACTCTACGTCCTAAGCCCCTCGGACTCCTATTTCTATGCAGCTGCAGTTTCAATGCTTGCAGGAATAATCGTGCTCTCCTACGGCCGCGATTTCAGGGAGTGAGCGCGCATTTATGCAAATTTCCTACACCAGCCTATAATTGCTCTGCCCAGCTCCTTCTCCCTTCCCCTGAAGCCGTGGTTTGCACCATTTATTACAACTGATGTGAACTTACCGTTTGCAGCGCTCTGCAGGATCCTGATATGCGTGCGCACTGGCTTGGTGAGGTGCTCCTCCCTGCTACCTATTATAGTCAGCGTCGGGCACCTTAACGACCCGAATTCCTTTAGATCAGAGTCGTAGTTGAAGAGCCGTGCTTCAGGTTTCTTTTCGTCTGCGTAGGAAAGGAACCGCTTCGCTGAATAGTGGGATATCCAAGTTGGTGTAATCATATCTCCTTTTCCCTGATTTACCATCTTCCTTGCAAAAGCAACCGCCTTTGCGAATTTCTGTCCTATGTCCTTCTGTTTTGCGATATTATGGTCGTCCATTGGGGCAATGAAAACAATACCCTTTATCTTGAGGTCTTTTCTTTTGTACTGATAATAGAGCGCCTTTTGGCACCCTGTACTGTGCCCCACCAGGAAAAATTTAGTGTAACCAAGCCCCCTCAGCAGCCTTAATGCCCCACCTATGTCAAAGAGGCATTCCTCAAATTTTTCCATCACTGTGCCAATGTAGAATTTCCTCCCCTTCTTGTCCTTGAACGGGGTTATCGCCCCCATCCCCCTGTTACCTGCGAGGAACACATCGATCCCGTTTCTGTTCGCTGCATTACAGAGCTCCTCATTCCTTGCTGATGAAAAGAAATCGCCGGTCATCCCGAATATGCTTACTATTGCTGTCTTGTTGGCCCGCCCAGATCTGTATAGGAGGCCGCTCATGATAAGGCCGTCTTCGGCCGGGAACTTTAGTAACTCCACTTGCATTAGATCATTATCATTTGGGGTTGCCGGGATTTGAACCCGGACTTGCAGGTGGCACCTATTCACATATCATAGCTCCAAATTCAAATCATCGCAAACCGAAGTTTGCTCATATATCCTAATATCGAATATCTGGAGCCCGCCGCGCTGCCAGGTTACGCAACAACCCCTCAAGATAGAGTTTGAAGGATAAGATATTTAATTGGCATATTTGCAGAGATATTACGTATATCCAGATGGCTTAATAAGGCGCGGAGGGATTAGGATACGGGTGCTTGCATGGGAAGGACGGTCTACAAGGACAACTGGCTCACTGTAGAGAAGGTGGGCTTTAAAATAAATGGCAAGAAGGTGGAATACACCAAGACCACTGAAGCCGACGTGGCGGTAGTGGTCCCGATCCTTTGGGACGGGAAGCTGCTCTTGGAAAAGCAGTTCAGGCACATAATTAACAAAGACCTAATCGAGTTTCCCGCAGGCCATGTGGAGAAAGGCGAGAATCCGCTTAAAGCCGCAAGGCGGGAGCTCGAGGAGGAGACCGGAATGAAGGCGGGCAAAATGAAGCTCATGTTCGAAGAGTACAGCAACCCGGGGATGGCGAAGAGAAGGTTCTACTATTTCCTTGCAACCGGCTTAAAGGACGGGAATATGCAATGGGACGAGACCGAGAAGATCGGGTTCCTTAAGCTTGCGCCCCAAACTGTAGAGAAGATGATCAAAAGCGGAGAGATAGAGGACCATAAAACAATCTCCGCGTACCTGTATTACAAGCTTCTGAAGTGACAAAATGATAAAATGCATAATCTTCGATCTAGGCGGCGTTCTAGTAGACTTCAGCGACGAGAAGTATTATCGGTACATCTCAAAGATAAGCAAGAAGAGCCCAGAGGCCATAAAAAAGAAAGTCGAGCCCTGGCTCTGGAGGCTGTACATCGGAGCAACAAAGGTGCAGCTCTTCGAGAAGGACATCGCGCGATCATTCAGCATCCCTCTCTCAAAGGTCAGGTGGGTGCAGTTCTATGAGGAGAAGGTAAGGCCGAAGAAGGACGTTATCGCAATACTGCGAAAGCTGCGCAGGAGATATGTAATAGCGTTCATATCCAACATCGATTCGAGCAGGTACGATGTCAGGAAGGCAGAGATAGAACACAGCATGTTCGACTACAAGTTTGCATCGAGCTTCGTGAAGCTGAGCAAGCCTGATCCCGAGATATTCAAATACGCGCTCAAGAGGATGAGGATTCAGCCTGGCGAGGCGGTGTTCATAGACGACCGTAGGATAAACGTGATAAGCGCAAGGAGTGTCGGGATACCTTCAATACTGTTCAGGGGGAGCAAGGACCTTGAGAAAAAGTTAAAGAGGATGAAGGTCCTTTGAATTATCATGTCTATCCTGGGCGACATAGGGCTCCTCTTCGCAAGGCAGTGGATTGCGGGAGTGGACGAAGCTGATGCGATAAGGGCAGCATTGAAGGTAAACTCCAAAAACGAGCAAGTGATCCTCAACTATCTCGGGGAAAACTTCAGCGAAAAGGGCCAGGCGCGCCGCAGCGTCATGATCTACCTTAACCTGCTCAGGCAGATGAAAATTAATCGGATAAGGGGCAGCATATCTGTAAAGCCCTCCCAGCTTGGGATACTGATAAGCGATGCCGAGTTTTACCGGAACCTCTCAAGGATAGCCTCACATGCATATGGCCTCGGATTCGATGTGTGGATTGACGCAGAGGAGTACGAGTATGTGGACAGGTCGCTCGGGGTGTTTCTGAGGGCTCTCAAGCGGCACAAGAATATTGGCATGGCGGTCCAGTGCAAACTTAGGCGAAGCATGGACGATGCAATGGGGATTGCCGCAAAAGGGGGCATGGTCAGGCTTGTGAAGGGCGCGTACAAGGAGCCGGCGGCAGCATCATTTGAGGATGACGATTCGATCAGGCAGAATTATATCGAGGTGATGAAAACGCTGGTCTCAAAGAGGGCGAAGGTCATGGTCGCAACGCACGATGCAAGCATTATAGAGGAGGCGATCGAGCTTGGGAAACGCAGGAAGCAGAAAATAAAGTTTGCAATGCTGATGGGAATAAGAAGCAGGCTAGCACAAAAGTTAGCAGATGGGGGCAATGAGGTTCACATCTACGCCCCGTTTGGCGAAGAGTGGTTTGATTATTCGATGCGCAGGATAAAGGAGGAGGGGCACGCAATACTGCTGCTGCGCTCTATAATACAGCAGTGAGCGTTTTTCAGATGCGTATATCTCATCACTGATCAGAAATACCTCGTATCATCATCAGGAATATCTTGCCGCCCATCCTTTAATACCTTGCTGGGTCAGCCCAACGTAAGTACAAGGGCCATCGCGACCATCACTATGCTGAGTGCGATCTTCCACAAAAGCCCCCTCTCCTTGAACATGATGCCTCCTGCGACCACCGTCATCACGGTGAAAATAGTGCTTCTGAGCGGGGTCGCAATGCTTACCGGGGCAGAGATCTGGGCGAGCGCGGCAAAGTAGCTCAGCCTGTACCCCATAGTCAGCAATACCGTTGCAACTATAGGGAACTTGTAATCCACTATGGTCCTGCCTATCTCCTTTATCCCGTTATATTTTATGGATATGAATATTGCGAACTCTATCGCGATTATTATCTGCGTTATTATCATGTACGCAAAGATGTTGATGTGCAGGAGCTGGTACTTCCCGATCACCGCTGAAATCGCGCTGATGAAGGCGTTTGCTATCATCATGTACTTATACTTGGAGCTGTCAAACTCCTTCCTTCCATGGAACCTGCTTGAGAGCACAAGGTAGGTAGCTACTATGATCCCTGCTATTGCCGCATACTGTATTGCGGTCAGATACTCAGAGAGGAAGACGTAAGCGAGCAGCACAACGAAGAGGACAGGCAGAGCTCCTGAGAGCGATGTCGCGATCGAGAGGCTGCCGTGCTTGTATACTCGCGCAGTCACAAGATACGTGATTGCAGATAGTGTCCCTCCCACAATTAAGAGAAACCATTGGTACCCTGAGATATCGAACACAGCAAAAGGTATCAGCACAAGGGAGACTATCGCTATCAGCCATGAGAATGCGGAGCTGTATTGTGTAGCGTGTTCTGCCTTTAGCGCCCTCTTCTCGACTATTGTTGCCAAAGTCATCAGGAAGGCCGAAAGCAATATCAGGATGTACCACTCCATAGAATCAAAAGATGCCTCTTAACCTTTTTATGCTATTGCTGTATCAGCAGGTAGGCAAAGACCGTGATTATGGCGCTCATCAGAGTCTTCCTCACTATGTCGTCCTCCTTGAAAAAGAATCCACCAATCGGCACGGTCACCAGCACAAAAATCGCATTGTTGAGCGTGCTTGCGATGCTTATTGGCGCTGTCTTAAGCGCGAAATAGTAAATCACACGTAAGATCAGTATGAGCGAGACAATGGTGAAGAATGTGCTCCTGTAATGCCTCACCGTGGATGCTATCTCCTTGGGCCCTCCGTACTTTATTGTCGCAAAAGCCGCAAGGCAGGTCGCTGCAACAATCTGGCTTATTATCATGAAGGTGAACACGTTGATGTGCACCAGCAGGTATTTCCCGACTATGCTCCCTGCAGCACTTACTATCGCATTTATTACGAGCAGGTACTTGTACTTGGAACTCTCATAGTCATTGTCCTGTTGCCCCGGCTTCTTTCTGAAGAGCATTAGGTATGTGGTTATTATTATCCCAGCGACGCTGAAATATTGAATTGTTGTAAGCTTCTCGGAGAGAAACGCATAGGCAAAGACCACTATGAAGAAGAGGGGAAGCGTGTTTGATACAGGGGTTGTTGCCGAGAGGTGGGCGTGCTTAATCACCCTGACTCCGAGAAGCAGGGTCACAGCCGCGAAAGCCCCGAAAATCACCGTATAGGCAAGCTGCAGTGGCGTTATGTTGAAATTTGCGAACGGTATGAATATGAGCGAAACTATGGCTAGCAGGAACGATGATGCTGCGCTATACTGTGTCGCGTGCTCCATCTTGAGCGTCCTCTTCTGGATCACCGAGACCAGGACTGAGATGAGCGAAGATATTATCACAAGATAGTACCAGGCAATCATCATCTCACGCCGATCCCCTTGAGGAGCTTTGCAAATTCATCCTCTGTTACCCACTCAACAATTAAATATTCGCGCAACTCCCTTCCGCGCATGCCCATCTTCTTTGCCTCTGCTGCCGCAGTCCTGTAAGCCTCTATCTCGGTCGGCCTCTCCAAGTACCTGAACCTCTTGTCAAACAGGTCCTTCCCCTCATGGAACTGCCTTATGTGCACGAGCTCGTGGATCAGGTCAAGGCAGAGATAGTCCTGCCTGCCTTTTCTAAGGTACTGCTGGCTTATCACTATCGTGCCATCATTGTCATCGATGTACGCGTACATCTTCGTTCTCGAAATTCTTATCCTCTGATTCTTGAGAATGCGCTTGTAGCCCCTTCCAAAGATTTTCTTCATAATGGGTAGCCTGTCAATATGGTCACAGAGGTCCGTGAGCCTGTGCTTTCCGAGTGGGAGCGACCTGTTTATCCTTACGTCCTGCACGCGCATCATTACACGGAGTT
>JAGWGY010000050.1 GCA_028867115.1 Microcaldota archaeon
TCGAATACGAGCCCTTACAACCAGGCTTACTACGCCCCTGCGAGCAACGCCAACATAGGGAGCTGGACGGCCACGAACAGCTACCCCATAGGTGCGTCCCTCTCATCGTGTAACATCTACCAGAACTACATCTATTGCGTAGCAGGAGTGGGCTCTGGCGCGGGCACCAACCTTGTCTACTACGCCCCGCTCCTCAACCCTGGTATAGGCGCATGGCAGGCAACCACATCCTACCCGATGGTGCAATACGGAGAGTCCTGCATAATCCCAGGGAACGGAGGCGGTTATCTCGGGAGCGGGTATGCGCCAACATAACTGATTTAAACCTGCTATAAACAGCATTAATGGGATCCGATGCCCAGGCTGCAATCCATAACAGAGTACCTCTCAACCTACAGCTGGGCGGTGCTTGCGGCTGCCGTCATAGTTGGGGTGATGCTCTCTCTCGGGGTGTTCAACAGCCCGATACCCATACAGTCCTGCATCCTTGTTCCGGGGTTCGTCTGCAGCCACCCGCTGCTCACTGACGCGGGGCTGCTCACGTTTAACCTCAGCTACATCGGGCAGACGATAACCGTTACCGGCATAGGGTGCAACAGCGGAACCCTCCCCCCGGCGTCATTACAGAGCGTCAACTTCGTGCTGACCTCCAACAGGGGGAGAAGCATCACTGTGGCCTGCCCGATATCCGCAAACGCGTTCGGGACAGGCTTCCAGGGCCACCTATGGCTGCAGTACAACACCCAGACGCAGAGCAATCTGGTCTCTGACATAGGGGTGATTCTCGGCGCGGTCAACACGAGGACCAGCACATCAACCACCTCAACATCAACAACCTCCACATCAAGCACAAGCTCTACAAGCACCTCCACAACATCGAGCTCCAGTACCTCGACCAGCTCCACAAGCACGACAAGCTCTACATCGACCTC
>JAGWGY010000051.1 GCA_028867115.1 Microcaldota archaeon
TTAGGATTTGAGAAGATAGCATCAACGTAGGTATGTCCCATTATGCTACACCTTTAACAATCATGTTTCAATTTCTAGATTAATAAACCCTTCGAAAAAATTTGACTTTTTTTTAGAAGCAATAGAGCACTCTGGTTCCTTAATAAATTTTACCTGGCATAAAGTAGCTTATGCCAAGGGAGGACATACACGCAATCCGCGACTTCACAAAAGACCGCGCAGAGGCGCTGACTGATGGAATCTTTGCCACAGTCATGACCATTTTGGTACTCAGCCTTGTTGTCCCGGTTATTACTTCTGGAAATGTGGATCAATTGCTCTCAGACGACCTTCTTGGCCTCTTTCCTAACGTGCTCACCTATGCGATGAGCTTCCTTGTGCTTGGGACGCTGTGGATCGGCCACAACAACATCTTCCGCTACCTTGAGAAGGCAGGAAGGAAGGTGCAATGGATCAACCTGATGTTCCTTCTAAGCATCGGCTTCATACCATTTACCACAGCGCTCTTGGGAAGATATCCGCTGGACCATGTTGCGGTCCTTGTATACGGGATAAACCTGCTTGGGGTTGCGATAATATACAATCTCTTCTGGGCTTACGCGCTGCTTGAGAAGTTGGCGCACAAGGAGGTGGACAAGAAGTGGTTCAAGACCTCGCTGAAAAGGGGCTCTGTTGGGATCCTGGTCTATATGGGAGGGATACTCTTCTCTTTCATAAATCCGGAGATCAGCCTGCTCTTCTACGTCTTCATGCCAATCTACTACATCGTGACGGGCATTTTGCTGCACGGATGATCAGCAGGTTGCGTTGTAGGTTATTATCGTGCCGTTGAGGGGGAGGCTCAGGGTTCCTG
>JAGWGY010000052.1 GCA_028867115.1 Microcaldota archaeon
CTTGCGCGCCATCTTCTGGCATTCCATTCCCGGAATTCGTGGTAAAGTTTTATAACCTGAGCATGTCATTATCAGCCATAGCGGTGTAATAGATGCAAGTTTACGTTGAAAAGCCAAAGTGCACAGGCTGCGCCCACTGCTTCGACGTCTGCCCCGTTGCCGTCTTCGAAATGAAGGACAGGAGCGGCCCAGATGCCAACAACGATGTCGCGCCGGAGAACGACAAGTGGAAAGGACAGACCGTTCCTGAAGTCAAGACAAAATGGGAGAACGTGCAGGACGGGCACAAGCATTTCCAGGAGAAGTATGAGGGCGGAAGCGGAGGCCTCTCAGTCGCAGTGCAAGGTCCGGCATGCATACTATGCCAGGCATGCCTCATAGAGTGCGAAGGGGAATGCATAGTCATTACGGACGACACGAACAACGTGTACCATTCGATATACAAGTAGCATCTATCCTATTCTTGCGAAAAGCTCCTTGTAGCTCTCCCTTGCGTCGGTATATGCGTTGACCAGGGTTTCGGTCGGCATCACCCTTATCCCGTCGCGGAGGAGCTCGTTTACGTGCTTCAATATCCTGTCAGCGTACAGTACGTGCTGCTCCTCGAAAGGCCCGATTTCCGAACGGCCCTTCTCCTCCCTCCTGAAAACGGAGAGCAGCTGCGCCCTCCTGTTTGCGTTTATCCTTGACGAGGCGCTGTCGCTCAGCCCAAGTAGCCTTTCAATGCCGTCCAACGAATCCTCCATCTTCACGCAGAACTGCGCTATGGCTGCCCTGTTGTTCGAATGGCCCATCCTTTCGATGAAGCCGTTCGCCCTGCTCAGTATGCCGAGCAGTTCAGCCTGC
>JAGWGY010000054.1 GCA_028867115.1 Microcaldota archaeon
ACAGCTCCGAGAGACCATAGACACCAAGTACGATGAGGGGTACACATATCTCGTTAAGATAACGGCTGCGGACTACACCGACCACCTTGAGGTCCTCTACTTCATCAGGAACTTCGAGAAGAACGACGATGAGATAATACGATTCGACCTTTCGGTAAAGGACCTGCGCGTCCCGACGGTCATTGACATCTTTACTGCGGCTGACTGGTATGAGAGGGAGCTTGGCGAGATGTTCGGGATAAAGATTGAAGGCAGGGATGCGAAAAGGCTGCTGCTGGAGAAGTGGGACGGGAAGGATGCTCCGCTGAGGAAGAGCTTTGCATGGGCTGCGCCCTATGAGAGCATGAAGGATGATGTGACTTTCGTCCCAAGGAAGAAGGGTCAGCGCGTGACAAAGGTGGACGCGCCATTCATGTGATATTAGTGGCGGAGACAAAAATCAATATTGGCCCGATACATCCCAGCACCCACGGAGTTTTGCGGCTGGTAGTAACATTGGACGGGGACACCGTAAAGAAAGTAGAGCCGCACATAGGCTTTCTCCACCGCGGGGTGGAGAAGCTTGTCGAGACCAGGATGTACATGCAATCGCCGTCCTACATGGAGAAGCTAGACTACGTCGCCCCGCTATCGTACGACGAACTATACGTCGCGACAGTCGAGGCTGCTCTTGGAATAGATGTTAAGGAGAGGGCGCAGTATGTGCGGCTGGTGCAGCTGGAGCTGCAGAGGCTTGCCAGCCACCTGTTCTGGCTCGGGACTCTGCTAAATGACATCGGCCAGCTCTTCAGCATGTTCATGTGGGCGTTCAAGGATAGGGACATAGTCCTCAGGCTGAT
>JAGWGY010000055.1:0-239 GCA_028867115.1 Microcaldota archaeon
TAGTCTCGATGGAGGAGGGAACGGGACTGGTCCACATTGCCCCTGGGCACGGACTTGAGGACTACCAGATAGGAAAGAAGAACAAGCTCCCAATTTTCTCTCCAGTCGCGCAGAACGCAGAGTACAGCGAGGAGGCGGGCGAGTACAAGGGAGTCGCAGTGCCGCTTGACGCAAACGCCCTGATCCAAAAGGAGCTTGAGTCGCTTGGCGTGCTTCTCTGGAAGGGAAACATCACACAC
>JAGWGY010000055.1:249-833 GCA_028867115.1 Microcaldota archaeon
TACATCGCAACCGACCAGTGGTTCTTCAACATACAGAAGATAAAGAAAAGGCTGCTCAAGGAGAACGAGAAGGTCCACTGGCACCCAAGTGCAGCCGCTTCATGGCAGTCGGAGGTGCTGAAGAACTCTCCGGACTGGTGCATCTCAAGGCAGAGGTACTGGGGAATACCGATTCCCGTCTGGGTCTGCGAGAAGTGCCATAGCGAGAAGGTTGTCGGATCGCTTGAGGAGCTTAGGCAGCTTGCGAAGGAGAAGGAGAATGTTCAATCGCTAATCAATCCAAGCAATACGAGCAGGGATGCGCAGATACACAGGCCGTTCCTTGAGGACAAGGTTCACCTCACATGCGTCTGCGGGGGGACGATGAAGAAGATACCAGATGTTTTCGACGTCTGGTTTGACTCAAGCATTGCATTTAGGGCAAGCCTGAGCGAAACCGAGTTCAAGGAGCTCTTCCCGATTGATTATATCCACGAAGGGAAGGACCAGCTGAGGGGATGGTTCTCCGGGCTGCTGAAGATCGGAGTCCTTGCCTACGGCAAGAGGCCGTTTGACAATATCGGAGTGGGCGGAATGCTGCTATC
>JAGWGY010000057.1 GCA_028867115.1 Microcaldota archaeon
CGCCGGTGACGATGTCGTGCACGCCTGGCGCGAGCGCATGCTCGACCTTTACGACGGCATGGCCCGTAAGGCGCCGGCGGAAGCCGCCTGAGTTCTACGATTCGCGAGGTATCCCACCGCTCGAAGGTGGGCGCCGTTGAGGGGCTTGAGAATCACGCAGCCCGTTGCCAATAATGTGAGTGCGGGCGACAGGCGGCGGCCCAATCCGCCGCAGAAGGGGGGGTGTCGTGGCAAATCATCCGGCGAAACAGAGCGGTTGGAGCTGGTGGTACCTGATCTTCATCGGCTTGTTTCTGGTCGCGCTTTGGGTACCGCTCTATAACCGCGTCGACCCGACCTTCATCGGGCTGCCGTTCTTCTACTGGTTCCAGCTGCTGCTGATTCTCATCGGCGCAGTGCTGACCGCGATCGTCTATTTCGCCACCGAGGCCTAGCGCCCGGCGCGTCGACGCCGTTCGGATTTAGAACAGTTCTGGGGGGAGAACGCCGTGAAAGACGTCAATTGGGTGGCACTCGTCGTCTTCGTTCTGCTGTTCGGCTTCATCACCTGGCTCGGCTTCGTGGCCGCGCGCTGGCGCAAGGGCGATCTCGATCTGCTGAGCGAATGGGGTCTCGGCGGCCGCCGCTTCGGCACGGTCGTCAGTTGGTTCCTGATCGGCGGCGACCTCTACACGGCGTACACCTTCGTCGCGGTGCCGGCGTTGGCCTTTGGCGCGGGCGCCATCGCGTTCTTCGCGGTGCCCTACACCATCATCATCTATCCGCTGATGTTTCTCGCGTTTCCGCGCTTG
>JAGWGY010000058.1 GCA_028867115.1 Microcaldota archaeon
GCATCAGCTTCTCGTAGAGGTTCTGGACGTAGAGGGTCTTGTCGCCCTTTTTGGTTATGTATGAGAGCACCTCGATTAGAGGGACAGCGTGCACGAAGGGGATTGCATCCTTGGGCACGAATCCCTCCGGCCTGTCGGCAAGCTGCTCCACGCGATGCAAAACTCCGATCGTGAGCCGTCTTCCGCAGACTGGGCACATCCCGTTGTACTTCTTTGCCTGCTGCGGGGAGAGCGAGATGTTGCAGCTGCGGTGGCCATCGTAGTGGTATTTTCCCTCTCCGGGGTAGAACTCAATTGTGCTCTTGAAGTGCCTTTTGTCCTTTTGCTTTATCGCATTCAAAATCGAGTTATACGAGAGGTCCTTTTCCTCGAACTCGAAGACGTTTGCCTCCCTGCCGATTTTCGGGATTGAGTGCGGGTCGCTGTTTGAGAGAGGAGTGTACCTGTCGAGCTTTGAGACCCTCCAGTTCATATCCGGATCGCTGCTCAGCCCCGTCTCAAAGGCGTGTATGTGCTGCGCCATGTCCTCGTACGCCTCCTCCATCGAGTCGAATCCGGAGAATGCGCCGAAGACGCCGAACCACGGGGTCCATGCGTGCGCAGGGAAGACGAATATGTCGGGGCTGATTGAATGGAGGATCTCGACGAGCGCGCTTGCGCTCATGCCAAGCGTCGGCCTGCCATCTGCGCTAAGGCTGC
>JAGWGY010000059.1 GCA_028867115.1 Microcaldota archaeon
GTGGCCATAATTGGCGAGGAGAACCTCGAGTACGCAATGGACGTTGCAGGCAAGGCGCGCGCAAAGGGGATCTACACAGACCTCAACCTAACGAAGAGAAATATCTCAAAGCAGCTTGAGTATGCAAACGCATTAAAGCTTAGATACGCAATTATCATTGGCGGGCAAGAGAAGGCCGCAAAGAAGGTAAAGCTAAGGGACCTCTCATCCGGAAACGAGGAGATGCTAGAGCTTTCGGAGGCAATAGAGAAGATAATCGGATGATCATATGGCAAAAAACGAGCTTGACAAGGTGACGCAGGACGCGCTCCACGCAGGAGGGGTTCTTGCAAAGGTGTACTTTGACATGCAGAGCGAGAAGATGGAGGACCTCCAGCCGCTAATGACTGATTTAATCAGCGACAAGCTGCTAAAGATGCCTGGCGTAATCTACTGCGTAGGGGAGATTGCAGAGCCGATAAAGGTTGAGAACCACTACTCGACCAATGCTGAGGCAACAATCCTCACAAAGGATGTGGCCGCGCTAATCAACGTCTGCTTCCATTACACGCCCCTTGGAATTGAAATAATAAAGCCAGAAAAGGAGATTGTTATTCGGGTTCCCGAGATGCAATCAATTCTGCTTGATTTGGCAACGGTTGCCACCCA
>JAGWGY010000005.1 GCA_028867115.1 Microcaldota archaeon
TGCTTTCTTCAAGTTCCAGCCCGCTTTCTCTGCGCAGTTCACTGACCTCATTGCCGGCGGCGCCTCTGGGCAGCCTGGGTGGCTCTCGGGATGGTTTGCGTTCTGGTCAGCAGTCACGGCATCAAACCCTGCCGCGTTCGCACACCTAATCGCAATACTTGAGGGCTTGCTTGCCTTGAGCCTGATTCTGGGGGTGGCAAGGAAGATAGGGTATGGCGGCGGGTTTATCTTCAGCCTGCTGATATGGGCAGTTCCGGAGGGGTTCGGCGGCCCTTACGGACCTAGCTCGACGGACATCGGGACTGGAGCGATCTATGCTTTCGTCTTCATCTTCCTTGCGATAATAAGCAGCCTCTACGGCCCGAACAGGTACACGCTGGACTACCTGCTGGAGGGAAAGCTACCCTGGTGGAAGAGCGTCGCAGAGATACGCCAGTCGCCGTGGTACGACTGCATGATATGCGGGCTGCACTATAGCAGCAGGGAGCTTGCGCAGAAGTGCTACAAGTGGTGCTCCACGCACAACAGCTGCAACCTAAAGATTGCTAGGCAGTCCCTTGAGGCGAAGAGCGCAAGAAGGAGGAGATGAATGGCGACAGACCCTGTGTGCGGGATGTACGTCGACGAGGCGACGAGCGCACTAACCAGCCAGAGGGAGGGGAGAAGGTATTATTTTTGCAGCGCTAACTGCAAACTGCAGTTTGAGAGGCCTGAGAGGGAGATGCGGGGGCTCATGATCGCCCTTGCAGTCTCATGGCCGCTCACCATACTTGTGGCAATTTTCACATACGTAATTGCGCCCAGCTATGGCAACTACCTGATGCTGCTCCTTGCAAGCGCGGTCCAGTTCTACTCGGGCCGGAGGTTCTATGCAGGAATAGCTGACGCGATAAGGAACAGGTCGGCGAACATGGACACCCTGATAGCGATAGGTACAAGCGCGGCGTGGGGGTACAGCGCTGCTGTTGTGGTTTTCCCGGCGCTTTTCCCTGCAGGGGGGGTCTACTTTGACACATCCACGATAATAATCTCGCTCATACTGACCGGCACATACATGCAGAGGCTTGCGGAGTCAAGGGCGACGAGCGCAATCTCTGCACTGATAGCGCTGCAACCGAAGATCGCGCACCTGGTAAGCGATGGCAAGATCTCTGATGTGCCTATCGAGAAGATCAAGGTAGGCGACATGCTTCTTGTGAAGCCTGGGGAGAAGATACCCACGGATTGCGCAGTGATTGGCGGCAGCAGCTCAGTAGATGAGTCTATGATAACCGGAGAGAGCATGCCGATAACCAAGAGGGAGGGGGACAGGGTGATCGGGGGCACGATGAACTCTACAGGCTCGCTTAGGCTAAAGGCCACAAAAATCGGGGAGGACACGGCGCTTGCGCAGATAATAAAGATTGTTCAGGACGCTGCATCGAGCAAGGTC
The DNA here is from genome assembly GCA_028867115.1 of Microcaldota archaeon. Lineage (GTDB taxonomy): Archaea > Micrarchaeota > Micrarchaeia > Micrarchaeales > CABMGC01 > JAGWGI01. The sequence continues at coordinate 1,433 of JAGWGY010000005.1, forward strand.
CCGATACAGAGGCTTGCTGACAGGATCGCATCCTACTTTGTCCCCGTTGTGGTGCTGATAGGCGCAATCTCATCGGTCGGATGGTACGCGATAGGCGGGACTGGGGCGAATGTCGCGGTGCTGGTGTTTGTTAGCGTGCTCATAATCGCATGCCCGTGCGCGCTTGGGATAGCGACTCCCGCGGCCTTGATGGTCTCATCCGGATGGGCGGCGAAAAATGGGATAATTGTGAAGAGCGGGGAGGGGCTGCAGGTCGCGAGCAGGGTTGACACCGTTGTGCTTGACAAGACGGGAACCCTCACCAAGGGCAGGCCCGAGGTGACGGACATCATCCCGACCTCAAGCCTTGGGAGGAGGGAGATTCTCAGGGTTGCCGCCATTGCGGAGGTTAATTCGGAGCACATCATAAGCAAGGCGATAGTCGAGAGGGCGAGGAAGGCAAAGATAGGGATTGAGTTCCCAAAGAGATTTGTTTACAGGCAGGGTAGCGGCATCATCGCTACGGACAGAAGGGGCAGGAGGATCACTGTTGGGAACAGGGACCTCTTTGATGCTGCATCGCTCAAGGTGGCGGAGAAGAGGCTTGGGGTTTTGGAAGGCGAGGGGAAGACCTCGCTCATCGTAGGGATTAACGGGAAGGTTGTTGGGCTGATAGCAATCTCCGATGCGATCAAGAAGGACAGCGCAAGTGCGGTCAGGGCTCTGGAGGATACCGGGAGGGAGGTTTGGCTGGTAACTGGGGACAACGATAGGGTTGCGGTTGCAATCGCAAAGCGGCTTGGGATAAGAAATGTCATTGCAAACTCAAAGCCTAAGGAGAAGATGAGGAAGATCGCGGAGCTCCAGAGGAAGGGAAGGGTTGTTGCGATGGTTGGGGACGGAGTGAACGATGCGCCGGCCCTTACCAAGGCGGATCTTGGAATAGCGATAGGCGCTGGCACTGATGTTGCGATTCAGGCAGGGGGCATAATACTGGTGAGGAACAGCGTGTATGACGCTTTTGTCGCGCTTGAGCTTGGGAGGAGGACGATGTCGAAGATAAGGCAGAACCTGTTCTGGGCGTTTGCGTACAACATAGTGCTGATCCCTGTCGCTGCAGGCGCACTGATACCGTTCTTCACTGTAAGCGTCTACAACTTCCTCCCTATACTTGCGGCATTTGCAATGGCATTCAGCTCTGTTACGGTAGTGTCCAACTCGCTGCTGCTTGCAAGGTTCAGGATTGGCTAGGCTTTTGACCCGTTTCTCTGCGCCCTTCGCATCGAGCCATTCCTGTCTATCTCGTCTCTGATATCCTGGGGGAAGTACTCTCCTGGGCCAAGGCTCGGGTACTTCTCGGCCTCGATGAGTTTCCAGCTTATCTTGTGCGGGCAGCTGCCAGTGCCGATCATCTTTGACCCTTTTGTCAGGTACATCCCGTCCCTTATCTTCTCTGAGATGAAGCAGTTGCTGTATTCGTCAGGGTTGACGTGGCCCGCGTATACATAGGTCCCTGTAGTAGTTATCCACTGGCCGGATTCTATCAGCTCGCCCTCCTTTGTCTTCGGCAAGCCACGCACATCGCGGTGGTATTCGCTGCGGTCGATCTTCTTCTTTTCGGGGATCTGGTCTAGCTTTAGCCTTATCTTGTGGTTACAGCACATTGTACCGGGCGCCGATGAGTTATCCCCAACAAGGAAGATGCCAACCTTGAGCTTGTCCGCAATGAAGCAGCTCTTCGGGTCGTATTCGCTCGGGTTTACATGGCCGTTGTACACATAATATCCGGTGGTGGTGACCTTCTGCCCGCTCTCTATCTCATCACCGAGCTTAGTCTTCTGCTGCCCCTTGATGCCCCACATCAAACCACGATATCGCTACATATCCCTCCCTTATAAACGGATGCCTTCGGTTCGTTTAATACATTGTTTCGGGCCTGGCGGCCCTACAAGCCGTCCCTTGCCAGGTCCTTCAAGTCGCGCGCTATGAAGTCCACCACGCCTTTTGAGTGCAGGTGCTTTGCAAGCTTGGTTAGGTAGGCAAAGTTCAGCCCCTTTGCAAGCTCCTGCTGGTTCCTGAAGGTTGTGCTGCTTGCGCCATGCCACTTGTAGCCATGGAGATATTCGATTGCCCCATCATCGCCGACCCTTATCCGCGACCAGCATCCGAAGCAATCGCCTTCCACGTTCTTGTGCCCCCACCCTCCAGCGTACAGCTCGATATCGCTGTCCTTATTGATTCTCCTCAGCCTGCGGTAAGTCTCGCTCTGCAGGAAATTCTTGCCCCATGCAAATATGCGCCCAGACAGCGCAAGCTTTGCGCCGAGGAGCACATTTTCTGCATCCAGATACTCTTTCTGCTTCAGCGCGTCTGATGCCTGCCACTCGATTTCCCTCTTCAGCCTCTTTGCAGATGCGACCTCGGCCTGCGATATTGCCTTATTCAGTTTCTCAAAACCCATTCAACCACAATGATGATGCGGTTCTGATGGTATTTAATAATTATTGCATAAAATATTCATATAGGAATAGTGATACGATGTTTCCGAATCTGGACGCAATAGGCATACGGAGGAGAAGGCTTGGAGCAACGCAGAGCGCTTTTGCAAAGTCAGTCGGCATCAGCCAGTCGATGCTGACCAAGATAGAGAGGGGCAAGGTGATGCCGAGCTACGGCATGGCCATAAAGATATTCGAAAAGCTGCAGGAGCTGGAGAAAGGAGAGACAAAGACGGCAGCAGAGGTGATGAAGAAAAAGGTTTTCGAGCTGAAGAATTCGGATACGGTAGGCACTGCAGCAACGCTCGCAAAGAGGCACTCGCTCTCGCAGTTCCCGGTTGTTAGCGCCGGAAGGATAGTTGGAAGCATCAGCACCACAGACCTTGTGGGCCTGGACAGGGGTACGAAGATAGGCTGGAAGATGCAGCCGCCCTTCCCTACAGTGAATGAGGAGACGCCCATCGGGATAGTGAAGGAGCTGATAAAGCACGAGAAGGCGGTTGTCGTGGCAAGGAGGGGAGAGATTGTGGGGATAATAACCGCAGAGGATCTCCTATAGCCCAAAAGTGCTGAATTTATAAATTATTGTTCCGATAATAAGGCATGGAAGGAGAGTACAAGTCGTTTGAGGACAAGGCGAAGCGGATAATCGAGTCAAACAATTACATGGTCACTGCGACAACCGACAAGCGCGGCAATGTCTGGGCGGCTACTGTCTCTTACGTCCATGACAAGGACTACAACTTCTACTTCCTCTCCCCTATCGACTCGAGGCACGGCGCCAACATAATCGACACGGCGAAGATCGCATTCGAGATATTTGACTCTAGGCAGAAGATCGGCAGCGCCGACGGGGTTCAGGCAGAGGGAAAGGCGGTATTTGCGCCTGACGATGCGCTTGAGGAGATAATAAAGATCTACGTCAAGAAGTTCTTCCCGAACTCGAGCGTACCTGCCACTGAGAGGTACCCTCCTGAGAACTACAGGGGGGCTGCAGAGTTCCGCTTCTTCAAGATAAAGCTCTCGGGCCTTTTTGTTACCGGAGAGGATATCTCAGTCCTTGGCGCGTTTGCCAAGAGCAACGCGAGGAGAGTCTCTATAGACCCGAAGAAGATTTGAGAGTAGGGTTCCATGGGCATCTTAGACGAGTTTAGGCTGGATGGCAAGTCCGCTATCGTCACAGGGGTTTCCAGCGGGCTGGGGATCGCATTCACCGAGGCACTGGCGGAAGCGGGGGCCGACGTCGTGATAGCTGCAAGGAGGGAGGATAGGCTAATTGAGAACGCAAAGAGGATATCTGCGGCAACAGGCAGGAAGGTGCTGCCTTTCAAGGCAGATCTGTCGAGCGAATCCGACATAGACGCGCTGGTCGCTAAGGCATGCGACTCTCTTGGAAAGGTCGACATTCTGATAAACAACGCCGGCACGGCTGCGATGGGCTCTTCAACAAAAATGAAAAAGGAGGACTGGGACAGGGTCATAGCAGTAAACCTGACGGGCGTCTTCCTGTGCGCGAGGTCGGCAATACGCAGCATGGTTGAGAGGAACGTCAAGGGCAGCGTGATAAACATAGCTTCGATATACGGCAGGTTCGGAGACGTGTTTCCAGTTGCGCCTTACTACGCCTCGAAGGGAGGGGTCGTCAACCTGACGCGCTCGCTTGCGGTCGAGTTCGCATCGAAAGGGATAAGGGTGAACGCGATTGCGCCAGGCTTCTTCCCAAGCGAGATGACCGCAGGCGTGCTGGAGGATAAGGATACGCTCTCGCACATTACTACCAGAACTCCGATGGGAAGGCTCGGTGAGCCTGCGGAGCTGAAGGGCGCTGCTGTTTATCTTGCCTCTGATGCCTCGTCTTACGTTACAGGGCACATCCTTGCAGTTGACGGCGGATGGGGCGCCGAGTAGTTTCGGCAAAAACCGAACGATCCCGCACAACTTTTTATTCCTGAGCACAGCAGTATGATTATGCAGCCTCCTAGGGCCCGCGCCCTGACCACATTGGACATACTGCTGATAGCAGGCGCGATAGTAATAGTTGTCGTGGGCTCAGCAGTATCCTACGGCTATTTCGCATCGCATATGTCTGCGCAATCCTCCACGTTCACCGTTGGACAGAGGGTGAGCAACTTCTACATCACAGGCATAAACCCTACAAACGTGACAGGGATACTGTACATGCAGTATCCGGTGGCAAGGGCGAACGGCACGGCGTATACCGTGGACCTGGGCGGGAGCGTGGGATATGCGTGCGATGGCACGCTTGCAACACTTGCATCAATCAACGCGGCTGGCGCAAGGTTTGTTTTCAACAAACAGAAGTCCGCCTACGGTTGCCCTATATGAGCTACTGCTTCAGCCTCGCGCCTCCGTCTACAGGTATGACAACACCGTTGACCCATCCTGCCTCCTCGGTCATCAACCATGTAATCACTTTCGCAAATGCGTCAGGCGGCGCGCTGCCCTCCCCAAGCTTCCTTGCGCTCTTGAACTCTGTGTCGGGCTTGAACTCGCCGTCTATGGAGCTCGGTGCTATCCCGTTGACCCGTATCTCCCTTCCCAGCAGCTGGTTCGCAAGCAGGTGCACCTCCTTTGCCGTGCCCGCCTTCCCTATGCTGTATGAGAGGGGGCCGTGCGCCTTGTCCATCGCGAGTGTGGATGAGATCAGGACTATCGATGAGCCCTTGTGCAGGTGCGGAAGCGATGCGTTTACTACATAGAGGGGCACCTTAATGTGGTTTAGGGTCATCTCCTCAAGAGCGGCAAGGTCCTCTATCTTGTCCGCCGAGAATCCGCCGACAAGCACGGCAATGCCGTCTATCCCGCCCATCAGCCTCGATGCCTCGTCTGCCACCTTCTTTGCCCCCTCCTTTGTGGAGGCGTCCCCCTGCACGACGCTAACCTTCCCATACTGCGAAAGATTCTTTGCAATCGCCCTGAGTTTCTCCTCGCCCCTCCCGGATATCGCGACCTGCGCGCCCTCCCTAAGAAGGTAATACGCAGTCGCCGCGCCGAGCCCTGTGCTCACTCCTACAAGCAGCACCTTCCTTCCATCAAGTCTCATGATTTCATTCCACCAGCAACTAATAAATCGCTTGCCATAGGCAACGACAGGCGGCTTGCGCTCAGGAGCGCCTGATCTTGCCCGGCTTTTTGCTAGGCGATGGATCGGCCGAATATCCAGAGATGAGCAGGTACCCCCGCCCTACAGCCTGCGCTATCTGGTCATCGTTGCCGCCCATCATCTTTGCAGGGTTGAGCACCTGCCAGAGTCCCAGAGTAGACCCCAGGGCCATGAAGCGAAGCGCGATTCCCTGGTCCCCGAGTACCCCTCCAAGGTAGAGGTAGCTTGGGCCGTCTTTCATCATTGCCTTCTCCTGGTCAGAGAAGCCGTTTAGTATCCCGATGAACTCCCTGCGGTACCTTTCCGCCTCTCCCCTGTTGACAGACACGTCAAAGAACACCATGTCCACCTTGTCGAAGTTTGGGCCAGACGGAGCCTCCCTTGTGCTCGGGAAGTTGTCTACCTCAGTCACCTCAATGTCTGCGTCCCTCCTTGTCTGCACAAGCGGGCCCTTGCGATACGCCCTTGTTGTCTCGTCAAGGATCTTCCGGAGTTTTTCGTAGTCCATCTGATCACGCTATTGCGGCAGGTATCCTCTTTATCCCCTCGTCCGCGCGCCTTCTTATCTCGCTGAGCGGGTACTTTATCAGCACCTTGCCGTCCTCGAACACCTTCACAAGCTCGTCCTTGCCAGGGGCGGACTGCTGCACCGTTAGGTACTCGTCACCTTCACGAATTAGCTTTATCAGTCCCATCTTGGAGCTCTTGCCGGGATCTGTTATAGGGTTCTTGTACACGTTGCGTTCCTCCCCGTTCACTGTCACGCTCGAGCACTTGAACGCGAACTTCTCGGTGTCCCTGTTTAGCTTCTGCAGCAGCGCGCCTCCGCTTCCGAACGCAATGTTGTCTGCGCTCCAGCCGTTCTGCCTGAGGGTCTCGAGTATCGTGCCCACCATCCTGTAGTCTATCCCGTCCCCCTGTATCAGCCTCACCTTCTCGTAGAGAACCTTGTACCCCTTGTCGTTCACGCTGAAGCTGAACTGCTCCGCAAGTATGTTCAGCACCTCAAGCAGCACTTTTTGCGGGTCGCCAGAGTCGGGCCTTATCACAAGCGCCCCTCCGCGGCTGAGGATCTGGTTTCTGAGCTTGCCTCCCCATATGGACCTGCACGCCTCGAATATGTTGTAGGAGTCGGAGACAACTGCCACTGTTCCTTTGGGGAACTGCTCGAGCATGTTCCTCATCGCCTTGTCCTCGTTCTCCCTGCCCCAGGATGTTATCGTGGAGTGCTCTGCTGCAGGTATCGAGAAGCCTGCCATCGGCTCGTCGTAATAGGACCTATGGAACATGAGGGCCGCGGTCGTATCTGTGCCCCTGAAGTTGACAAGGTGCGCTCCGCCTCCGATTGCCGCGCTCTCTACCGAAGAGACTCCCCTGAAGCCGAAATCGTGCAATTTGAAATCTATCAGCGACGGGGTTCCGGTCTCCTCGAGGTACTTCTGGATCGACTTCTTCATGAACATGGACTGGGTTGCAACGGTTGTCGGGTACCACACCTGCACGAGCAGCGTCTCCATGTAGTTCGGGAGCCAGTAGCACTTCGGATCCGTGTTCTCTACAGTCATCAGCACGTTCCTATATGGCACCACAGTCCCTTCCGGCACTGCGCGTATCCTCAGTGGCAGCTTCCCTTTGTGCTCGTCGAGTATGTGCTCCCATCCCTCCCTGTTGAACATCGCTTTGTCGCCAAGATGCAGCGCCACTATCTCCTCAGCCTCTTCTATCTTCGCCTGGGTTACCACCTTTCCCTCGAGGTACCTCATGAGCTGGTACTGCAGCCCGAAGAAGAGCGTGGCGGGGTACTCCCCTCCCCTGGATTCAAAATAGGAGTGCACCTTAGTTGTGCCCGGAGGGTACTGCTTCCAGTGCGTGAACTTGTAGCCGTCAGTAATCAGTATCACGTTGCCGTCTATCCCGTCTCTTGCCGTTTTCATGCAATCATCAGGAGTAAATCTGCAGGATTATATATATGCAATTTGGATAAAGCATATATGTAGGATATATGATGTATATCCCATGGGTCCTGCAGGCTGCTTCCTTAGAAAAGGATGCGTTTCTCGTTTTAAATACTACAGCCACCGCTTCGTTTAAGCTCCCCAGAGGAGCAGACGTAGGCCAACAAAAGATTAATATTTCGCAAAAGCGATATTTTTCTATGGGGAGGACAAAGGTAGTGCATGACGACGCCACGCTCGAGATAAAGAGGGCAAGGAAGTTCTTCATTTCGACTACTTATGTCAGCGTTCCGATTCCGAGGATAGCGCTCGAGCAGCTCCCTTTCGCCGGGGTCTACAGGGCGCTGGACAAGGACGTGATAACGCTGGACCCGGCCAAGGTCGGAACGGACAGGAAGGCTGTTGAGAGGTTCGCCGCATGGGTTTTCAGCGAGTATGCGGTCAACAACATTGAAGCGCTCAGCTCGAAGCCCCAGCTCTTTTTGCCAAAGGGGATAGGCGCAGAGGACTACGCAATCCTGCAGGCCGGGTTGAGGAAGGCCGTCGCGCTGCTCTTTGAGAATGTTTATGTGACAAGGGAGATCAGCAACACATACTCGAGGGCTCTTGCGATAATAAAGGGCCTCAATAAGCTCGGGTACGACTCGCTCTTTGAGGCGCAGAGCCTAAGGAAGAACATCGCTCTGGGCGCCAATGCGATATCGCACTCGATCAACTACATGAACGACCCAAGGATGGAGATAGGGGTTGCTGCAGCTGCGCTCTCGATTGTGAACAGCGGGACTTTCACCTCGGAGGCGCTCAGGTTCCTGATAAGGCCTGCAAACGACGTGATAAATTCCATAGCGCATATCTCGTGCGAGATCGACGAGAAGATAGAAATGCAAAAGGCACTTATGGGAGGGAGGCGCACGGATGGTAGGATTTAAGTCCTCTTCAGCGATGCATAGATCTCCTTGCCTTCCTTTGTAAGCTCGATAACCACAGGGTCTCCGGAGAATGATGCAAGCTTTGGCTTATGCCGGAACGCCAGCTCGTTGAGTATAATCATCGCCTGAGAGTCGCTCTTGCCGTGTGTCTGAAGGTCCTTGCGGAGCTCGGCACACGATATCGGCCCGCCTTTCTTGCCAAGAGTGTGGAAGACGTAGTTCTCATCTGTCCCAAGCTGCAATTTTCCCATGATATTATATCGGCGCAAAAATATAAAATGGGGGAGGGCTCACGCCCTCTTCCTCATCACCTCCACAACCTCGCTCACAGCCTCCAGGTTCTTCCCCTTGAGTTCGTCGCGCAGGAGCCTGGCCGACTTCGTATGGTACCGATGCGACTTGAGGAACTTCATCTGGAACTCGAGCCACTGCAGGTCCGACATTATCTTGTTGTCGAAGATTGCAAGCTCGAGCCGCACAAGGTGGCCCTTGAAGAAGAAATCCGGCCTGCCGAGGTTGTCAAGGTCGCAGTCGCAGATTATCCTCTCCAGATGGCTGCTTGGCTGCTGTGGCATCGTGGTCGCAAGGATCATCTTCTGCATCTCCTTCGTCTCCTCCTCTGTGTACTCGAACCTCTTCCCGATCTCGTATGCGATCTGGGCGCCGAACGGCTCGTTTGCCTTGTACTGCCGAATGAACCCGAGGTCGTGGAAGACCGCTGCTGCCGCTAGCAGCTCGCGCTTGTGGTCTGGCAGCCTCTCGAGCTCGCCGTAGAGTACGGAGCTGAGGTAGACGTCTATAGTGTGGAAGATGTTGTGGTAGAAGAGCCGATCGGCAAAGCTCGACCCCATGTAGAAATCCACCGTCTTGTCCTTCACTCCGGAGAGCCTCCAGTTGTGCATCAGCACTTCTAGCCTTGGAAGCCTTTGCTGCACCTGGGTTGCTATCGGGCTCTCTCCCTTTGCAGCCTCCCTGAGAAGCTCCTTTATTGCCTCTCCGGGCCTGAGTACCTCATATATCTCGCTCTTCTCCTTCTTCTTCATTCCGTGGCATTCCCATCACCTGATCTGACTAGGAGTGATTGGGATTATAAAACAAGTGTACAGGAATTTTGATTGCAAAATCTTGTAGTGGTGCCCTAAATAGCAACAGGGCGCAAGTAAAGCTAATACAGTAGCATGATTCCGACGGGAATATGCATTCACTGCTTCTGTTGCTCGCGGATCTCTTTTTGGCTCGGCTTCTTCTTCATCTTCACGTCGAACTTGAGGCATCGCTTCGAGCAGTAGTACCTAATCGTGCCGATCCTCTTGACGTACATGAGGCCGGTTCCCTTCTCGATCTCCTTAGTGCAGAATGAGCATTTCATTTCATCTTACCCTTATCTGTTTTGCCTCCCTCGTCGTGTCCGGGAGCCTGACATAGTCGCCGACCTTAACCTTGCCTGCGATGTTCCTCCTTATGACCCTTCCCTTGTCCTGGCCCTCGAGTATCTTGGCCATTATCTGCCTCACCTCGCCGTATATCCCAGTCCTTCCCTTCACCACTTCCACCACCTGCGCAAGGTAGCCGTCAAACGGCTTCTCCTGCTTCTGCTGCACCTGCTGCGCTGCTGCGGCTGGCGCTGGAGCCTGTGGCTTTTCTGGCTTGTCGGGCTGGTCTGCCATCTGGATCACTTAATTATTTTGCCTCCTCCTTCTTAGGCTTCGGCGCCTTGGGCTTTGCCTCCTTCTTCTCTACAGGGGCTGCCTCTGCCTTCTTCTCCGATGCAGGCATCTTGCCTGATATCTTGGATGCGATATCCTTGATGAGCGGCTCTGCTTCTGCGCTCTTCTCTATTGCGATTGCTGCGCAAGGGACCTTCAGGCCTGCTGCGTTTCCGAGCGCCTGCTTTGTAGGGACATAGACAAGGTTCATCCTCTTCTGCTCGCAGAGCATAGGGATGTGCATCACGACCTCCTCAGGCTCAACGTCCTCGGCAAGGACCACGAGAGTCGCCATTCCGCGCTCTATGCTCTTTGTCGCCTCGTTGACGCCCTTTCGGACGCCGTTGGACTGCCTTGCAAGCCTTACTGCCTCAAGTGCCTTGTCAGAAATCTCCTTTGATACTTCGAATTTTACGTAACCCTTTGCCATAGTTTCACCCTCATCTCATCGGTGTGAGTATAAGTAGAACAGTAAATCATATTCTGCTCTCAACATATAAATATCTATTCATAGCCTCGGTTCAGTCCATGTAGAACGACGGTGGAGGCACGTCAGGAGGAAGTCCCTTCCTTGTCCTGATCTCCCTAACTACCTTCGCCTGGAGCTCCTTTGGCATCTTCTCGAATCCCGCGTACTCAGGGTACCATATCGCCTTGCCCTTTGTCGCGCTTCGCATCTCGTTCGAGAAGCCCTTGATTACCTCTGAGACCGGCATCTTTGCGATTATGGTTGCCTGCTCTCTCTCCTGCTCGATGTTAAGTATCTGTCCCCTCCTTCCCTGCAGCAGGCTGATTACGTCTGACATGTACTCCTGAGGGATCGAGACCGTGAACTTCTGCTTCGGCTCAAGAAGCGTGACTCCTGCCATGAGCATTCCAGCCCAGATCGGCCTCCTCATTGTAGGTATTATCTGCGCAGGCCCCCTGTGGACAGGGTCCTCGTGGATCGTTGCATCCTTGATCAGGACCTTTACGCCGTAGCACTTCTCCTTTGCCATCGGGCCGTCCCTTATCGCCTCCATGAATCCCTCCACCATGAGTTCCATTACCTCGTTGAGGTACTGCACCCCGTGGGTTGCATCGATCAGCACGCTCGAGTTCATTATGCATTCTACACCCTTTGCCTCTTCCCTTGACATGCCCGCCTTGATGAACTCCTCGACGTGCGCCTTGCCCTTTGGCTTGCCGTCCTTGTATGCGCCGCCCTCGAGCAGCTCGATCACGCCCGGCTCGAGAGGCTTTACGTCTATGTAGAATCGCGTGTGCTTGTTCGGGGACTTGCCCTCTACATCCTTGGCCTCGCCGTCTATGGTCTCCTTGTAGACCACAATCGGCTCGCTTGTCTGGATCGGAATCTTGAACTCGTCGCGCAGCTTCGTCTCTATGACCTCAAGGTGCAGCTCACCCATTCCGCTGATAAGGTGCTCGCCGGTCTCCTGGTTGATTTCTGCGACTATGGTCTGGTCCCCCTTCATGAGGTCGCGCAGCGCCTGAATCAGCTTCATCGTGTCCCTCGGGTCCTTCGCCTCGACAGCCTTTGTTACCACGGGCTTTGAGTAGTGGACGATCTGCTCGAAGGGATCTATGTTGCTCTCGCTTGCTGTGTCCCCGATTGCAAGGTTCTTAAGCCCGATTAATGCGGCGATGTTCCCTGCAGGTATCTCGTCTACCAGGACCCTCTCTGGCCCCATGTAGATCCCGACCTGCGAGACTCTCTGCGTGCCATCCTGTCCTGACAGGTAGAGCGTGCTTCCCTTCTTTACTGTTCCTGAGAACACCCTTCCCACTGCAACGTCTCCGCTGTGAGGGTCTGACGCTACTCCGAATATTATCAGGTTCGTATTCGCCTTTGCATCCACGTTTATCATGGATTTGCCTTCATCGCTGTTGATGTCCCCGTGCCAGAGGTATGGGATTCTGTATGCCTGCGCCTGCCTTGGGTTTGGCAGGTGCTCTATGATCATCGTCAGCGTTGCCTCGTCTATAGGGGCAACCTCCTGAAGCTTCTTCTCATCGTTTGCCGCAGTCAGAGCGAATATGTCCTTGAACGTGGTCTTGTGGCGCTCCATGATCCTCTTTGATATCGCCCACTTCCTCGCGGCGCTGCCGATGCAGACGCTTCCATCGTCTACGCTCACCTTCCACTTGCCGACGAATTCCTCCGGCGCGTATGAATCGATAAGCTTGTTGACATTTGCAATCAGCTCGAGGAGCCTCTCGAACGTCTGTTCTGGCGTGAGCCTCAGCTCGAGGAGCAGCCTGTCTACCTTGTTGATGAACAGGACCGGCTTTGCCTTCTCCTTGAGAGCCTGCCTGACGACAGTTTCTGTCTGCGGCATGATTCCCTCTACAGGGTCGACTACCAGGATCACTCCGTCTACTGCCCTCATCGATCTTGTGACGTGGCCTCCGAAGTCTACGTGTCCCGGGGTGTCGATAAGGTTGATTATGAAGTCCTTGCCGTCGTATGGGAAGGCAAGCGAGATGTTTGCAGACTTGATCGTCATCTTCCTGTCCTTCTCGATAGCCTCGTAGTTTGTGTAAAGGGCTTCTCCAGCGACCTGCTTTGAGATGATTCCCGCCTTTGCAAGCAGAGAATCCGTCAGGGTGGTCTTGCCGTGGTGGACGTGCGCAACTATTGCGACGTTCCTGATCCTGTCGATATCAGTCATTATTTTTGCAGCCTCTTCAGCCGCGAATTCTCTTCGAACCATGCAACTACCTTGCGCTTCTCGCCATTCTCTCGGATTCGACCCTCTTCTTTATCGCATAGCTGTTAGGGTCGTTGTTCGCAGCCAAGATGAGCTCGTTTGCGAGCGCATCAGAAAGAGACCTCCTGTTCTTGAACGCCCCGATGACTGCGGAGAATGCGAGATTGTTGATTGCGATGTTGACTCTCCTCAGAGAGCTGACGTCGACTGCGACGTTGTATGATATGCCGCCGTATCGCACCCTTGTGGTGTCCTCGATAGGCGCCGCCCTCTCAAGGGCGTTTATGTAAACCTGAAGCGGGTTCTTCTTTGTCTGCAGCGCTATTCGGTCGAACGCATCCTCAACGATGTGCATGACCTTGAGCTTCTTGCCCTGCAGCTGTCCCTCTGTCCTGATAACGTGACCCCCAACCTTGTGGCCCGTGCCCCCTCTCATCAGCTTGTTCATCAATCGCTCGACTATGTTGGTCCTCCCGTCCTTGCTTCTTCCATAGACGTTAGGGTAAGCCTTGGGTACAAGATTCACATAGCCAGACAGGCTCTGGTCGTTTATTATGATGTCGCGGTAGCTGTACTTTCCGAAGAGGAGCTGCTCGTCGATGTTTGACTCGAACACCTTCTTCTTAGACGACTTTGGCCTTTGGGACTCTGTTGTGGCCTCAGACGAAGCAGGCGCTATTGCCTCTGCTTCTGCAGCCTTTCTCTTTGGCTTTTGCTGCTTCTTTTGAGCGTTCAAAATCTCTGCTTCATCTGCCATTCAATCATCTCTTAGGCTTCTCCTTCTTTCCCGTAATTATCTGGTACACGTCGACGCCGTTTATCGCAACCACCCTGTACTTCCAGCCAGGGATGCAACCCATCTGGCCGCGCTGCGAACCGCCGAGACCCTGTATCGTGACCTCGTCGTGCTCGTCGATGTAGTTGATAGTTCCGTCGCCAGGCACAAAGCACCCGACAACCTTGCCGTTCTTGATCAGCTGCGCCTTCACTCCCTTGAGCTGTCCGGAGTGCGGCTGCTTCTGACCTGCAGCGATCTTCTGGAGGACTATTGCCTTTGCCCTAGGAACAGGGCCGACTGCGTCGTACTTCGCCTTGTTCTTGAAGTACTTCCTCTTCCACCACTTCTTGAGCATTCGCTGGTGCTTTCTCTTTCGCATCATTTCCTTGGCTGCAAATTCTCCTCGTGGCAATATAACACCATTAAGCGTATTCCTCTTCAAGGATCTTCGAGTTCCCTGGCTCCATTATGGCCACAGCGTTCACCGAGTACGGCTTTCCGCACACGGTCCCGAGCTCGAGAGATCCTTCCTTGTACTTTATCAGCTTGACGTTGGCTACCCCGCACGTGTGCGCAAGGTCGGCAACCGCCTGCTTCTTTCCCTTCTCTGCGACGATGACCAGCTTTGCCTTGTCTCCGCCGATCGCGCGCATCACCTCGTTGACTCCCAGGGCAACCTTTCCAGTGTCCACTGCAAGACGTATGTCCTTGGCTAAGTCACTCATGGTTATCACAACAAAAAGATGCAAAAAGCACCAGCGCAGACGCACAGTTAGTGTCGTTGCGATGTTATATTATCTCTCTAGAAGGTATTTAAAGGTTACATAGGTCTTAAATTTGTTCAATTGCACGCAAAATCTTCAAGCCTCTGTTGGACAACCTGTAGAAGTTGCTATATTTATATCCGATTTTCTTTGACTCCACCTCGATTAAACCGTATTCTAATAGCCTAGTAAGGTTGACAGAAAGGGTTTTAGGGTTACTTACATGAGACCGTAGATCTGAAAAACGGAGCGGGGTGCCTTTTAGTGCTTTGAGTATTTTGATGCTGTAACGCTTCATCATTATATGAATAGTATCATATTTGTCATACTTCATAAAATTATTTTCCCATTTGATATATTTACCTTTTCTAAATAGAAAGTTAGCTTTACTACATTACACTTAAATATCTTATTATACATTTAAATCATCGTAAGGTAACTTCGAGAATTAAAGTTGGACGCCATGAAGATTTGCGATAGGTGCGGTAAACATAGTGGGGCAATTTCAAGGGAGTTTTATGATCCTGCCGAATGGCGCGCTCCCAATGAATACAAACAGAAGATAAAGGCCACATATTGCTGGCGATGCTTCGTAGAAACACTGTTTTTGTAAGGAAGTGGTGTAGTGATAGCTTCAAAGATTCTAGATGAAAAGACGACGCCCATGATCCAATATGTATCCCCATCACTTGCTACATTGATCACTGCACCATTCTTTAAAGGACTTGAATTTAATAAATTTTTCAGGAGCAAATTTAAAGATAACTGGGTGAGCTTCTATGAGGCACGTAATGGATTATATCATCTTTTAACATACCTTAAGGAGAAATTTGGTTCGAGCATAATTTATCTCCCCACTGATATATGTGAAGTAGTTAAGATATCGGCAAAACTAGCGAGATATAAGATAATTTATTACGCAATTACCCCAAAGGGGATAAAGAGCAAGAACGTTTTGCTCGTAACTGATAATAGCATAATCCCCCCAAAAGGCGTTTTCTCCATAGAAGATAATGCCAAACATCCGTATTACCCAAATAGGCGCTTCGATTTTACACTTTACAGTTTTGGCGCATCAAAGCCGTTATCCAGCTCTGGCGGCGGTGTAGTAGTAGTTAACAATAGAGAGTTTAGGGGCTTTCTTAAGATAAGACAACTACTAAAAGAGCCCGAAAGAATTTTTGAGATTAGGGCCTGGATTAACTACATCCGTTGGACACTCATAGAACATGAGCCCCTACATAGAGACAAGAGGGTTATAGCGAGTTTTAGAACAGCAAGGTTAGCACTTAGAGGGAATTATATGCCGACATACCGGATAACGAATCTTCCGTTTAGAATGATGCAAATTTCCAAAAAAATAGCAGGCAAAAGCTTCCGGGATGGCGAGGCACAGGATAATACCAAAAAACAGGTGAAGAGATCATGAGATCGCTACAATTTTATTCATATGTCGTTAGCTATGAGGAAGACCTTGGTATAAGTGGTATAGATTTTTCTTCAGATTTTATAAAAGCAGTAAAAAAGAGGTTTGGCCATGTTGAAAGCGTTTGCGATTTTGGATCTGGAAATGGGTTTATTGGCCTTTCGTTGTTAGCAAATGGGCTTTGCAATCATGTCACTTTGCTTGACAAGAACCCTCTTGCAATAAAAGTGTGTAAAGATACAGTTAGGAGAAATCAGCTAGGGAAAAATGTTTCGGTGTGCAGGTCTGACGTTTTTAAAAACGTACGAAAATCAGAGCAATGGGATATCATAATAGGGAACCCACCACACCATATTGGAACTAATCAACAGCATCTTTCTGATATGAAGAGTTATGACCCGGAATGGAAAGTACACCAGGAACTTTATAATACTGCAGGAGAGCATCTGAAGATTGGAGGGTCGCTGCTATTAATTGAGGACATTCGAGATAGCAAGCCAGCGCAATGGAAAAGGTTAATCGAGGAAACAAACGATTTGATTTTTATTAAAGCATTCAGGCCGAGGATTATAAGGTTACCAAACACGAAAAGATTAGACTATCTTAAGATGGTGTCAAACAAAAACAATAGCAGTATGATAGCTAGTGGACTCGAGTGGATATTAAATCCGATTGCACCTTATTACATTATCTGGTCGAAAAAACAGTACTAATTTGAGATTACCTGGTTGCAGCCTGCTGGCTGCGAGAACTGGCCGCTTAGGAGCAGCTTTGCATAGCCTATCACTGGGACCCTTGCGATCACGTACCCAAGCACATCGCCCTGCGGGGCTGGGTAATTTCCGAACTGCACGTCAAGCGCAGGGTTGTTGTCCCCCTTTGTTAGCGTGTAATAGCTTCCCCCTGCGTTGATCACTGCGACAAGCCTGTGGATTATGTCGCCGCCGAATGTGTCGCTGGATGTTGTTGAGTACACCACTATCGGATTTGAATAGTTCTCGGATATCCTTGTCCCGTTTATCGAGATTGCGGAAGTCACTATCAGCTTGAACTGCACCCCGTTGACGGTTGTGTTCTGTATGGAGTAGTTGTACTTTATCAGGTTCTGCGACGGGTTCTGGCCGACGTAGCACGATGCGAGGTTGTATCCCTGCTTTAGGTACGCAATCCTATCGACGCACTGCGTGTTGTAGAGGGAGATCGTATAGGGATATGAGCTTGGAACATATGATGTGAGGTTGCCCTTGCTGTTTGAGGGATACGCGTAGTATGCAAGGAACTCGTTGTTCATGCCAGACTCCATCGCGGAGAATGCGGAGGGGCTGACGTTTACTATTGGGACATTGTGCGTGCGCGCAAATGCGGACAGGTTAGATATCCCGTGGAGGATTACAAGGTCTCCTCGCTGCAGAGACGGCAGCATGCTGCAGCTGGCAACCGCGTTTATCGGGGCGGTGGTCTGCAGTGCAACAATTGCAATCACCCATATCAGTACCGCTGCGCCTATCGCCATTGCAAGGCTCTTTATCCCCTCCCTGCTGCCCTTCTCCTGGACCTCCTCCTTCACCTCTTTTGCTATCACGACTATTATCGCGACTATGACCAGAAATGCAATGATCCCGATTATCGGGTTGTTGTATACGGCGTATGCAATGATCAGGATTACCAGAAGCAGATATAGCGGCCACATGGGCATCTGCTTCTTCTGCTTTGTGGCAGAACTAGCCTTTCTCCTCGGCAACTCATGCACCCGGCTGCTTTGCGTTGCTTGCGATGTTTGCGACCTGCAGGCCCACCGCACGCGACTCCCCGTCGGTCTTTGCAACGCCGATTGCGGTGTCTGAGTTGACTATCAGCGAGTCGTTGTGGCTTACCACTATGAACTGCGAGTTCTTGCTCATCTCCTTTAGCAGGTGCGAGAGCTTCTTGGAGTTCTCCTTGTCGAGCGCAGCGTCGACCTCGTCGAATACGTATAGCGATGATGGCTTGTGCATGTGTATCGCAAAGAGCAGCACGAGCAGCCTCAGCGACTTCTCTCCGCCAGAGAGCTCCTTCTCCCTCTTGAACCCCTTTCCGTCGGGAATCTTCATCCTTATCCCTGATTCGAACGGCTCCTTGGGATTGTCAAGCTCAAGCGTCGCCTTTTCCGGGAAGACCACGCTGTAGAGGTTCATGAAGTTCTTGTTGACAGTCTCGAATGTATCCATGAATATCTTGAGCTTCTTCGAGTCGATCTCCTCGATCATCTTCATTATCGCGTCCTTCTCGACAGTCAGGGTCTCTAGCTTGCCCTGCGCCTCGCCTACGTCCCTCTTCTTTGCCTCGTACATCTCAGGCGCCTTGAGGTTCACGTTGCCCATCGTCTCTATCTTTGCTGACGCCACGTTGGCCTCGTGCTCCATCTCCTCGATCTTCATGCTTATTCTCTCCATTCCCTGGGGATACGTGGCGAGCTCTGCCTTTATGTCGCCAAGCCTCACCTCGAGCTGACCCCTCTTTACATTCAGGTCTCCAAGCTGGCGATCAAGCTCGCCATTCTGCATCTCCGCCCTTCCCCTCTCTTCGCCCGCCTTCCTTATCTTAGAGTCGATCTCCTCCGCCTTCTCCATCCTCTTCTTGCTCGATGCGCTGGAGCCCTTGATTTTCTCCTCGAGCTCGGACTTTGACCTCTCGAATGATATCTTCTTTGTCTCCCTGCCCTTTGTGTCCGCCTTTATCGCGACTATCGCCGCGGTCTCATCAGACATCTGGTTTTCGATGTCGGAGATCCTCTTTTCTGACATCGACGTCTCGGTCTGCAGCGCCACAGACCTTGCCTTTGCCTCGTCGAGCTCTGCGCGCAGCGACTCTATCCTCTCCTTCTCCTCCTTGCTCATCCCGTGCTTTGCGATGGACTTCGCCGTCTCTATCGATGCGCGGTAGATCTCAGACGCCAGCTCCCTTGCCGATGAGAGCTCCTTCTCGATCTTCTGCTTGTCTGCGGCATTCTCCGATATCTGCTTTTCAAGCTGGCCGACCTTTGACTTCTGCGATAGGATAATTGATTGCGACTTCTCCTCCTCTATCTCAAACGATGTGAGCTGCTCTTCGATTGATGAGGATGATGACGAGAGCTTTACGCTCTCCATCTCAAGCAATGCCCTCTCCTTGCGGTCCTTGTAGAGCGTCCCCGATATTTCGGCCTGCTCTGTTCGCAGCTTCTCCTTTTGCGATGCGCACTCCTTTAGCTGGTTCTCTATCGATGCCAGCGAGGCGCGCCTCTTTGCCGAACCGCCTGACAGGACGCCGGACTGCTCGACGAGCTCGCCAGATAGCGTGACGTACCTGTGCTTTCCGACGCCGTATTTCTTGGAGTCCTCGACGCTCTCCAGGATGTATGTGTTGCCGAACACGTAATCGAACACCTTTGAGAATTTCGAATCGAACTTTAGCACCTCCAGGACCGACTTCAGCTCCTTCTCCTCCCTCCTTGACCTCTCAAACGAGAGGTCCTTTATCGGTATGAAAGTCGCCCTGCCGAGGTCGTTCTTCTTTAGGAAGCCTATCACCTTGGACGCAGACTCTATGTCGTCAACCACGAAGTAGTCGAACCTTGCGCCGGCGCTCGACTCGACTGCCATCGAGTTCTCGTTTGCATACGTGCACAGCTGCGAGACGCGGCCGTAGAATCCTTCCTTCTCCGAGAACCTGCCCGAGAGCTTCTCCGAGATCCCGACCTCTCGCGAGTGGCCAAGCGCTCGCTGCTCCTTGAGGTTCGTTATCTTCTCGTCAATCTCCCCTATCTCCTTTGTTGTCTCCTGGAGCCTTGAATCTGCCTTGAGGACCTTCTCGTCGAGCTTCTTGATCGACTTTGAGATCTCACCTATTTTTGAATCGAACTCCTTCTTGTGGTCCCTCCTCTCCTTTATCTGCGCGATGAGGGACTCTGCCCTTGACTCGTTGTCTGAGATCGAGCCCTTTGTCGCTGCAAGGTCTGCCTGCAGCGCTGATGAGATGTTCTGCGCCTTCCCTAGGCCCTCCTCAAGCGACTTGATCTTAGCATTGAGGGATTCCATCTTCTCCTCGCCGCCCTCCTGCTTCCTCTCCTCCTTTGGAGCCTTAAGCTTTGGCTCTATCTCCGATATCACCTTCTTGCACTCTGCGATCTGCTTCTTGTTTGATTCGACGTTCTTTGAGAGGGTCTCCGACTCCTCCCTGAGCTTTCTGACCGCCTCCTGCTTTTCAGCAAGCTGCTTTGCATTTGTCTCGAGCGCGGCCCCGATCAGGGCTAGCTCCTTGTTCGCCTCCTCGAGCTTCCCCGCATCCTGTCCTGAGGAGGTTGTGCTCTCCCCTAGCTCCTTTGTAATCTTCTGCCTGTCTGCCGCCAGCTTGTCGATGTTCGCCGATATCTCGCGCATCTCTCCGACTATCTTCTGCTTCTTCGCATCTATTGCCGCAAGCTCCTTTGAGTGCTTCTCGTATAGCTGCGATATCTCGGCCTCCCTTGCTGCGAGCACGCTGTACTTGAGGATCTTAAGCCTGTTTGTCAGCGCGCTGAAGCTCTCGGCAGCAGCCTTCTCCTTCTCAAGCTCTTTTAGGAACCCGAGCCTCTCCCCGAGCACCATGTTCGCCTCGCTTGCCTTGGCATTGACCTTGTCGAGCTCCTTTAGCGCCTCTGCCTTCTTCGCCTCGAACTCCTTTATCCCTGCGGCGATGTCGATCAGCTCTCGCCTCTGCTGGGGATTGAGGTTCATCATCATGTTGATCTCTCCCTGCGTGATCGTGCTGGTCTCGTCAACGTTGATGTTGTGCGACTTGAGCACTTCCCTCACCTCCGCCCTTGTCATCTTCTTCCCGTTTACCTTGAACAGGCTCTTGCCGTCTGC
The DNA here is from genome assembly GCA_028867115.1 of Microcaldota archaeon. Lineage (GTDB taxonomy): Archaea > Micrarchaeota > Micrarchaeia > Micrarchaeales > CABMGC01 > JAGWGI01. Next base: position 22,168 of record JAGWGY010000005.1, read on the forward strand.
CCTCGCCGCCCTCACTACCTCGATGCGGTCGTCGCCCTCAAAAACGGTCTTGACAAAAGTCTTGGGCAGGGACCCCTTGCCCTTGCCGGATGTGATGAGGTCCTGCAGCCTGTCGGCGCGCATCCTGCGCAGTGAGCCCTCTCCCAGGGAGAATAGAAGTGCGTCGCAGATGTTGCTCTTGCCGGAGCCGTTGGGTCCCACTATGCATGTGAAACCCTTGCTGAAGAGCAGGTCTGCCTGCTTGAAGGACTTGAACCTGCTAAGTGACATGCTCTTTAGATAAAGCATCAATGCACCGGTCGCTACCCTCTATTAGAATTGGAAGACTTTTAAAGGTTTAGTCGAGGGAAAAAATTCCCTTTTCTGGCTATTTTAGTGCCTTCCGGCAGCGTCGAGCTGGTTCTTTGGCGCATCGGCTCGCTGCTGGCTCTCAGCTGTGCTACCAGCGCTTTTCTCCTTGTTTGCCTGGGCCCCTGCGGCCCCTCCCGGGGTCTCGCCTGCTGTTTGTGAGGAAGAGGATGCCGAGCCCGAATCTTCCTGGCGTGAGCCTCCATGCTGTGAAGAGCTAGACCTTGCGGCCCTTGCCGCCCTCACATTTTCCATGTGGTGCGTAAGCGCATTCTTTGCGAGGTATATCCCGCTATAGACAAGCGCAAATCCTGCCACGAGCTTGAGCGCAAAGTCGCCGAGATACCCGACTTCCGGGAAGAACGCCGGTATTATCCCCGCTCCGATTATGATTGAGGTTACGACCATTGCTGCTGCGGCCTTCTGCTGGAGCAGCCATTCGCCCCACTCCCTTAGGATCTCGCGGTAGTTGGTGTGCCTGTGCGACCTTCTCCTTCTTGTCACCTCAGCATGCTCCATAAGTGGTTCGAATATCTCGTCGTCTGCGTGCATCTCCCTCCCGAGTCTCCTGAGCGTCTGCTCCCTGCTCCTTGGGTAGACGTATGAATAGTAAGGCCATACAAGGGTCTTGAAGTTCTCAGGGTATGCAGAGATCCTTGTGTCGACGTGGTCTTCATCCCTCGGATGGAAGGTGCTCTGCAGGAACTCCTCCCTCAGGTGGTGGGCCTGGTGGCGCCTTGCAAGGTAGTAGATCCCGAATGTCGCAAAACCCACAGCCGCAATTATCCCCCCATAGAGCGTTGCAGGGTTTGCAAGCGCATGTATTGCGGACGGCCCGAGTTCGCCTAGGGCGTATGCTGATCCGATTGCAGCTGCTATTGCACCAGACACCCTTGCAAAATAGTTTGCGTGATTGATCTCCTCCTGGATCAGCCTGTACTGGTTGCGCTCGCGCTCCGATGACACCTCCCTTGCCCTGTGGACATACTTGTCGTCGCGCATCCTCCTGCCTATGAAGTCCCTCATCTGACTGAGGCCCTTCTCGTTAATCTTTCCCGTCTTATCGTTATCCTTCAGATAATTTGCCCTTGTGATCGAGAGGATTTGGTAGTCTGTCGCGCCCTTGTTCTCGGTCCTTGCCTTTGCCTCCGCGCTCTCCCACCCCTCACGGTCGCGCTCGCGTATCATCTGCTTCCAGTGCTCTGCGTACCTCTGCCTCACAAGATCCATTATCGCCTGATCAGGATTTGTGAACTTGAAGCCCTCGACTCGGAACCTGTTGTTCTGGCCCCCGTCGGGCTGCGGACTCTGGACTGCTTGCTGCTGGGACATATTCTTCAATAAAATTGAGTTTTCCTCCTTTTTAAAGCTTATTCGGGTTTTGTTTATTGCCGCTATTTGCTGCCCAGCATGTGTGCAGACACAAGGGACTGGAGCATGCTTGCAGTCGCAACTCCAAGCAGCCTGCCGCCATTTGTTACCGCGACTGCGCCCACATCTGCGTTCTGCATCTTTGTGATTGCCTCCATTATGCTCTCGTTTGCGCCCACCTTAGGTATCCTCACTGCCATGTCCCTTACATACACTGCATTCTTCGGGGGCCTGCGCATCAGGTCAACCAGCGCGTAATCTCCACCGATTTTTGTGACTACAATATGCTCACGCTTTTTCTGCATCAGTTTGTAGAGGTCCCCGAGTTTCCTGCCGGAATCCACGCTGACATATCTGTTGTATCTTACGTCCGATATCCTGAGTCCCTTCGTCCTCTCCCGCAGCATGACACTGTACTCCTCAGCCCTGATCCCACCATATAGATACACGACGATTATCAGCGTGAGCACAACATAGAAGCCTCTCGTGTATAGATCCTGGCTTGCAAGCATAGCGTAGGCGACGGTGAAGGCGATTATCGCGGCCATGCAGTACTTGCTCACCTTTATTGCAAGCGCGGTAGCGTCCGCAAAGCTCCTTGTCTTGAGCAGATACCCCCGAAAGACCCTGCCCCCGTCCATCGGGAATGCAGGGATTATGTTGAAAACGGCAAGTATCAGGTTGAGGAAGAAGAGCTCCTGAAGGAAGTGGGTTGCGGCGCCAAACGGTGCAAACACCACAAGCGTTCCGAATATTGCCGCAAGCAAAAAGCTCATCATAGGACCTGCGAACGCGACCTTGAACTCTAGGTTTGGATGCTTCTCAATCCCATCGATCGATGATAGCCCTCCCATTGGAGTGAGCATTATGCCGCTAACCTTAAGTCCGCTCCTTATCGCAGTTAGAGAGTGCGCGAGTTCGTGTATGAGCACGCAGACGAACAGCAGCAGGAAGAGCAAAAATAGCGGAGGTATTATCAGCATGTAGAGCATCAGCAATATGAACAGCCAGTGGAGCTCGATGTTTATCCCGAATACCCTGCCTATGCTGACTGCTCCCTGAGTCATCCCAATCCTCAAACGCTAATAAGTTAGGAGTATAACTATTTATTGGTGTTTCCGTTGCAGGGAGATCTGCTTTTCATTCCGGGAAAGCCCGCAGCCCTGATCAAAAAGGAGAGGGTCCTTGTTATCGGGGATCTTCACATAGGGGTTGAGTTAAAGCTTGCGCGCGAAGGCATAAACTTTCCCGATGCCTCGCAGAGGCTTGCGCGTGAGATAAACAGGCTGTGCGACGAAAATCGCGCTGGGAGGATACTCTTCTTAGGCGACATAAAGGAGAGCGTAGGTAATCCGCCCACTGAGGAGGCAAATGCGATAAGGACATTCTTCAGGCAGCTTGAAGACAAGCAGATAATGATTGCAAAGGGCAACCACGATCCCAAACTTGCGGATTTGATAGGCAGGATGGGGCTTGACGCCCAGATAGATAGGGAATTTTTCATAGGGAATTTCGCTGCGATGCACGGGAACTCGTGGCCCAGCGAGGCGGCGATGGGAAAGGGCACGATAATAAGCGGCCACATCCATCCGATAATCCGCGAGGAGGGAGAGGGCAGGAAGGTCTGGATTGTCGCAAAGGCGGGAAAGGATGCCGGCAAGCACTATGCGAGCTACAATAAGAGGGTAAGGCTTGTGATCGCGCCCGCATTCAACGAGCTCGTTCTTGGCAGGGCAATAGATTCTTCGACAAAGAGGCGCGTCCCCGCTTTCGCTAACGGAATCTTCGATTTCGAGAGCGCGGAGATACGCACCATTGACGGAGGAGCTGTTGGCAGGGTCAACAGTATCGTATAACCCCCAATACAAAAAGTGAATAAGCCTTTTAAAACGGGAAAATCAAGGGTTGTTGGTAATAGGATGAAATTCGCTCAGAAATTTAAAGAGGGCATCAAACAATTGCAGAGATTTGATGGGGAGGACTTTAAAGATGCGATTAGGGTCTTTGCACCAATTGTTGCGCCGGCGGTTGCAGCCTTTGCTTCAGTGAAGTTCGGATGTGAGATGAGTGTCCATGGGTATCATCAGGCCACTTCTTTTTTGGCGGACAGGATTAATGAAGGGGATGTGAATATAACATCTGTCATAAATAACCTTCTGACCTCTCATAGCGTGACGCTCGAGTCGGGCAGGAAAATTTTAGATATCATCCCCAATGTTATAGATTATGTAAATTCCTCAAAGGAATGTGCGGTAAGCTGTATCATGCCAAACGGACAGAACCTTTATGATGTGCTCTGGGATCATGGTGTGGGATTGATGAATGATGGGGCATGGCTAGCAGTTGGGGGAGGGTTAGGATTTGGAGTCGTATCTGCCGTGTTCGTAATTCACCGATTAATCGAGCGCAGTAATGACCCTGGATATTCGATTGGCTTCATGTAAAAGCTTCCAATACTGGCAGTTGACAGAATTAAGAACAGGCGAAATCAGATCGGGTTGGGCTTGAACTTCTCCTTCACCATCGCCATCTCTGCGTTCACGGCGGCGCTCCATGCGCTGAAGTGCGCGACGTCCTTAGGATAGTTGTTGTACATCTCGGTGAGCTTCTTCATCTCCTTGACAACGAACAGAAGGTTCCTGAAAGCGTTTATGTTCGAGACGCCGTGAAGCACCTTTGTCATCGCGCTGCCCATCGTTATCTCAGGGATCTGGCCGTAGCTTATCTGTATCGCCTCCTCCTTTGTGAGGAAGTGCGCCATGCCGTAGTTGATCAGCTCGTTGTTTAGGCTCTGCAGGTATATCCTGAACACCTCAAGCCCCGCTGTCTTGTTGCCGTAGCTCTGGTTGTACATAAGGTTGTACTTCCAGAGGTACTCCATGTCAGTCCTCTTGTTTGCGACCGCCTCTGCCGCGACCTGTCCGGCCTGAACCCCTGCGACCATCGCAGGGCCTATGCCTCCTGCGCTTATCGGGTTTGGCATTGCCATGCTGTCGCCTGCGCCGAGGTAGCCGTTGTAGACCAGGCAGTCGAGCTGCCTCCTGACGGTCACCGACCAGTAGCCCTTTGCGTTGTTGTGCTCGTTGTTCATCTTTGTGTTCTTAACTATCGGGTTCCATTCTATGTACTGGTCGATCAGGGAGTGAAGGGTGTCCTTCTTGCTCAGCTTCGCGTTCCTTATGTCAAGGCTGTGCTTCTCGACGCCAAGGCCTATGTTGACCTTGTTCCCCCTCTTCGGGAAGACCCACCCGTACCCTCCAGGAGCGAGCTCCTGGTTTAGGTGGATCAGGCAGTTCTTTGCATCATAATAATCAGGGTCTGTTCCGGTTGGCTCGAAATCCACTATGTACCTGCCGGTAGACTCGATGTCGTCTATGCTGATGTCCTTTTGTATGAACTCGTTCGGAGGCAGCTTTCTCCTGAGGGTGCTTGCGATCCCAAGGGTGTCGATAACAAGCTTTGCGTTCACCTTGAACTGCTCCTTGTTGTGGTCGCGCCCGAAAACCCCCACAACCTGGTTGCCCTCGAGAAGCGGACCCTCGACCTCGTGCGCGTTCACGTACTCTGCGCCCATCTTGATCGCTATGTCCCTTATCTTGTTTCCGAACTTCGGCCTGTCGAGGACGTATCCCTCGCCGTCGAACTGTATCTTGTTCTTGAAGTCGGGGCTGATGGCGAACACGCCGTCAACCTTGAGCTCGAGCTCGGGCTCGCCGAAGCTGATCCCGATCTCCTTGTGAATATAATCTATGTGCGACTTTGCCACAGCGTCCCCGCACACCCATCCCCAGTTCGTCTTCTTGCCCGGCTCCACAGGCGTGTTCCTGTCAAGGAGCAGAGTCTTTGCGCCGCCCTTTGCAGCAGCTGCAGCTGCAAGCGAGCCCGCTATCCCTGCGCCTGCGACTATAACGTCATAGGATTTCTCCATATCTTCACTTCTTGCTTACTACCACTATCGGTATGACTCCCTCGTCGAACTCGATCTTTGCCAGGTCGAGCGGGTTTGTAGTGCCCTCAGGGACCTTGACGAGCGGCGGAGCGCCGTATGCTAGCTGGAGCGCCCTTGCGCCTATAATCCTTGCCTTCTCGAACTTGTTGTATTCTATGGTAGCACCTATAACGCCCAGCTCAAATTAGCACTCTGGTCCTCTCTGGGTTTACAGTATCTATTGGTAGCAAACATTTTTAAGGGGTTTGATAGTTCCGATGCCAAACAGGCATGCAGGGCCATTACCAGATTTATGGTATTTATATCGTCATTTGGGCTCAAAATCGGCTGTTTTTTATACTTGCCGTGCCAACTAATACTGGTACCAAATGGCAGAGGAGCACGGGGAGTTCAGCGACATAAGGGAGCTGCTCGCCCCTAACGAGCGCATAGAGGCGCAGGCCACCCAAAGAAGATGGGGACCTGGAGGCGACCTCACCACTCCCATCACCCTGATCGCAACTGACCAGAAGCTGATTATAATAAACCGCACAAGGCTCGGGATGCGCAAGGACTACGAGATAGTGCAGTACGCAAACGTTGTGGGCACCAAGATGATACACGGGTTCATCTCCTCCTCGATAATCATCAGGATAAGGGGATACAAGATAACGACCAAGAACAACAAGGACGAGATAGACGGCTTCGTTTCAGGGGAGGCAAAGTCGCTTGTCGACTACGTAAATAGGAGGATAGGCAGCACTCCGGGGGCCGCACAGGCGGCGCAGGCAGCGGCCAGCGCGCCGCAAACAAACGGCACTGGCCCAGACAACGGTGGGATAAAAATATCCCCAAGGGGGGATATAGAGTACTGCCCTTCGTGCGGGGCAAGGAACATAGCAGGCTCGAAGTTCTGCAGCTCGTGCGGAAAGAAGATGTGAGCTACCTTATGGGCGGATAGCTCTTGTGCGCGCTGCGGAAGAGCTGGTACTTTACCATGTTGCCCACATGGAAGATGAAATAGCCCCCTATCCCCCATGCCTCAACCCTCCTTGCGCTCGCGTTCACATAAGCGCCCTTGAGGTACTCTATCCTCCCGTACGGCTTTACCCTGCGGGAGAGGTCCCAGTCCTCGTATGTTATCAGGCCCTCGTCGAACCCGCGGACCTTCTCGAACACCTTGCGGTCGATTGCAAAGTTCGACCCGACGATCGATGGCACGCCGAACAGTATGCTCAGCTCGACAAAGATGCCTGAGACGAACTCGTATCCCATGTAGACACTCTTGCTCACCTTCTCGAGCGGGAAGATAGGGCCTGTAGCAGCTATTACGCCGTTGCCTATCGCCTCTGAGTAGGTCTTGAGCAGGTTTTTAGAGGGCTTCGTGTCGGCGTCTATGAAAACAAGTATCCTCCCTTTGGCGACCTTTGCGCCGGCGTTCCTGCCTGCGCTGATCCCTGCCTTCTTCTGTATCACAACCTTTGCGCCTGCGCGCCTTGCTATCTGCCTTGTTTTGTCGGTGCTCTCCTTGTCGGAGACAATCACCTCGAAATCCCTGAACGTCTGGGCCTTAAGGCCATCGAAAGCGTACCGTATGTATTTCTCCTCGTTCAGGGTTGGTATTATAACGCTTATGAGCGGCAAACGTAGCACCTATTAATCAGACCGAACTAAATATCGATGACAATCATTAAAATGGTTTGTAGTGGCCTGATATGGAAGATGAAGCAGAGGAGAGGCAGGAGCTCGGAAGGAGGAACTTTAGGAGGGTGATAGAGGACTTCGTGTGCGAGCACTGCGGGCATGCTGTGAAGGGCTCTGGCTACACAGACCACTGCCCAAGATGCCTCTGGGGAAAGCATGTTGACATCAAGCCCGGAGACAGGGCGTCAGATTGCAGGGGCGCGCTGCGGCCGATCTCCGCCTCGTATGCCAAGGGGAGCTACACGATAGTCTACAGGTGCGAGGAGTGCGGGATCGTAAAGAGGTTCAAGGCTGCAGCTGATGACGACGCAGATATCCTGCTCGCTATGTGCGCATCTGGCGCGCCGGAATCCTAAACAAAAGAGGCAGAACAGTTATAAAACCCGGACTGGAAAGTGGTAGGATTCTGATGTTTGTCGGCATAGGACCAGGGGTAGTCTACAAGAGCACGTTTGAACAGGTGCTGGCAGGCGCGCTGATGAAATCCGGAGTAAGCCACGGGTATGAGTCTGCGATAATAAACATAGACCAGAAGAGGGACATCAGGTTCACGCCGGATTTTGCTCTCGGGATCGCGAAGAGGGGCAAGCCTGCGGTGATTGAGGTCCACACAGAGGATTACTTTCACATGGCGTTTGTCTGGAAGCTGTTCGTCGCAAAAAGGCTTGAGCCCAAGTTCTACTACGTGCTTGCGATGCCATCCACCTACGCCGGGATAGAGCAGAGGATGCTGGAGCTCTCAGGGCCAAGTAGCAGGAGGAGCGATGATGAGAGGAAACTCGGGCCGCTCGAGTTCAAGTCCATGCTCTCGTGGAACGGCGACGGGACTGAGATGGACATGATAAATTCTGAATTCAACCTCAAGCTGAGGACCAGGAGCCTTAAGGTAAGGGACATCTGCGACCAGTTCTGGAGCCTGCCTATCTGGGAGGTACATAACTATGATTACTACACAGAGGTGGGGAGGACATTCGTAGAATATATAGAGGGACTAAAGCGCGACGCCATGTGGGATTCTGTTGCGGAGCTGAAAAGGAAGTAGGAATGCAGGGGAAGAGATTTGAACTCGCGAAGGCGCTAGAGATTTGTTTAGCCATCCAATATTTTATGGCTAACATGAATATCATTAAGCAGGTAGAGAGAAATTAGCCAGTTTACGCGTTCTTCCCCGAGCGTTTCTCCACATGGAATTGGCTCAGTGTGTAGAGAATGCAACCAGCGCAGAGAAAGCATTATATATCTATTAGGGTATATATTTATTAGGTGGTAGATAATGCAACTACAGAAAGAGGTCATTCATTACCCTACGCTTAAGACCATATTGGCAATAGAGGAGGTAGTAAAGAAGGCCAACAGCCCGGTGAGCAGGAACCAGATATTGGCTAGATTGCGGACTGGTGTAATGCGCTCAACCCTGAACCTTGCGCTTGACTACATGGAGAAGAGGGGAATGGTGCTAGAAACCAAGAAGGGATTTATCTGGACATTCAATCCTAGCAAGAAGCTAGAGAAGGCTGAGGAGGAAGGTTTGGAGGTGTAGACTTGACCGAGAAGCGCGTTTCGATAAAGCTTTTAGGAGATGCGAAGGAAGCCTACCTTGCGCTCAAGAGGATTGTAGAAGAGGAGCGCAAAAATGGTGTAGAGAGCTCATTCAACCAGACTCTCTTCAGATCGATAGAGGACAAAATAGCCATACTTAAGCGTGATTACGACTTCGGGATACACATACCTAAGGATAGATTAGGCAGAAAGTACATCGTTGAATATGACGTAACCAACCTATGGAAAGTGAACCTTTCAGGAGGTTGGCGGATGATATATACGCTCAAACAGCCGCAACGTGAGAATACAGAAGTTGAGATACTCTCAATCTGGCTAGATGTGCTCGATATAATAGACCACGAGAGATATGACAAAATCTTCGGCTATAGAAAAGGATAGGATATAGACATTTCTTGGTTTCGTTGCTTTTAGAAAACTTAGTTTGTCATAGTAAATATGAATGCAGGGGAAGAGATTTGAACTCTTGCATCCACTAAAGGAAACGGGTCCTAAGCCCGTCGCATTTGGCCAGGCTCTGCCACCCCTGCACCGACGTAAAACCCTACGGAGATATCTCGGCTTATCTATATATACTTTTATTTCATAGAAAGTTTGGATTGCGTGATTACGGCAAAGTACGTCAGGGAGAACCTTGACGCAATAGAGAAGTCGATGAAGAAGAGGCACTCCGAGTACGATATCGGGAGGATCCTGGAGCTCGACGAGAAGTGGAGGGCGATTTTGGGCGAGACGCAGAAGATGCGCGAGAGGAGGAACAAGGCGAGCCTCGAGATATCCGACCTCAAGAAGAACAAGAAGGAGAAGGAGGCGCAGGAGATCATAAGGGAGATAGCCGACCTCAAGGTGAAGCTTGATGAGGGCGAGAAGGAGCAGGGGGAATACGAGACACAGCTAAACAAGCTGCTCTGGAACCTGCCTAACACGCTGCATGAGAGCGTTCCCTACGGCAAGGACGATACGCAGAACGTGCTTGTCAGAAAGTCCGCGGAACCCAAAAAGCGGCCTGATGCCAAGGGCCACGAGGAGGTGGCGCTTGCGCTTGGCCTGCTTGACATGGAGAGGGCCGCGAAGGTCGCGGGCGCAAGGTTCTACTACCTGAAGGGGGACCTTGTACTTTTGGAGCAGTCTTTAATCAGGTTCGCGCTTGACAAACTCGCAAGGAAGGGATACACCCCGATAGAGCCGCCGTTCATGATGCGCGAAAAGCTTTACCGCGGCGTGACTGCGCTAGGCGATTTTGACGAGGTACTCTATCACGTGGGCGGAGGGGAGGAGAATGACGGCCTCAGGCTTATCGCAACCTCTGAGCACCCGATGGCGGCAATGCACGCCGACGAGGTGATAGAGAAGGGCAAGCTGCCGATACGCTACGTCGGGACCAGCCCGTGCTTCAGGATGGAGGTGGGCACGCACGGCAAGGACACGAAGGGGATATTCAGGGTGCACCACTTCAACAAGGTAGAGCAGTTCATCTTCTGCAGGCAGGAGGACTCCTGGGCCCTCTTTGATGAGCTCGTCGCAAACCAGGAGGAGATAATAAAGGAGCTCAAGATTCCATACAGGCTCGTCAGTATGTGCACAGGCGACATCGGCATAGTTGCAGCGAAGAAGTATGACATAGAGGCGTATATGCCGGCGCAGGACAAGTACATGGAGCTCACATCAGCATCCAACTGCACTGACTGGCAGTCGCTCCGGTTGGACATAAAGTACGATGACGGCAACGAGCGCAAGTACGTGCACACACTGAACGCTACGGCTGTTGCGACCACAAGGGCGCTTGTCGCGATCATAGAGAACTACGCAAACCCTGACGGCACGATAACGGTGCCTGACGCGCTTGTCCCATACATGAACAAGAGAAAGATAGGCTAGTGCCACCAATATGATTATAAGTTTTGGCAGTGATATCCTACTGTGATTGCATGACCAAGACAATCGAGGTCTGGAAGGAAAAGGGGATCTATGCTGCTAGGATTCCTTTTCTTCACGTCAATACCCAGGCTAAAACGATGAAGGAGCTCAAGAAGAACCTTATTGAGGCAATAGAGGTTGCGGTAGAGGGGTTCATAGAACTTGAGAAGATGCAGAAGAAGAGTTCGAAAGCAGTAGCTGTTGCTAAGAACTAGCTTGACTCCATGCCCTACTTAGTAATAAAGGACGTGGAACTCATCCGAATCCTTATGAAGCACTATGGATTTAAGGTGTTAAGGCAAAGGGGAAGTCATCTTTTCCTTACGAACTTTGTTTATGTAACCACTGTCCCATATCATAATAAGGAACTCGGCCAGGGGCTTTTGAATAAGATATTGAAAGATTGTAGATTAAGTAAGGAGGAGATTAAAAAATATTTATAGAAGATAATTATGTCAAACGAATACAGTCTGCTCAAGGAGGTGAAGAGGCTCAGATCAGTGCGCGGCTCTGGGACGGAGCTGATCAGCGTCTACATACCATCCGGAGCGCAGATCGCCGAAACATCGGGCAAGCTGCGTGAGGAGCTGAGCCAGTCGAGCAACATAAAATCAAGCAGCACAAAGAAGAACGTGCAGGCTGCCATCGAGAAGATACTTGGGTACCTCAGGCTATTTCGGGAGACCCCGAAGAACGGGCTTGCGGTATTTTGCGGCAACATCTCCAAGATTCCGGGAAGGGAGGACATAGAGCTCTTCTCGATCGAGCCGCCCCTGCCCCTCAAGGTTGGGATGTACAGGTGCGACTCGGACTTCATGCTCGAGCCGATCGAGGACATGATAGAGGCCAAGGAGACATACGCTCTTGTGGTCATGGACGGAAGGGAGGCGACTATCGCGACGCTGAAGGGGCCGCAGATAAAGATCGTGCGAAGGCTCAACTCCATGGCGCACGCAAAGGTGAGGAAGGGAGGGCAGTCCGCCGGAAGGTTCGAGAGGATGAGAGAGGAGGCGATTGAGGACTTCCACAGCAGGATAGGCAGCAGCGTAAACGACCTGTATGCGCAGAGCGGCTTCAAGATAAAGGGGCTAATAATCGGGGGGCCAGGCCCTGCTAAGGAGGGGTTTGCAAAGGCAGGCAGCCTCAACTACCAGATCAAGGTTCTGGGAGTTTTCAACACTGGTTACACAGACGAGTACGGACTGCACGAACTCGTCGAGGCTGCAAAGGAGGTGCTTGCAGAGCAGGAGGCATCGAAGGAGAGGGCGATCATAGAGAGGTTCATGCACGAGGTGTCGCGCAACGGGCGCGCGGCGTACGACTACGGGCCTACAAGGGAGGCTGTGGAGAGCAGGCAGGCGGAGATCATAGTGATCAACAAGGATGTGGATGTGATAGAGGAGTTCCGCAAGAACTCGCAGGAGCAGAGCATCATAGTCTATTACAAGGTGGAAGGGAAGGGGGTGAAGGTCGCAAGGTGGGCAGAGGAGATAACAGTATCAGGTGCACCAAACCCGAGGATATCCGATGTCGTGAACAGGATAAGGGATGCAATCTCAAACCACACGCCGTGGCCGCCTATAGAGGCGAATACAGCCTACAACGAGCTTGCGCAGCTCTGCCCTATAGTGACAGAGCAGAGGGATGCGATCGAGGAGCTGCTCAAGAAGGCTGAGGAGGGCGGAATCCAGGCGGAGTTCGTATCAGGAGAGAGCTCCTTTGGTAAGCAGTTCCTGATGGGATTTTCGGGAGTTGGCGCAATCCTCAGGTACAAGTGACTTTTTCTAAAAAGAAGGAGGAAAATAAAAAATAAAATGAAGAGGCAAAGGGCCTCTCATTACCGCTTGCTGCTGCTGCCGACTTAGTGGCTTGTGCCCGTGAGCAGGTCCTGTATGAACTGGTTTCCTGCCTGCACTGTCTGCTGAGCCGTGTACCCTGCGACCAGGATCCTGTTCGTGCCGAATGCCTGCACTATCACAGAGCCTGAGCCGAACGAAGAGTCCAGCGATGGGTTCTGCGAGAAGATCTGCTGCGCCACAGTGTTGACGTACTTGCTTCCCACAACTATCAGCGTCGAAGCGCTGTTCGCGTTGCTGTCCAGAACTGCGATTGGCGTCGTTGCCGTGTTAACCGGTACGTTCGTTATCGCCTGTGTTGCAGACGGCGTTGCAGTGAGGTTTGACAATCCCGTTATGCTGCAGGAGCTTGTCGAAGCGCTTCCGCCAGTGCACGTTGCAGTCACGTTCGCAATCGTAACGTTTGCGATGTTCGTAGACTGGCCCACACCATAAGGCCCGTATTTCGCGGTCGTTGTGGAGACTGTCGA
>JAGWGY010000060.1 GCA_028867115.1 Microcaldota archaeon
ACTTTGCAAAGAACTTCTCTCCCCACACGAAGATCGGCCCTCCAAGCAGCCCGAGTATCGCGGAGCTGCCTATGCTGACAAGTCCAGCTACCGGGGTAATGACAATAAGCCCCATCAGCACACCATTGACCCCGTCAACTAGCTGTGGCTTTCGTTTTAGCATGAACTTTGTGAAGATAAGAGTCGAACCGCATGCGGCGGCAGCGGCAAGGAAGGTCGTTATAACCGTCACAAGCGCCTCAGAGTTGAACTGAAGCACGCTTCCTGGGTTGAACCCGAACCATCCCACCCACAAAAGCAGAAGGCCAAGCGTCATCCATCCGTTGCTTGGGTTTATAGCGACCTGCGGGCTGCTCTTTAGCCCCTTCTTTCTCTCCTCCTGCCAGATCCTAAGCATTATCCCAAGACCCGCAGCTCCAGCGGCCCCGTGCACGACCAGTCCTCCCGCAAAGTCGACCATCCCCATCCCGGCTAGCCATCCGGTAGGGTTCCAGATCCATGCGGCAGGTATTGCCCAGATTATCAAAAAGTATGCAATCGAGTAGAGGAAGAACGCAGTCATCCTGACCTTCCTGAGAACTATCAACCCCACAAGCGCAAGTGTGACTGCAGCGAAGGCGGTCTCAAAGAGGAAGTAT
>JAGWGY010000061.1:0-365 GCA_028867115.1 Microcaldota archaeon
CACGGCGGGATTGACGTACAGGATCGTCCCGTCCTTGCCGACGATGAACGTCGCTCGGTGGGCGAAGAGCAGGCCGTCGACGCCGGAGGCCTTGGCGACCTTCTTGTGGACGTCCGAGGCCAGCAGGAAGGGGAGATGGTACTTGGCGATGAACTTCTTGTGCGAGGCGACGCCGTCGTAGCTGATGCCGATCACGGTGGCCTTCAGCCCCTGGAACTTGGGAAAGTCGTCGCGCAGGCTGCAGGCTTCCTTCGTGCAGCCGGGCGTGTTGTCCTTCGGATAGAAATAGAGCACGAGCGGCGCGCGGTCGAGCCAGGCGCTCAGCTTGAACGTCGTGCCGTCGCTCAGCGGGGCGGTCACGTCCG
>JAGWGY010000061.1:375-635 GCA_028867115.1 Microcaldota archaeon
CCGGGGCCTTGTCCCCGACCTTCAGCGCCGCGGCGCGCGCGGGGGCGGCGCCGAGCGCGGCGGCGAGAACGGCGATCGCCAGCAGGGAGCTCCGGTTCATGCTCATGCGCGTCAAGGGACGATGGTGGCGGTCCTGATCGCGTCCAGGTTCGGGAACTGCGCCTTCAGGTAGGCGTTGCCCTCGGTCTGGATGCGGCCCTGGTCGGGCCCGTTGCCGCCCGGCGCGCCCTCGCCGTAGCCGCGGTAGAGCTGGTCGAGGA
>JAGWGY010000062.1 GCA_028867115.1 Microcaldota archaeon
ATCTTTAGGGAGGGGCAGTAGTTCGCCTGTTTTCTTTTCGTTCTTAAGCGATGAGTACACTTCGCTTTCGTTTGCTTCCGTTCAAGTCACCGGGGTTGGATTCCACTATTTTTAAAACGAATTCTAAAAAAGTCCTTGATTTTATTTTATTATTATGTATTATATAATATATAATAAACCGACACGAATAGTGGAACTGCGCCCCCTATATATAGCGAGAGGTGGATTTGAACCACCGATCTCCGGGTTATGAGCCCGGCGGGCACTCCATGCTACCCTACCTCGCTTTATGGCTATACGTTCAGGAATACACAGGACTTTGTATATAGGATACGTTAAAGCTTATTAAAATTAGCTAATCTCCACGTTTCCCGCTTTTGTGAAAAGGGCCGTTGTCTGCTCCTTGCTCAGCATGTCCAGCGGCTTGCCGCACGCGGTGCACTTGAAATCCATCTCAAAGGCGGTGTCGAACGGCAGTATGACCTTGTTTGTTTCATAGCAGCCTTCGCACATGAAGAAATCGTTGCAGTTTATCTGCATGCCCCCCGTTATGACAAGGTTGTTTATCCCGCTCTCGAACTCGCAGAGCTTTTCCCTGTCTATCCTCCATTTGA
>JAGWGY010000063.1 GCA_028867115.1 Microcaldota archaeon
ATAAGCTACAACGCTCTTGGTAACGGGACCCCATAGCAGAACAAAGAGTTTAATATGGCTGTGTGTATTATATCCGAGACCTAATGGATACTGGATCACCTATCAAAAGGGCACAGTCGATAATGGAGTACCTCTCAACATACAGCTGGGCGATCCTAGCAGCAGCAGTTGTTGTGATTGTGTTGTTCGCGCTTGGGGTATTCAGCAATCCCATCCCTATACAATCCTGCATCCTCGTTCCTGGATTCGTCTGCAGCCATCCGATCCTCTCCAATTCCGGGGTGCTGAGCTTTAACCTAAGCTACATCGGCCAGACGATAACCGTGACAGGCATAGGATGCAACAGCGGCACACTCCCTCCCGCATCGCTTCAGAGCGTAAACTTCGTGCTTACCTCCAATAAGGGAAGAAGCATAACCGTGGCCTGCCCAATCTCCTCAAATTCATTTGGAACCCCATTCCAGGGCCACCTCTGGCTGCAGTATAATACCCAGACCCAAAACAATGTCGTCGCAGACATGGGGGTCATATTGGGTGCGGTCAACACGCAGACAAGCGTATCGACAACCTCTACCTCGACCACATCCACAAC
>JAGWGY010000064.1 GCA_028867115.1 Microcaldota archaeon
GTTGGTAGACTGCACCTCAAAGATGCCGTCCCGCAGCTTGAGAATCGAAATGTCGAATGTGCCGCCGCCCAGGTCATAAACGGCAATCGTGCCTTCCTTGGCGCGATCCAGACCATACGCCAGCGCCGCAGCCGTCGGTTCATTCACCAGGCGCAGCACCTGCAGCCCTGCCATGCGACCCGCATCCTTCGTCGCCTGCCGCTGCGCATCGTTGAAGTACGCAGGCACGGTGATGACCGCCTGTGTCACCGGCGCGCCAAAATAGCGCTCCGCATTCCGTTTGAGCTGACGCAGCACGTAAGCCGAAATCTCAGGCGGCGTAAACTGCAACTCGCCAAGCTGGATGCGCGGAACTTCACCTTCCTGCACATCGCCGGCCAGCCTGAACGGAAAATACTTCAGTTCGCTCTGCACCTCGCTCAGGCCGCGGCCCATCAGCCGCTTCACAGAGTAGACAACACGCTCCGGCGTCTCAATCAGCACGCGCCGCGCGCTGTTGCCCACGGTCACAGTGGGACGGCTGCCATCCGCAGGCATGGGATCGAGCGCCACCACCGACGGCACAAGATTTGAGCCAT
>JAGWGY010000065.1 GCA_028867115.1 Microcaldota archaeon
GACAAGCTCGTCTTTGCAAGCGCGCTTTTTGGGGTGCTCTCGCTTGCGGGCTTTGTCCCATTCAGCGGCTTCTTTGCAAACGTAGGCCTTGAGAGCTCCGCTGCAAACGCTTACACATACGGATTCCTGCTGATCGTGGACATCTTGGTGAGCCTGTTCATAGCAAGGTGGTTCTTCATCCCGCTAAAGAAGGCGACGAACAGGGTTGTCGCTGGGAAGATCTCGATGAACTATGATGTGATTCCGCTTGCAATGAGGCTTCCGATTTTCATTCTTGCAATTTTGTGCCTTGCAGGGTCATACTTCGTGAGCTACGTTTCAGGAATCTCCGGCGCAATGGCCCAGTACGGCTACCCTGCGGGAGCAGCCGCATCGTTCAACATCAATGACGCGGCGGGGGAAACCGCGCTGGTGATAATAGGAATAGCCGCGATGTTCTTCATTTACAGAAAAGGGTACGGCGAAAGCAGGAGATTTGCGGTAGGGAAGGCGATTTTGGGAAATGGCGAGCTGTTCAACGAGATCTACCATTATGCGGCGACATTCGCCTTCTATGTT
>JAGWGY010000066.1 GCA_028867115.1 Microcaldota archaeon
GCTGGTTTACGGGGCGACGGGAAGCGTTGCGCTCGTCTCGCCGGCCGCGGCAAGCAACCTGATGCTAATTGCCCTTGGGATGATCATTGCGGCTCTGGGATTCGAGGCTGCGCTCTTCCCGTTCAACCTCTGGGTACCTGACGTCTACCAGGGCGCCAGCACACACGTCACTGCAATGATCGGGGGGATCAACAAAAAGGTGGGTTTCCTTGCGCTGCTTGAGGTGCTGTTTTTGCTCTTCGCTGTCGACAAGGCGGTTTTTGTTCCGATAATGTATGTGCTTGCGGTGATAACAATGTTCTACGGCAATATCGCAGCCCTTGCGCAGAGGAACGTTAAGAGGATGCTTGCGTACTCCTCGATCGCCCAGGCGGGATACATCGCAATTGGGCTTGCGGTTGCCACGCAGTACTCCTTGCAGGCGGCCGCATTCCAGGTTTTCGCCCACATGCTTGCATTCATCGGGGCAATGGCGGTTGTGGTCTTCATGGAAGGCAGGAACAGGCACGAGATGGGCGATTACCTTGGCCTGCACAAAGAAAGCAGCATCTCGGCT
>JAGWGY010000067.1 GCA_028867115.1 Microcaldota archaeon
GAAGGGCTCAGAAAGGCGATCGCAAGGCTTAGCGGAGCTACCATAATCGATGCGAAGTCGATCAAGGAATTCACAACGGAGCTCCAGAAGGCGCTGATATCATCAGATGTGGACATAAATGTGGTATTCTCCTTTACCAAGAAGATAGAGGACGCCGCGCTAAAGGAGAAGCTCCCGTCCGGAATAAGCCCCAAGGACTACATCACAAACATGGTGTACGAGGAGCTGGTCGGGATGATGGGCGATTCCTACGCTCCCGAGATAGTGCCAAAGAGGATACTTCTTGTAGGCATATACGGGTCCGGAAAGACGACAACCGCAGCAAAGCTCGCGAAGTTCTATCAGGACAGGGGCCTTAGCGCTGGGCTAATATGCTGCGACATATCGAGGCCCGCGGCATTCGAGCAACTAGAGACCCTTGCAAAGCAGTCAAATGTGGCATTCTTCGGCAGGAAGGACGAGAAGGACATAAGGAAGACCATCCGGGCTGGTCTTGAGGAGCTAAAAGGCAGAAAGGTCATAATCTGCGATTCTGGAGGGCGGAACGCGAT
>JAGWGY010000068.1 GCA_028867115.1 Microcaldota archaeon
TCCCATAGTTGAACGACTGGACGCCGTTCATGACAAAGAGGAGGGTCATCCCAATAAGCAGGGACCCGAGTATTCCTGCGCCCACCCCTGCAGCGGTCACCGCCCCCGAGGTGCCCTGCCTCACCTTTTTCATTGTCAGCAGCATCATGGGCCTTCCTGCAAGCACCCCTAGCTCGCTTGAGAACTTGTCTGCCGTGATTGCCGCCACGCTGGCAACGTACGAGACAACGATGAACCCTGGGGGCACGACACCTAGGCTTAGGTTGAAGTAGTAGAACGCCGCAATCAGAAGCGGCATGATCCCGTTCGCAAGCACGTTCCTCCAGCTCCTGTACTTCTGGTACACCCCTATCGCAAGCTTCCTCTTCCTTCCAAGCCAGGTGACTGCACCTGATAGGACTAGGAAGAGGAGTATGACCCCAAGGAAGTACAATCCCATGCCCTGCCCGAAGAAGAGGATCAGCGCCCCAAGGATGATTGCCGAGAGGACGCCTGCTTTGTCAAGTGTGAAAACGTTAAACATATAATCTTCCATCTTTATGAAATATTCC
>JAGWGY010000069.1 GCA_028867115.1 Microcaldota archaeon
CAGGATGCTTGAGAAGATGTCAAAGGAGCTCTCAAGGCACCAGGGAAACCTCAAGCTGATAAGGAAGGCGATCGCCAAGGGGATGAAGAGCGACCTCAAGTATGGCCTCATCGAGAACATCGACACGGTGCTAAAGCACATGGGCAAGGCATCAAATGAGATGGAAGAGGCAAGAAAGGAGCTCAAGATGATCTAATGGCCCAAAAATCTATTCTTACCCCTGAGCTCAAAAACTTGATTGCGCTCACCGGATTTTTCGTGCTGCTTGCGCTGCTTTACTATTTTGTGAAGCTAGGCCAGCTTGCATGGGACATCCTTTTGCTCAGCGCAATAGTCTGGTTTGCGCTCGAGGCGCTCAAGAATCGCAAAGGGCTTGCAAGTGCGCTCAAGATCGGGGCCTTCCTTCTGGTCTTCGACTTCATATTCGAGAATTCGGGATGGATCTATGGGCTTTGGCAGACCCACAGCATGTTTGCAGTTGGAGTAGTCCCTGTGGAGGTGATGGGGATAGCGCTTTTCGGAGGGGCGGCATGGGCGATGTATCTTCCA
>JAGWGY010000006.1 GCA_028867115.1 Microcaldota archaeon
CAGCTACAGGCTCAAGGAGAAGCTCTTCTGGGGGAACGGGTACATCGCCCTCTCAATGGTGATTCCTTTCGTCTACGGGAACTATGTTGTCAGCAACTCCGTATCCGCAGCGATAATTGTCATATCTGTGATGATATTCGC
Organism: Microcaldota archaeon; assembly: GCA_028867115.1. Lineage (GTDB taxonomy): Archaea > Micrarchaeota > Micrarchaeia > Micrarchaeales > CABMGC01 > JAGWGI01. The sequence goes on from JAGWGY010000006.1 coordinate 142, forward strand.
AAGCGGGCTTGCAAGGGAGATACACGGCACGATAAGGGATCTGAAGGGGGACACGAAGGTAAGGAACGCAAAGACCGTTCCAAAGGTGATTGGGGTGCGGGCTGCAGCTTTAGTTGCGCTTGCTCTGTACATTTCCGCAATAATACTAAGCGCCTACCTTACGCTCTATGTCACAGTGTTATATCAGGACCCGGTATTCGTATTTCTAATTGTGGTCACTGATGCGCTGCTTTTGTATGTGGGCGTCGGGTACATAGCCAGGCCAAACCAGAAATTCTACGATAAGACGAGGAACATATCGCTGATAGCCATGGGGATAGCGCTCATCGCGCTCCTCTTCGCGCCCTTCTATGCCCCTGTTGTCGGCTGACCGCTCCGAAAGTCGGATGCTGCTGCGATGCCTGCCTTGCGAGCAGGATAACAAGAGTCACAAACACTACGAAGAGCAGCCCCACTATTACGAGCATCAGTATGTAGATCTGGTTCACCTGTTGCTGTATGTTGCTTATCGCGGTCTGGTTGTATGCGCCCTGGGATGGCTGCTCGAAGACGAATGAGCTAACGATCTGGCTGTTCTGCGCACTGAGCTGCTTTGCGAGCAGCGAGACCGAGTATGCCTGCTGTATAGATAAGTTTGACTGCAATGGGTTCTGCTGCAATAGCGCCTGGTGCAGATAGAAGAGCGCTTGCGCGGAGAACTCATATGGCCAGATTCCTACCGATGCGTTGTGCAGGTTCTGGTTCGTGAGCAGGACGTATTGTGTTGCGTTGTAACCCGTAACATTGTCGAATGCGTTCACGTACGCAACGTTGTATAGCGCTGCACCGTACAGCCCCTGCTTGTAATCCTGCATTGCGGCCTTGGAGTAGAGCGTGCCGTACTTCTGGGTGGCGCTCACCGCGGAGTAGATGTCCTGCAGTGAGCTCTTTGAGATGTTTACGAATCCCGTGTTGCTTTGCGCTGCGCTGCCATACATGTTGCTTGCTGCAAAGCACCAGGCATAAGCTGTGCCGGCCTGTGATATCGCAGACGCGACATCATCGTCGGTCTGCGCGTTTGTTAGGGTGTTAGTGCTGTCGTTTAGCGTGATCTGCGCCCACGTCTGCCTAAGCTCCCCGCCTATAACGAACTCGTAGTTGCTTGAGGTCATCAGAGGAGGGGTTAGCGAGTTGCAATAATTGCTCACGTTGTGTATCAGCGTGGTTGCATGCGCCTTGTCAAGGTTGCTGTTCGCAAAAAGGTATGCATCGTTGAATTCTAGGAATGCAAGGTCAGCTCCGGTATAGAGATACCCCTTTGACGCGATCAATGAGAAGTTTGCAAGGGACGCCATGAAGCTAGGCTTTATTTCGGTGAACTTTCCGCTGATGCTGTTGACCTCTCTTGTCGTGAGCGCAAGCGTGGAGTTGGTCAGGTTCTGGAAAGCGCCGATGTCACATCCGTTGCATGTTATGTTGAGGTTTGGAAGCTCGCTAACATAGTAGTTCTGCCGCTGCGGAACATAAGTCATTGATGTCGGGGATACTGTGCCGTAGGCATAAGGAAGCGCCTGCGTCGCATTCGATACCTCGACAAAAGGCATGCCGAGGTTCTGCTGGGTGATGTAATACAGCTGGCTCTCGAATGTGCCGTTTGCAGCATATGGTACGATTATGAAGCTCTTGCCCGCATCGCTGACAGCTGTGGCCTTCTCCACTATCCCGCCAATCTGCCCGACATATCCATTAGGCGCGATTGTCCCCGTAACCCCGAAATTGTGCGCAAGCGGCTTGTGCGTCAGCGCAGATATCGCAAGGATTGTCAGGGCAAGTCCTCCGCTCGGTCCAGAGACGCTGGAGTTGCTGTCCATTATGGTATAGGTGAAATTGTACATGTTCTGGCTTAGTCCAAGGTATGATGTTGCATACGCGACTGCCGTATAAGCCGACTGCAGCGTGTCGTTGCCGACAGAGCTTGGCCCCACGACACTAACACTGCCGTTGCCGTTTGTAACATTAAGTGTTATCGTTGTGATGCCCCCTGTACCGAGCTGCTCTACCGCAACAGCTGATATCGATGCCTGCCCAACCTGCGAGGCGTATGCAAGAGTGCAAAGAACTGCGAATGCGAGGATCCCTATTCCCATCTCTCTCCCCATTCAATCACCATTTCTAAATGCCAACTTAAAGTTTAAATTCATTTCCGAATAATTCGGTTTACATCAGGGATTGCTGACGCCCCTTTGGCTCCTCTTTTATCTTATTCATTATGTCGACAACCCCGAATTCCCCATCGTATCCTGGAATTAGGTGCACTTTCTCCTCCCTGATCCTCCCTATCGCACTGGCGAGATCCTTGTCCACCCCAGCTATCTGCTCAATGCTCGCGTTCATCGTGGTATTGAACTCGCTGCCAAAGCGGTCGATAAGTTTCGAATACAGATTCTGAACGTACATCGACTTGTCGCCTTTGCCGGTCACATATGAGAGCACTTCGGAGAGGGGCACAACGTGAACAAAGGGTATCGCGTTTGCAGGGACGTATCCCTCGGGCCTGTCGGCAAGCTCTTCTACCCTGTGGAGAACGCCTATGGTTGCCTTCTTTCCGCAAACAGGGCACCTCCCGTTGTACTTTCGCGACTCGTCGGGGGAGAGCCTTGTTCCGCAGTTTCTGTGGCCGTCATAATGGTACTTGCCCTCCTCGGGGTAGAACTCAATTGTCATCTTGAAATGTTTCCTGTCCTTTTTCTTGATCGCATCTGTGATTGCAGGCAGTGAGAGCTCGCGCTCGCCAAATTCGAACACATTTGCCTCCCTCCCTATTTTCGGTATTGAGTGCGGGTCGCTGTTTGATATCACCGCGTATTTGTCAAGGCTCGATAGCCTCCAGCACATGGAGGGGTCAGCCGACAGGCCGCTCTCTATTGCGTATATGTTCTTTGCCATGTCCTCGTATGCCTCAGCTATGGAGTCGAAACCGGAGAAGGAGCCCAATGCGCCGAACCAGGGAGTCCAGCTGTGCGCAGGAAAGATGAAGGATCCATTGTCAATCCCGTGCACAATCTCAACCAGTTCACTCGCGCTCATGCTAAGCGCAGGCCTTCCGTCAGACTGCAGGCTCCCGTACTTTCCTAGCTGCTCGTTTATCTGCTCCACCACTTCGAGCGTTGGGGAGACAATGCAGTTGTGCATCTTCTTCGACTTGCCGTTGCGCTCGAATATTGTTGACACCTCGGTAGTGAGAGCGAACCTTGTGCCGGTCTTTGAACCGTTCAATGACCACAGGCCTTTCTCAGCGCTGACAAGGTTCCTCTTTATCTCATCCAGCCAGAGAGGATGTGTGAAGTCGCCTGTGCCGATTACCTTTATCCCTTTCTGCCGCGCGCCTGCATCCAGGCCCTGCAGCGTTATGTTCTTGCTGCATGCCATCGCAAACCTTGAGTGTATGTGAAAATCGGCTATCACTTCCATTATATCAGAGGCTCTTTGTCACACCGTTCCTAGGGCAGATCTTGTTGAGGGGGCACTTACTGCATATCGGGACCTGCGATTGGCAAATTTTCTTTCCGTGCGCCTTAAGGACGTACGCGAAATTTTTCCAGTACTTCCTGTCTACGACCTTCATCAGGTCCTGCTCGATCTTGTCGGGATCCTTATTGAGGCTTAGCCCTATCCTGTACGATAGTTTTATCACCCATGTATCCACAGGGATGCCCTCGACTATACCATATGCATTGATCAGTATCGTGTTTGCGGTTTTTCTGCCTATTCCGGGCAGCTCGATAAGTTCTTCGGCCTTGTTTGGCACTTTCCCAGAGTATTTTTCCTCAATTATCCTGCATGCTGAGATGATGTTTTTCGCCTTGTTGCCGGCAAAGCTCACCTTGCCAATGTAGCCAACCAGTCCATCAACATCCGCTTTGGCGTAATCCCTTGCTGTTTTATATTTCTTGAAGAGTGCAGGAGTGACAGAATTTACTACCTCATCTCTGGTCTGTGCGGATATTATCGCTGCGGCAAGAAGGTCTATCGGAGTGCCGAAATCAAGATAATATTTTGCATTTGGATATTCCTTCTCAAGTATCGAGATTGCCTTGGCCGAATCCTGCCCTCCCAGAGCCTTTTCCCCCATAAGATAGGATTGCAGATTTAACAATAAAAAGCTGTGCGTTGTGAAAGTCGTTCAACCGTGGATGCAGCTCAAAGAGGTTTTTTAGAATTATATAATGCTGCAATATCTAAGGGATTACCCTGCCCCTGTCCCTTGGGAACATCGACGCCTCACGTATGTTCTGGACTCCCGCGAGCTTCATCGTGAACCTCTCAAGCCCTATGCTCCAGCCTGCATGCGGTGGGGCGCCTTCTTTGAAGGCATTGAGGTAGAATTCGAAATTGGCAGGATTCATTCCCCTGTCCGCTATTGCCTTCTCAAGTAGCTTTGGTATGTGTATCCTCTGGGCACCGCTTGATATCTCCAGGCCCTTATAGAGAAGGTCGTAGCTGTTTGATATCTCCGGGTTCTTCTGGTTCGGCATGCTATAAAACGCCCTTATTGCCGTCGGATACTCCTTGACAACCAGCATGTCTCCGTACATTGACTGCAGAGCATTCTCGTGCTCCCTTGAGAAGTCCTGCCCGAACTCGATTTTGTGGCCATTGGCGTTCAGCTTGTCTAGCGCCTTCTTGTAGGTTACGACAACAGGCTTTGCCTTCTCAAGCTTGTGGCCCAGAAGCTCGAGGTCCCTCTGGTTCTTCTTTATCACATCGCCAACTATCCCGGACGCCACCTTGACCAGCACCTTTATCGCATCGTTGTGGTCCGCGAATCCCATCTCGACATCCATCTGCGTGGATTCGTTGAGATGGAACGGCGTATCGAACTTCTCGGCCCTGAATACCGGGAGTATCATGAATACCCTGTCCATGCCGCCTATCACAGCAAGCTGCTTGTAGAGCTGCGGGGACTGCGCAAGATAGACCATGCGCTCGAAATACTTTACTGCGAAGAGCTCTGCGCCCCCCTCTGTGGCCGCATCGACTATTGTTGGGGACCGGATCTCCTGGAACTTCTGCTTGGCAAGGATAGACCTGAAACTCGATAGCACTGTTGACTCGATGTTGAATATCGCGGTAGTCTCGATTCTCCTGAGATCTATGTGCCTGTGGTTCAGCCTTGTGTCAAGCTCTGCAGGCACCTTTCCGGTCACATCAAATGGTATCGCCATCTCGAGCGGGTTGAGGTTCGTGATCTTCTTAGGGATTATCTCAAAACCGAGCTTTGACTGCTTGTTGCTCTTCACAATACCTTCGACCAGCACCACGCTCTCCCTCGGCATCTGGGTCGCCCTAACCGCCTCCTCGCCCAGATCCTCGACCTTTGCTGTCACCTGGACTATCCCGGTGTGGTCGCGGACCAGCATGAAGGAGATCTTCCCGATGTTGCGCACCTCGTGCACCCATCCGGCGATCTTCACCTCCTTGCCCTCCATGTTTGGGGAGAGCTCTGATACATAGTGTGTCCTAAGCATTGTACCGGATAGGATTGGTCGGAAAAGGCTAAAAGGCTTGATTGAGATTATCTCTCGGTAGGAATGCATCACGTGAGCAGCGTAATGCAGTCGCTGATTGTAGGGGTAGCAAAGAGCACCAAGCTCGGCTCCGCGCTAAAGCTCATGGACAGGAGCGCTGTGAGCCTCGTGCCGGTTGTTTACGGGGGGAAGCTGATAGGCACAATAACAAGGCACGAGCTAGCAAAGGCGATAGCCTCGGGGTCTAATCCAGAGACTACGCCTGTGGAGAGGGTCATGAGGGAGGATTTCCAGTTCGTCGAGGCGAAGGCAGGCGTAGACGATGCGGCGAGGATTATGATAAGGCACCATCTCGCCAGGATACCTGTAGTCAACAATCTCAGCGACATGCTCTGCATAGGCATAGTAAGCGCTACGGAGGTGCTTAAGGCGAAGAACAAGAGGAGATAGCGGCTACCTCCCGAGTATTATCTGGATCGCGCTCACTTTGGATTTTGTGCCGTCCTCGTTTGTGATCTCTTCAGAGCTTATCGCGATCTTCTGGACGGCGGTGTCGGTGACGAACCTGTTCCTTGCAATCTCAGCAACGTCAACGGCCCTTCCGATCGTATTGCCCCTGGCCTTTATAGTAACGGCCCTTGCGCCGTTGTTGAACTGGGTAACAACCGCAAGCACGTAGTTCATTGCAGGCTTCTTTCCAACGTATACAACGTTTTCGGGTATGTTGCTCTCCCGCTGCTCTTCTCCCATTTCGTCTTGCATCTTACCACCGTGCAATTGCTCTGTAGAAATATTGCGCTCTTATTATTTAAACTATTCCCTCTTCCCCGCCTTCCTGCTAGTGATGGTGTCATGGATCGAATACTTTTTCACCACCATTGCCTTGAGTTTGTCGATGTTTTCGTAGCTGCTCTCCCTTGCGAGCTTCTCCGCCTGCTTGAACTTGTTCTCATATGCGTGGTATGCGGTGATTGCGGCGGCAAGCGCGTCGCGCTCGTGCATGTTGCTCACGCATATTCCCACAACCATCTCCTCCTTGCGCCTCACGCTGATGTCGGCGTCTGGCATGTAAACCTTAGTCCCGAATGCTGCGCCAAGCCTGTCGATAAGGTGGGTGGAATTTTTCTTGTCGCTTGCGATTATTACCGGGGTGCCGAGCTTTCTTATCTTCCCGACGAACCAATCGAAGCCTGCGAACCGCGCGTGCTCCACATGCACAACCCTGCCATTGAGATCGAGGCATGCGATCGCCGCAGTCTTTCCAGGGTCGACTCCGATTATGGTGTGCGCCATCAAATCCTCAGCAGAGCGTGCTGTTAGCATAGCATATAGCGTTCCTTGCGGTCTGCGGTATCGAGATGTACTGGCAGTTTGTGATAACCGCAGGGGTGAACGTGAGGTTGTAGTACTTTACAAGCAGCGACTGGATGTTTAGCTCCTGCGTCGAATTCTGTATGCAGGAATTGAGCTGCGGCATGTCCAGGTGAGACTGGTTTGCTATCTGGTTTAGCAGTGATGGCTGCACGTACGCGTTTGAGTATATCGCCTCAAGGTGGGAGACGAATGCGGTGAAGTTCTGCTGCTTTGCGGCGCAGTACGTGTACCTGCCCAGCGCCTGCGTCCCGTTGAGCCCGAATGCCTGCGATATGGATGTGGAAGAGCTCCCGTATATTATCTTTACTGATGCGTTGATCTTTGCACCGTATCTCGCCTCAAGGTTCGTGAGGTTGCTAAGACTTGCAATCGAGCCGGGCGCATAGGGGTCCATGACCCAGAAGAGCTGAAGGGGTGATTGCTGCGGGCAGGCGAACTTGCCTGCCGACTGTATCACGCCCTTTGCGACAACGCGGTTCTGGAACACCTGCGAAGTCCTTATCGTCTGGATATACGGGTTGATCAGGGAGAGGTTTGAATCGTACATTGTGAGGACCATCTCAAAGGCCACTCCATTCCCAGGGTTCGTCTCGGGAACGGTCGCAATCCATTCCTTTGATTGCGGCACGTAGCTGACCGTCATGTTCTGGGTGTCTGAGAAGTACGGGAGCAGTGAGGAGGAGCCGTTGACGTACGCATAGCTTGCAAGTATCTGCTCTGCCATCCACCTTGCCTGCGTTGCGTTGTGGGCAGGCTGCACGCACGTGCCCTTCTGCGCGCCGTATGCGCAGCTCAGGTTAGATCCGGAAGTCGAATTTGAGGGAAGTATTATCGTCGGATGGTAATAGGAGGAAAGGAGCAGGAGCGCGACAAGTATCGCGACGGCGACCAGCAGCGAGACGTGTATTGTGTCAAGTCCGCCGAGCCTGCCTATCGGCCTTACAACGAGCTTCGGTTCCTTTGCCATTTTCAAGCACCACGCGGGCCCGACGGGATTTTCATCATGTGATTTTGAACCCGTGACCTTCGCCTTAGGACGGCGCCGCTCTATCCAAGCTGAGCTACGGACCCACGCAATATTAGTTTCATAGACAGCATATATATTATTATGCTGGGTTCCGAAACGAATCGATAGAGGTCTTTTAAATAGGGGATAATGCAACGCTATACCATGAAATTTGGAGGATGGGGCAACCTAAATAAAGCAAAGGCACACTTCGAGGATGCGCGCGAGCTGCTCTCAGCCGCAACCGGCAGGGACATGGGCGCGGTCAAGACGCCTCAGATAGGTTTCGTGGATGTTACGGGCGGGGAGTTCGGCTCTGCCATACGCGGAGGGGACACGTTGGTTATCCAGAAGGGGCTTCATGGGAGGGGGCTGCAGATCGCTGTGGCGGTGGTTGCACCGTATTATCTTCTTACCTGCGGTGGGTTCGTGCCAGAGGAGCAGTTCGAGAGGATAAAGGAGGTTGCCACTTCGGAGGAGCTGACCATGTGCACCAGCATGTTCAAGGAGAAGTACGGAGGTGAGGTGATCATGGCACGCTTTGACAGCAAAGACCCGGAGAGGGTGCATTTCGTAAACGTGAATGGCCAGGAGCCGTTTGCGGCAAGGAAGGCAATATTGCTCTCAACCGCAAGGTTCGCATTCTCAACGGTTTTCACAAACCATATGGTCTGGGCAAGCGAGCAGAACGGGTGGAATGTCTCGGATCAGATTCTCAAGACGATAACCAAGGGAAAGGGCCAGATCAGGGAGGAGATAGAGGGCCTGCAGCCGGGGGTGTTCGTGTCCGCGCTTAAGGACAGGAGCATAGACTGGTACATAGAGGAGATGTACACCGGCTGGCTGCGCAGGGCTGTCGATTGCGTGCAGGACCCCGCCACGCTTCTGTCCAACGAATTCTACAAGGATGTCAGCCATAGCCTGACGTATCTGTTCACCGAGCTTGTGGTCAGGGCGGAGAGGAACTCCTTGAAGTCGATAGGGACTTTCTACAGGATGATCGAGGGAGGGGAGGAGAAGGTGAAGGAGACGCTCTACGGCCTTGCGGACATGCTTGGGGGAGAGGACATCGAGCAGCTTCTTCGCGACTGATTGGTGTTTTCATGATCGCAACTGTCGATAAATCGGTACTCGGCGGGATTGTGGTTTGCCCTCCCAGCAAGAGCGCGACGCACAGGGCGATATTCATGGCAGCGCTTGCCCGTGGGGAGAGCACGATATTGCGGCCGCTAATCTCAAGGGACACCCTTGCCACGATCAACTCGTGCAGGAATTTCGGCGCCGAGATAGAGATTGAGGGGAACGCCGTAAAGGTGGTAGGCCCTGAGAAGTTTGCTGTCAGGATAGGGAACGTCAATGCGGAAAACTCCGGCACAACGATACGAATATCTGCTGCGGTATACTCGCTGTTCGGAAGGAGGGTGACGCTTACAGGGGATGCCAGCCTGAGGGGCAGGCCGATGCAGCCGATAATACACGCGCTCGAATCCCTTGGCGTTAAATGCACCGCTGAGGGGGGCAGGCCCCCGATCACGATAAGCGGCACCATGGGCGGAAGGAAGGTCTCGATAGAGGGGTCCGTTTCAAGCCAGTTCATATCAGGGCTCATGATAGCCGCGCCAAAGAGCGCAAATGGGCTGGAGATAATGATAAAGGGCAATCTTGTCTCAAAGCCCTACATAGACATGACCGTAGGTATGATGGGGAAGTTTGGGGTCGAGGTAGAGGAGGTAAAGAGGCACAAGAGGTACAGGATAGCGCCACAAAGCTACAAGCCTTCCAGCGTCACGGTGCCAAACGACTTTTCAAGCGCTGCGCTGCTCCTTGCCGCCGCGGTTCTTGTCGGAAAAAATCTCAAGGTGGCGGCAAGCTATGACGACCTGCCGCAGGGCGACAAACGGATAGTAGACATCCTCAAAAAGCTTGGTGCTGATGTGAAGATGAATTCAGGCATAAGCGTGCGATCAGCTGAGGAGTTGAAAGGGGGTAGTTTTGATCTATCCGACACACCTGATCTGCTTCCGCCGCTTTCGATACTCGCACTAAAATCTAGGAGGCCCATAGAGATATATGGGGTTGCCCATGCAAGGAAGAAGGAGACGGATAGGATAGCGGTACTTGCAAATGAGCTCAGGAAGGTGGGGATGAAGACGGATGAGAGGGAGGACGGCCTGACCATTTCCAGGGGGCCAACGCTAAACGGGGCGCATCTTGACGCCAAGGAGGACCACAGGCTGTTCATGGCGCTGTGCATTGCAGGGATGTACGTTGGCAATACGACGGTCACTGATCCCGACTCTGTCGATGTCTCATACCCCGGTTTCATAAGTGATATGCAGAGGGCTGGCGCAAAGATAAGGCTTGCGCAAACAAAAACCTAGGCAAAATATAAAAAGGAGGACATGGAACACACTTGCGGCGCAACGCTGGGAGTAGGATGAGGCTAAAAAACCTGTTCAGCATAGACAGGACGATTACTGAGAAAGGGGCAAGGGGCGAGCTCGATTCCATCAGGAGATGCTTTGAGGAGACCACCGGCAAGCGCGTACCGGACAGCATATGCGTAGAGTTCAAGGACCAATCTGATAAGGGCAGGCCGTATGCAAACAACCTGACGATATACATAGATTCCGGGACAAAAAACAAGGATGCGAAGCAGAGCATAGCGGGGATGTATGCAAAGTTTGCAATAGACGCCCTGGGGTTGTCGTACCAGGACAGAAAGCCGGAAAAGGCAAAATACGTCGAGGTGGAGAGGCTCCTTAGCACCTTCGACGAGATAGAAAAGCACTTTGAGAAGTACGGGATCAAGGAGGTGGAGTTCTCGATCGGCGCTCCGGGGCTGGAGATCAGAGTCGACTTCGAGCAGATGAAAATCATAAGGGAGCAGGGGCTGAGGCTTACCGCGCTGCCTGAATCGCTTTTAATGGAGGGCATAAGCGTAGCATTCCAGACTCTTTTCCCGATATACTACAGCAGCATCGGGGAAAGGGTGTCGCTGCGCAACCTTGTAGCAACCACGTTCGGAAAGAGGAACAGGGAGAAGGATGCATTCACGCAATCTTTTGCTATCATGGCTGAAGAGGGAAAGCTGCTGCCGTTTGTTGCACAGCACTACTCATGCATTGTCTCTTCAAGCAACCAGATCTATGCTGATGGGCTTGACGTTATACACAACAGCATCGCTTTTGCGACCCTCGCCGTAACTCTGAACGCAACCAACGGGATGGGGAAAAAAGCGCTAAAGGAGATAATTAACATGCTGGATGGAGGATTCGACCACGCTGAGCGCTCTCTTGGCGACATGGCGATAAAGTTCAATGAGATGAGGAGAACCTAATCTGGAGCTGGCGTAGCGTATTACGCGACGGTCTCGTCATCTGGTATAGGTGTGTGGCAATCTGGCCCTGCTCTACTCCCAACAGCTATCGGAGCATGTGTGATAACATAAACTTGGAATAGGAGTTAGTTTTACATTCTCTCCAGAGGCTCTATGCCCAGAAGCCGCAGTGCGTTACCCATAGTTTGCTTGAAGGAGTATGTGAGTGCGAGCCTCGCCTCTTTTGCCTCGCCTCCTTTGATTATCGGCATCGTCTCGTAGAACTTGCTGAAGGAGCTTGCCAGCTTTATCATGTAGTCTGCAATCACGCTAGGCCTGTGCTCGCTTGCCGCCTTCTCGGCTATGTCAGGGAATATTGCTATCATCTTGATTAGCTCGAAATCCTGTCCTCTTCCAATGTGTGATGCATCTGCCTTTCCCACATATTTGTAACTCTCCTTCTCCAGCACCCTTGCCGCGCGAGCATATGTGTAGAGGCAGTACGGACCAGAGTCGCCCTCGAAGCTGAGTGCCCGTTCCCATGAGAAGGTCATCGCGCTCTCCGGGGCCATCTTCAGGAACTCGAACTTTATCGCTGCGAGCGCGACTGCGTTTGCAATCGAGTCGAATGATTCGCTGTCCTTTATCTTCTCGCTCTTCGAGACGATCTCGTATGCTGCCGCCTTCACCTCCCTGAGCAGGTCGTCTGCGGTGAAGTTCCTGCCGCTGCCAATCCATGTTCCCTGCCTTGTGCTCAGGTTGCCCCCCTCCACTTTCACCTCGCCGTATGCGAGGTGTATTATCCCCTCCGCTATCTCCTTTCGCCCCAGCAGGTAGAACATTGATTTGAGCACTAGCTGCTCGTACTTTTGCGCAGAACCTATGATGTTGATCGCCTTTTTGACTCTTCCGAAGTTCATCCTCTCGCCCTCCGCTGCAGTCACATAGATTGGGGCGCCATTTGGCTGGTCGAGCAGCTTCTTGTACCTGAAGCTGTCGCTTATCAGCCCGAACTTCCACATGTGGAATGCAAAGTCCTTTGCGACGTATGTCGCAGCTCCGTTGCTCCTGACTATGACCTTTGCCTCCTCCTCGTTCCCGGCAAGCTCCTTTGCAAATTCGGCAACCCTCTCAAGCCTGACTATCGTAGCATTTGCATATTTGCCACTCTTTGGGGTCTCTATTATCCCCTTCGCTGCAGCGATGTCCAATGCCGCATCGAGAAGCTTTGCCCTAACTATGTCGCTCTCCCACACCATCGTGTCGTGGTATACGCCATATGCGAACGCAGTCTCTGACTGAGCGGCAACACACCTCTCGGCTATCTCCCTTACGGTCTTCGCTTCCTTTGAGTTGCCATCCTCCATCTTCTTGAGAGATGCTTTTATCTCCTCTTCGACCCCTGGCTTTTTCATCTCCTTGTTGACCTCGACATACTGCTCGCCAAGCCACTGGTCGAGCTTCTTGTCCGGCTTGCTGCTCAGGTGCTGCCATCCCCAGAGGCTCTCGGCCATCTGCAGCCCGAGATCGTCTATGTAATCAGAGCGCACAACGTCGTAGCCGCAAAATGACATCATGTTTGATATCGCGGTGCCCAGCAGTGCGTTCCGGACATGGCCCACATGCCAGGGCTTGTTGGGGTTCACGCTTGGGAACTCCACAATCACGCGCTCCCCATTCCCCAAATCGGACATGCCGTAGCCTTCCTTCTCATTCGCAACGGACTCCAGCAGCATGCCGGAGTATTTCTTCTCGCCTATCGAGACGTTGATGTACGAGTTGAGCTCTGAAACTTCGGCGACCGTTCCGCCTTTTTGAATATGTTTTGCGACCTGTGCCGCTATCTCGTGCGGGTTGCGTTTTAGCGTCTTTGATAGCCGAAATGCAACGGAAGAGCTGATGTCGCCCAGCTCGCTCTTCGGGGTCGTTATCGTCTGGAGTATCTCGTCCTCGCTGATCTTTGCCTCGCGGAAGGCTGATGCTATCGCCTTCTTTAGGAGGTCTGCAAACTCCGCCCTCACCTGCGCATAAGGATTTGAGTGCATTCGATCAATCTACATTCTTGTCGAACTCCTTTAAAATGGTTGGTATCAACTCGACAAGGTCTGATGCTATCCCGTGGTTGCCCTTCTGCTTGTACATCTCGTCCCCTGCCCTTGCAAGCAGGCACGCGCCGGCGGCACCGACAAGGAACATGTCATCGTTTAGTGCCGCGTACCCTCCAAGTATGCCCCCAAGTATGTCGCCTGTTCCGAATGTGGCAAGCGCAGCGGTCTTTGATTGGGAAATCTTGAGCCTTGTCCCGTCAGTTATGATTGATTCGTGGCCTTTGAGTATTACGTTCGTCCCGAGTTTGTTTGCAACCTGCATTGCGGCTTTCACCCTCTGCCTTAGGTCCCTTGCATCAAGCTTGGTCTTTGAGAGGGATAGGAACTCCTTGTCATTTGGGGTGATGATTGCTTTTTCTCCAAGTTTTTTCTTTATGAACCTAAGCGAGAATATCGAATCTGCATCAACAATGATCCTTTTGCCCTTGCCTACCGAGTACTTTATCAGTTCCGCGGCCGCCTTCTGCGAATCCTCATCCTTCCCAAGCCCAGGCCCTATGACAACGGATTGGGCCTTATCGATCTCTGCCTTGAGCATCTTTGCATCCTGCATTGAGAGGTTCTCGCCAGCGAACTTGCACACTATCAGGTTTGGGGAGATGGATTTTGCTATCGGCGCCACGCTTTGCGGAACGCATGTGACAGCGTATCCCAGCCCAACCCTGAGCGCTGCAAGCGTCATGCGCGAGGAAAGGGATGCCAGGATAGGGGCGCCGTGGAAACGGTCGTTGCCCCCTATTATGATGGTCCTCCCGTTATCGTGCTTGCCCGAGTAGATGTTCCGCGGCCTTGCGGCTAGCTCAAGCTCACCCTTGCCGCATATTAGTTCCGCCTCTATCGGTATCCCCACATCCACAACGCTCACCTTGCCGGCGTTCTTGCTCCTGACGAGCACGTCCTTCATCTTGTGGAACGTTATGGTATGGTCTGCGTTTATGACCTCGTTTCCATTTTCAGGAGAAGAGGACAATCCGGATGGAACATCGACTGCCACGACCTTGGTCCTGCTCTTGTTGACCTGCCTTATCGCCTCCGCGACCCTCTCGTCCATCTTCCCATGGAAGCCGACCCCGAATATCGCGTCTATCACGACGTCGCTCTCCTTCAGCAGCTCGCGCATCATGCCGAAGGCGTTCTCAACCACCGCTATGTTGCTTATGGTGAGGAGCGATGAGAACAGGTTCCTCGATTCCGGCGTTTTTATCTCGGATTTGTTGCCAAGGAGCGCTATTGTGATCTCCCTGTTCAGTGAGAGGTTGCGAGCGGCCACGAATCCGTCGCCGCCGTTGTTGCCCAGACCGCACACTACAAGTATCCTCTTGTCGTGCGAGAAGTTCTTGCCGACAAAGTCAGAAACCGCCTTGCCCGCGTTCTCCATGAGTTTTGCTTCGGAGACGCCCATTTCGCGCAGGTTCACGTCGACGGCATGCATCTGTTCTGTAGTGAGTATCTTACTCGTGAATTGTGCAAATTCCTTAAGGTCTTGCAAGCTGCGCATGCGCATCATATGCGGTATAACCTAGGTATAGATGAAAAGCTAAAGGTTAAATGCCTTCTACATAATGCGGAATGGCCCCGCAACTCGCCTCAAGGTTGCCAGCCAGAGTCATGCCAGACATCAATGAGTCCAGCCGGACATCTCTATTATACTGCCGGTCACGGGAGAGTAACCAGTCCCTCCGCTCCCCCCAGCGCCGGGCCCAGGGCCACTGCTGCATCTCGCATCAAATGTTGGCCCGCCGTTTCCCCCTGACCCTCCGCTGGTTCCGCTTCCGCCTGCACCAGCTCCTCCGCTTGATGTGCAGCATCCTCCTCCGCTGCCGCTTCCTCCAGGCCCGCCTGAACCTGGGGAGCCGGCACCCACAGTAATTGTTCCGAAAGTAACGCTAGTCACATATCCTATCATTACCGTGCCACCGCTTCCGCCGCCTCCGCCTCCGCCAGCGCCGCTTGTGCCGGAGGGACAGTTGCAGGCGCAGAATCCTCCGCCTCCACCGGATGCGCCCGCAAAGCCGCTAACGCTTATTGTTCCCTGATTATTTATAACGTTTGCATAAAGCTCTACGATTCCGCCTCCCTTGCCCCCAGAGCCGCCGTTTCCGGCACAATTTGAGCATCCGGCGCTGTTTCCGCTTCCCCCGCCGCCTCCCGCGCCGCCTCCTGCACCTCCATGTCCGGCAATAAGAGACTGTCCAAAGTACTTGCTTGTCCTTGTCGATCCTGCATTTCCTGAGGTGCTGATCCCTCCTCCCGATCCTCCGCTGCACGTGTCGGTAACTATTCCCCTATTTATTATCTCCGCATTCCCCTGGAGATAGTTGCCGCATTCATCAACAGTAACCCCGCTGTTGATTGTAATCATGTTTACTCCTATCACTGCTCCTGTGAGAGTGGTAGAAACGCTATACACGATATCCCCAGAGTAGTTTCCGCTTGTGGGATTGAAAACAGGGGGTGAGATCGAGGTTGTGGAAGTGGTTGATGTTGATGTTGAGGATGTTGATGATGAAGAGGTCGAGCTTGTGCTTGAAGTGCTCGTTGAACTGGTGCTTGATGTGGATGTTGTCGATGTGGAAGTTGTCGACGTGCTTGTCTGCGTGTTGACAGCGCTCAGGATGACGCCTATATCTGAAACAAGGTTGCTCTGGGTCTGTGTGTTGTACTGCAGCCAGAGGTGCCCCTGGAATGCGGTTCCGAATGCGTTTGAGGAGATTGGGCATTCGACGGTTATGCTGGTGCCCTTGTTCGAAGTAAGAACAAAGTTTGCGCTCTGCAGAGTTGCGGGGGGCGTATTCCCGCTGTTGCAGCCTACCCCCGTAACTGTAATTGTCTGTCCAACATAACTGAGGTTGAACGTCAGGAGCCCTTGGTTTGTGAGGATCGGATGGCTGCAGACATACCCTGGAACTAGAATA
This sequence comes from Microcaldota archaeon, assembly GCA_028867115.1. Classification (GTDB taxonomy): domain Archaea; phylum Micrarchaeota; class Micrarchaeia; order Micrarchaeales; family CABMGC01; genus JAGWGI01. The sequence continues at coordinate 16,371 of JAGWGY010000006.1, forward strand.
CAGGACTGTATAGGTAAAGGGCTGCTGAATATGCCGAGCGCGAACATTATTCCCACAATCACAGCCGCAGCGAGAATCGCCCAGCTGTATGTTGAGAGATACTCTATTACCGATTGAAGCCTTTGGGTCGCCATCTTAACCAATATAAATACACGCTCAGCCTTTTAGACTTTGCAGAGGCATATTATACCGTAATTCTAAATTGGGGCATAGGGATGGCAAAGATTTACAAGAGCAAGAACGACAAGCTGATTGTCTACCTCCCGCTTGACGTTGTGCAGGCGCTCAAGCTCAAGGAGGGCGATGACATGGACTTCATACGCTCCGGCAGCGCATCGTACCTGTTTGCAAAGAAGGCGGACATCGCAGAGCTCCTGACCGGAAAGGCGCAGCCCAAGGAGGTCGAGAAGCAGCAGTACTCGGGACCGCAAGCGTTGTCTGCAGATGAGATAGACGTCCTCAAGAAGCTCGACACCCTCAAGTACGGCCAGAGGACAAAGGCGAACGTCACAAAGCTGCTCAACCACGAGGAGCGTTTGCTCCTCAAAGGGATGCTAAAGAAGAAGGTCGTCAACCTGTTCGCAAAGGAGAAGGGGATGGAACCGCTGTTTGGCATATCAAAGAGCGTCTATGAGAGATTCCTGATGAGAAAGGGCAGGGAGCAGCAAAAGCCCATGGAGGTTAAGGTCATCGAGCCGCAGAGGCAAAGGCAGCAGGTCCCTGTTGAAAATGAGAACGTCAAGTCGCTTGAGAAGAACGGATTCGTCGTGCTACAATCAGAAGCAGAGGCGTCGAGCCTCTCCCTTGCGCTTGAGGACAGCATAAGGCACGGGATGGTGCTTGGCACGCGCGCGTTCAACAAGAAGTTCTACATCGTGATGCGCTCCTATTTTGATAGGTTCGGGACCAAGATACTTAAGGAATTAAAGGAGGGGGAGAGGAAGGTTGATGATGTCGCAGGCGCTGTTGACGCCGATGAGGACGGGGCAAGGGCGATACTCTACCTGCTAGCTGAAAGCGGAGACGTGAGCGAGAAGAGAAGAGACATCTTTACTCTGGCATAATCTTCTATTTTGCCAGGTGGTCTAGGACGAGTATCACTATGGCAAATACCACAATCGCAACAAGAACGAACTTTGCGTTCATCTGCGGGCCTCTTGCCGGGGCGTCATAGAAGCTCATCACCCCTGCCTGGGACTGCGGTTGTGAAACTGTTGCCATTTGATCACTTAACATTCTCCAAGAACTTATTTAAAACTTGGTCATTTAGGAGAAGATGCGCGCGAAAACACGGATCATCTTCATTATGTTGCTTATGCGCATGAACTCGTTTGGCTGATGCGCGCAGTTGTCCTGCATGCTCCATACCGCAACTTCGTATCCAGCTTTCCTAAATGGCGCGGCTATAGTCCCGCCGCCAATCCCCATCGTTTGCGGGCTTACCTTTATCTCCTTCTTTATCGAGGCGGCGAGCATGCGCACAACCTCAGATCTCTCGCTGGTTGGAGGTGCAGGATCTGACCTCTGGACCGTTTCGATGTCTATTTTCGCGTCGTACTTGCGCTTTATCCTGTTGATGTCCCTTATTATCGCGTCAATCCTGTAGTTCGGGAGCACCCTGAAATCCAGGTAGAATACCTCCTTCCCCGGCAGTATGTTTATGCTCTCCACATTCTTCTCGTTCTTTGTCATCTCGAATGTGGAGTATGACGGGCCGAACCTGCGGTCTACTATCGCATACTTCTTGTGCAGGTACCTATCAATATCGAGCATGAACTGCGCAGCGATGCGCAGCGCGTTCTTGCCCTTGTGTGGATCGCTTGCGTGCACCTGCTGGCCGTGGACGGTGACCTTGAGCCAGATTATTCCTTTCTCAGCAATCTCTATCTTTGCCCCGTCCCTGTGCCCCCAATCCGGAACGATGAACATGTCGCCTCGCCTGAATATCCCTTCCTTTAGCAGCTTTTTAACCCCGTAAACGCTGTCGGTCTCCTCGTCTGCAGCAAGCACAAGCCCGAAGTTGTACTTTAGCTTCTTGCCGAGCAGCGACTTGAGGGCGTACATGCCTGCAATCACAGCATGCCCGTTGTCCTCGACACCCCTGCCGATTATGAGGTCGCCTTTGATCTTCACCTTGAACGGGTCGCTCTTCCAGGCGCTCATGTCGCCTTCAGAGACGGTATCTATGTGCGGTAGTATCCAGATTGTCTTAGGCGCGTTGCCGTGCTTCACAACAAGATTTGACCGCTTCGCGCCGCTCTCATCCTTGTAGTCGAACCTCCTGGCCTTGAGGCCCCAGCCCCTCAGCACCTTCTCAAGGTAGTCTGCGCGCTTTGATTCGCCATCTCCCCCTGAAAGAGGGGATATCGCAGGGATCGCGATCATCCTTGACATAGTTTCAAGTATCTGCTTCCTGCTTTCAGCCATGCGATCCGCTCAGTTTGGGCTCGGCGCCTTGTTCTCCACTTCTACCTTCATCTTCTCTATGAAGTCCTCGATCTTCACTCCGAATTTCTGGCCGCCGCTTCTTGCCCTGACGGCAACTGTTTTTGCCTCGACCTCCTTGCCTCCAACAATGAGCATATATGGGACCTTCATCAGCTGCGCTTCGCGTATCTTGTATTCAAGGGTCTTGTTGCTGTCGTCGCACTCGGACCTTATGCCAGAATCCTTCAATTTCTTATGGACTTCTCTTGCGTATTCGTTTGCTCCCTCGGAGATCGATATGACGCGCGTCTGCACCGGGGCGAGCCAGGTCGGGAACTTGCCTTGGTAATGTTCGGTGAGAACGGCGATGAATCGCTCAAGCGAGCCGTATATCACTCGGTGTATTATCACAGGGGTGTGCTGCTTTCCGTCCTCCCCGGTATACTCAAGTCCGAACCTTTTCGGCAACTGGTAATCAAGCTGCACTGTCGCGCACTGCCATGCCCTCCCCATTGAATCCTTTATGTCGAAGTCTATCTTCGGGCCGTAGAATGCGCCCTCCTTCTCCTTCACCTCGAATTTCATCTTGTTCGCATTTAGGCCTGCCTTGAGCGCGTCGATCGCCCTTGTCCAGAGGGCCTCGTCGCCAAGATGGCTGTCCGGCATAGTAGAGAGCTTTGCAGTGTATTCCAATCCGAATACCTGATACATCTCGCTTATCATCTTTAGTAGCATTACCAGCTCCGCCTCCACCTGATCATCCCTGACAAAAAGGTGGGCGTCGTCCTGGGTGAGCTCCCTTACCCTGAAAAGCCCGGTGAGCGATCCGCTTACCTCGTTCCGGTAAAGCTTGTCAAAATCAGCAAGCCTGACCGGAAGGTCCTTGTAGCTCCACTTCCTTGAGTTGAATATCAGTATTGTAGAGGGGCAGTTCATTGGCTTGAGCCCGAAGACCTGGTTCTCTGAGGAGAATGTATACATGTTCTCCTTGTAGTGGTCGCTATGCCCGCTCACCTCCCAGAGCGCAAGGTTTGCAAATGCAGGGGTCGCAATTTCCTGGTAACCGTATTGATCCAGCTTTTGCCTAATAAACCTCATCAGCTCCTTGTATACCACATACCCTTTTGGGTGCCAGTATGTCATTCCAGGGGAAACCTCCTGGAAGCTGTATAGGTCCAACTTCTCCCCTATGGTCCTGTGATCTGTCTCCGGAAGCCCAGACCAGTTGCTCTTCTTTACTATGGTGAGGTCGGCCTGTGCAGAGGTTTTCGCTGAGTCAACCTTCTTGCTTGCGTTTTTCGCGGTTGTAGAATGCGAATAGGACCTGGATTGCTCTGCTAGAGGGTGCGCCTTTATCTTGAGCGAGTACTGCTTGTTCCAACCGAATGGCGACCTGTGGGTCGTTATGCCGAGTTCTTTTGCGCGCGCTTCCATCGCATCAAGAATCCCAAGAGCGTCTAGGGGCCTTGCAAGGTTGCTGCTCAGATGGGCGAACGGGTATATCAGGATCGTATTCTTGCCCAGATTCTTTAGGAATTTTTGTACGTCGTCTATCGCCATCCTTGCCGTGTCATTGGTATCCCCGTTCTCGATCGTTGTGAAGAGCACCAAGATGTCATCGTACCTTACCTTCTTTTTCTCCGCCTCCTCGGCCGACTTTATCTCCTTGGCGATTGGCTCGTACTCTATGAAATCTACATGCTGCTGGAGTATCTTCACTAACGCACCCTAGGCATATTCGTTTTTATAGCGAGCACTAATTATATAAGGGAAATGCATGAAAATCCGGGGCAGAGCCATTGCAGTGGTCGCGGCAATGATCCTTGTTGCCATTATTGCTGCCCTCTTTTACCTTTCGGTCGGTAGCCCTCATTTCACAAGCGTAAATTTTGGGGGCAGAAGCTTTGCAATCACAAACCTTGAGGTGAATATGGCGCAGTGGCAGCAGGGATTGATGAATAAGACCGTGACGAACGGCACCATCGCGCTCTTCGTTTTCCCAAAGCCGGCGGTCTACCCGTTCTGGATGTACGACACATACTACAATCTTGACATAATCTGGGTGAACGCAACGGCAGGCTCCGGAACTGTTGTTTATATCGCCAGGAACGCCACAAGCTGCTTCAGTCCCAGCAGCTGCGAAGTATACACGCCGAACGCCTTCGCAAATTACGTCATAGAGGCGCAGGCAGGATTTGCCTCAAGGAATAACATAAGTGTTGGGACCAGAGTTGTGCTTGGCTGATTTGAGGGCAATGCTCACGTAAATGTTATTACAGTATTTGCGTTTGTGCTTGCGAAGTTTCCGGTTATGAGCACGCATCCGGGATATGCGCTTGAGACGTATGCTATCGCATTGCCGCTCGACCCTGTAGTGATTATTGTCGGGCTAACGATTGCATTCGCAGTGTTTGATGAGAAGGTGACTGTGGCGCCTGAGAGGGGAAAGCCAAGTATTGTTATGCTTGCGGTCACAGGGTCTAGCGCGGAGGAGGACGAGGATTGGGTGAGGTTCTGTGCCTGCAGGGAGATTGATGTTAGAGTGTTTGCGATATAAGACTGGTCGTGCGTGCTGAACTGCCCTGTGAAGCTCTGCGGCGTCCCAGTAGCGCAGGCTATGGCGTTTGCGCTGGGGCACGGGACGTAGCTTGCTATGAAGCTTCCTGATACAAGCACCCCGTTCACCGGAGGAGACCTTGTGACTACCGCATTGCACAGGATCGCGCCGCCAGGTAGGGCAATCTGCGGCTGGCAGAGCTGCGTGAATGTCCCCACCCACGAGGCATTCATGTACAGGGTTGGCCGATAGACCGGATATGTCTGGGTGTTTGTCATCAGCACCGCAACCTGTATTGCGAATGCGTTTGACCCAACCAGGACGTCCTGGCAGTATGGCCCAGAGTCGATGCTGCAGAAGTTGTTGTTTATCAGAAGCGGCGCGGATACAACGCTGAAGAATGATATTATTGCGATTCCGGCGATAAGGAACGCCCAGCCGTATGTCATCAGGAACTCGCTTGCTGACTGACCTTTCATCGCCATCCAAACGCCTGCAAACTATACGTGTGCAGTGCTTTTATCACTTGCCCTGCCTTAGGTGAATGTCACAACGGTATTTGCGTTAATGCTCGCGTAGTTCCCTGTTATCAGAACGCAGCCTGGATACGAACTCGTGACATATGCGACGGCGTTCCCTGTCGCATCTGAAGAGGTTATTGTCGGGGTTATTATCGCATTTGCGGTATTCGTGGAGAAGCTGACCGTGGCGCCGGTGACAGGGAAGCCAAGGATGTCAACTATCGCAGTTATCCTGTCAAGTGCAGATCCTGTTGATGACTGCGTTGCGTTCTGCGCTATCACATTCACTGTTGCGATGGTGTTTGCAATCCCCGCGCCAAGGTGCGTGCTGAACTGGCCGGTGAAGCTCTGCGGCGTGCCTGTTGAGCATGTGACAGAGTTTGCGCTGGGGCACGGGATATAGCTTAATGTGAATGGGCTGTTTAGCAGCATCCCGTTCACCGGAGGGGACCTTGTGAGAACCGCATTGCATAGTATGGTTCCCCCAGGCAGCGTTATCTGCGGCTGGCAGATCTGCGTGAATGTGCCGACCCATGATGCGTTCATGTACAGGGTAGGATTGTAGACTGGATATGGCTGCTCGTTTACCAGGAGCATCGCGACCTGTATTGCAAATGCGTTTGCGCCGACTAGCACGTCCATGCAGTGCGGGCCGGAATTCGTGGTGCATGTGGTCGCGCCGCCTCCTCCAATCGCCTGTGGCGCTGCGATGAATGTATAGAGGGCTATCACAGCTATTGCTGTAAGCAGGAACGCCCAACCGTAAGTTAGAAGGAACTCGCTTGCGGACTGACCCTTCAGGTTCCTCAATCCCATCTTATCAGAGAACTATCAGCAAGTGGATATTAAAAGGTTATTTTGCATGCTGTTCTGATAGATCCGCATATCCTAGTTAGTGCGTCCATCCGGCGTTTGTTATTAGCTGGCCAGAAGACGCAGTGCCGCTTGCGCCTGACGCCCCGCTGGCAAATAGCTGGCCGCAGCTGTAGTTGTTGCCGCCGCTGCCTCCACTGCCCCCGCTTCCTGAGGTTCCAGGGTTGGCATACGCGGAAGGACTTGGAGAACATGGTTGGTTAGATGCGCCTGCGCTGCCACCTGCGCCTGCAGAACCAGGGCCGTATGAAACAGTGCCCTGCACAAGTGAAGTTGAGTATGCAAGGAAAATTGTGCCGCCGCTCCCAGCGCCACCGCCCCCTCCTCCGCCCTCGCCTATTGTGAGCCATTTAAAGCCTGCGCCTCCCCCAGCGCCACTATATCCAGATACTGTTATCGCGCCCGAATTTACTATATTGCCCGAATAAACCTCCACTATGCCACCTCCTTTGCCACCGCTTCCACCTGCACCTGCAGTCTCGCAGCCGTTTCCATTTCCACCAGCACCGCCTCCTCCGCCTCCGCCGCCTGCGCCGCTAGTCAGGGTTGTGCCCAGATAATGGCTTGTCTTCGAGATTCCGCTGCTGCCTGCAGAACCGGGATGCCCGTTCATCGGTGAGCCATATCCCTGGCACCCTTCCTCGTACCCTCCCACTCCGCCTCCGCCGCCTCCGCCGCCTGAAAACCCGTCAGTTACAGTCCCTTGATTGTAAAACGCCACATTGGCCTGCATGTAACTCCCATACTCGTCAACAGTCACGCCTGCTTCCACCAGGATCATGTTTGCTGCGATTGCAGGGCTGGAGAGCTGGGTGTTCTGAGTGTAGATTATATCGCCGTTGCAAGTCCCGCCTGCAAAGTTGATGCACTGCAGTATTGTTGTGGTTGATGTCGATGTTGTTGTGGAAGTAGACGTAGAAGTTGAGGTGGAGGTTGATGTCGTTGAGGTGGACGTGGACGTGGTGGTAGAGGTTGACGTTGAGGTGGATGTAGAGCTGGTGGTCGTGCTTGTTGAAGTTGAAGATGTTGTGGAGGTGGAGGTCGTTGATGTCGTTGAGGTCGAAGTCGTTGAGGTGCTGGTTCTGGTATTTACTGCCCCCAGTATCACCCCTATGTCCGAAACAAGGTTGCTCTGCGTCTGCGTGTTGTACTGCAGCCAGAGGTGCCCCTGGAATGCGGTGCCGAATGAATTTGAGGAGATAGGGCAGGACACTGTTATGCTCCTCCCCCTATTGGAAGTAAGGACAAAATTTACACTCTGGAGAGATGCTGGGGGCAGGTTGCCGCTGTTGCAGCCAATGCCAGTCACTGTTATTGTCTGGCCTATGTAGCTTAGGTTGAATGTCAGGATTCCCTGATTTGTAAGTATTGGGTGGTTGCAGATGTATCCCGGTACCAGGATGCAGGATTGTATCGGAATTGGGCTGCTAAAGATGCCTAGGGCGAACATTATGCCCACCACAACCACGGCCGTAATAATCGCCCAACCGTATGTCATGAAGAATTCCATAGTGCTCTGCAGGCGTTTGGGCATCTAAACATTAGACATCGGCAAGGAAGTATTTAATAAACTATTTCCTTGCGCGGGAGACCGAAACCCTGCGCATTACCGCATACATTAGCGCAAAGGAGACTATTGTAAAAAAGGACATCACTGCAAAAGAGGCAGCGCGAAAAGAGCTTATCCTTGAGTATTCCTCTTGGGCAGAGCGCATCGCAAGTGCTGCGTACTCGACCGCGGTGTTAGGCGAACTGCGGTAGGCCTTCTGGGCCTCGCCTATGTAGTTGTATGCTGCAGAGAGGTGTGGGTAGAAAATCAGGTAGCCGCTCTGGTTTACATTGCCAATGTATGCAAGTGTGGTGTTTATTGTCTGGCTTGCGTACGCAACTGAGTAGTTTGCGCTGCTTACGCTCTGCGCTCCGCTTATCTGGGCTGTGAGCAGTATGAGCACTATTGCGAGCAGTTTGCGCATATTGGGCACTTAAAAAAATAAAGAATGGAAAAATAAAAGAAATTCCAAGCCTTAGAGGTTGACGTCTATGTTAAGCTCCTGCTTGAGCTCGCGGTACCTGTTCCTTATCGTGACCTCTGTCACTCCTGCAACGTCCGCGACCTCTTTTTGCGTCCTTCTCTCTCCGACAAGTGCGCCTGCGATGTAGACCGCGGCAGCGGAAACCCCTGTCGGGGACCTTCCGCTGACCAGGCCCTTCTTCATCGCCTGCTTAAGGAGCAGGCTCGCCTTCTCCTGCGCCTCGCCGCTGAGCTTGAGCGCAGCGACGTATCTTGGCACGTATGCCGAAGGGTCTGTGAGCGGTATCTTGAGGTTGAGCTCGTGAGAGACAACGCGGTACGCCCTGCCTATCTCCTTCTTAGGGACTCCCGATATCTGTGCGATCTCGTCTAGCGTCCTTGGCATGCCTGCGTTCCTGCACGTCGCGTACAGGGCGGCGTTGACCACAGTCTCGATCGGCCTTCCCCTTATCAGGTTGTTCTTGACGCACTGCCTATAGAGTAGTGCGGCGCTCTCCCTTATGTTGTCAGGGAGCCCGAGGTATGATGCAACCCTGTTGAGCTCAGGCAGAGCAATCAGGTAGTTTCGCTCGCTTGAGCTTGCTATGCTTGCCCTCTTGTGCCACTTTCGCATCCTGTAGAGCTGCGCCTGCCTCTTTGAAGGCAGCCTCGCCCCGCGGATGTCGCGGTTGTACATGTCTATCTCGGTTACGAGACCCTTGTTTGGCTTCATGTACTTTATCGGGGCCCCGGTCCTCGCCCTCGAATTCCTCTGGTCGGCATCAAAAGCCCTCCATTCAGGGCCGCTGTCAGTCACGTTCTCCTCTATCACAAGGCCGCACGCGTTGCACACCAGCTCGCCCTTCTCGCTGTCGTAGATAACATCTGACGATCCGCAGCTAGGGCACCGGTTCGCCTTGCCGGCGATCCTTGGCGCCTGGTGCTGATCGTGGGATACCTTGACTTCAGGCATACCTATGTCCTCCTGTGCAAATGTGATGCCAGGGGCCGGTCTTGATGTCTCAATGATTGGGGATTCGGCTGCGCTCGGCCTGCTCCTGCTCTTTGAGAGAGTCTTTGATTTAGCTTTTTGCTTTTTCACTGCCATTCAATTCACCTTAGCGTAAACACCGTGCTCTCGAAAAAGCACAGTTAGTCTTTTAAACATTATCAAAATAAGTAATACTATTAGTGTAGAATTAGATATTTAAATCTTTCGGTCGCAAAACCGGCTATTTAAGCCGGATTTTGTGGCTTTTTAGGCCCTCTTTGCGGCCTTTAATGCGCCCTTGGTCTCGTTTTCAAGGAGGGTGAGGACCTTATCGCGGTTGATCATGTTCGATGCAAGCTTATCCTCATCTTCTGCTCCTAGCAGTCTCCTGAAGAACGCCGGTATCTGGCGCTTCCTTGCGTCAAGCTCTTCTGATGTCGGGTCTCCGGGCTGCATCCGTCTCTTGCGTGCCATATGCTCACTACTTTACATAGTGTATTAGATAATTAGTATATTAAGCCTGCGTAGCTTTTTGTATAATAATAATGCGCGCGTGCAATGGGTGCTTGCGCAGATTGCAACTGCGCCAATTTAAGATAATACTTATAAATGTTCTTTACCATAGATATGTGCAGATAGGACTGAATTCACAGCATTGCTTTGTTACTTTCCTATCGCAAAATAATATTAACTTAGGATAACTCAGTGGATTTATGGCGCGAATGCACACAGGAGGGCACGGAAGGGCTAAATCAAGAAAGCCGGAGGTAGAGATAGGCAGGATGCCGGAGGACCTCCAGCTCACAAAGGAGCAGCTCGAGGAGGCGATTGTCGGCTATGCGAAGCAGAACATGCACCAGGCGCAGATAGGGCAGATGCTTAAGGAGAAGCACGGCGCAAGGTACATTAAGCAGATTTTCGGCAAGAGGCTGGGCGAGATACTCAAGGAGAAGGGCGTGAAGACCGACTTCCCTCAGGACTTTTTGGACCTTATAAAGAAGGCGGTGGTGATGCGATCTCACATAGGCAAGAACAACAAGGACACCTACAGCAGGACAAGGCTGCAGAGGGTGGAGTCTAAGATCTGGAGGCTCACGAAATACTACAAGAAGGCAGGAGTGATACCGCTCGACTGGAAGTACGAGCCAGGCAAGGCGGCCCTGCTGATCAAGGGAAGATGATTAGATGGCAGCTACTCAAAAATCGATAGAGAAGTGGAAGACCAAGCAGTGGTTCAACGTCCACACCCCTCAGATACTCGGCGAGGCTGTGATCGGGGAGATCCCGGCGCAGGATGAATCGTCTGTCATGGGGAGGGTGATAAAGGTGAGCCTCTCCTGGATAACGAAGAACCCGTCCCACTCATTCATGACAATAGGCCTGCGCGTGAGCAGCGCAAAAGGAAATGCTGCGCAGACCGAGATAGGCTACCTCGAGCAGATATACAGCTACACCCACTCGCTTGTGAGGAGGGGGAGCAGCGCGGTCTACACGATATCAAAGCACAAGGACAGCGCGGGGAAGAAGATTGTGCTCAAGCTGATCGGGATCAGCAGGTACAAGATCAACACGCCGAAGAAGGCTGGCATCCGAAAGGCTGTCATCGATTTTGCAAACGATTACATCGCATCAAAGACCACAGAGGAGTTCGTCAAGTCGGTTATAGACGGCAGCTTCCAGGTGGAGGCGATGAAGGTCGCAAGCCGCGTTGCGCCGATGGCAAAGCTCGAAGTCAAGAAGGTCGAGCTCTGATAGCAGTATCAGAATTTTCTATCTATTGAGGTAATCCCATCACTGATAAAAACGACAACCGCAAACGATGGCTTGCTTTCGCAGTCCTGTCCTTAGGGGTGCTGATGATCGTTCTGGACGTGACTATAGTCAACGTCGCGCTGCCATCGATTAAGCAGGACCTCGGGTTCGGGAACGCGGCGCTTGCCTGGGTCGTCAACGCATACCTGCTCACTTTCGGAGGGTTCCTGATGCTTGGAGGGAGGCTAGGCGACCTGTTCGGTTACAGGAAGCTCTTCCTTACTGGCATTGTAATATTCACCATCTCTTCTCTTGCATGCGGGCTGTCGAATTCGCAGCTCCTGCTCGTTGCCGCGCGCACGATACAGGGGATAGGGGGAAGCCTTGTCTCTGCGGTGGGTTTCTCGCTCGTCATGACCATGTTCACAGGCGCAACAGAGCGCGCGAAGGCGATGGGCTTCTTCGGGTTCATAGCTGCAGGCGGAGGGAGCATAGGGGTGCTGCTCGGAGGTACGCTCACAAGCACGCTGAACTGGCACTGGATATTCTTCGTAAACATTCCTATCGGAATCGCGGTTTTTGCCCTTGGTCGAACGCTCCTGCCGGAGGGCAGGAACGAGTCTGCGGCAAGGCACATCGACTTTCTTGGCGCAGTGACAATCACTGCGGCCCTGATGCTCGCGATATATGCGATTGTCAATGGGAACCAGGCGGGATGGGCCTCTGTGCAGACGGTCGGTCTGCTTGCGGCTTCGGTGCTGCTCGCTGCAATATTCATATTCGTTGAGAGGAAGTCCCATGCCCCGCTGATGCCACTGCACATCTTCAGGATGCGCAACCTTGCAACGGCAAACGTTGTCGCGATACTGTGGGCGGCTGGGATGTTCGCATGGTTCTTCCTATCGGCGCTGTATTTGCAGCTGATTTTGGGATACACGCCTCTGCAGGTAGGGCTCTCGTTCCTGCCAGCAAACATAATAATGGGGATTTTCTCACTGGGAATCTCGGCAAAGCTTGTTCTGAAGTTCGGCATACGCGCGCCTCTTGGAGCAGGCCTTGCTCTTGCGGCGATAGGCCTGATGCTTTTCACAAATGCGCCGCTGCACGGGAGCTTCCTATATGACGTGCTCCCTAGCATGATACTTCTCGGGGTCGGAGCAGGCATGGCATTCAACCCCATGCTGCTTGCAGCGATGAACGATGTGAAGCCTCACGAATCCGGCCTTGCGTCGGGCGTGGTCAACACATCGTTTATGATGGGAGGCGCACTTGGGCTTGCGGTACTTGCAAGCCTCGCGTCGCTGCGCACTGGCAGCCTTGTTGCTGCAGGCGCGCCAGCAATGGCGGCGCTAAACTCGGGATACCATTTCGCATTCTTGATAGGCGGCATCTTTGCCGCGCTTGGGGCATGCATCTCCTTCATCCTAATAAGGACAAACCTCAGGAAGGATGGGGAGCACCAGCACATGATGCACTGAAGGCGTCAATCGGCGGCGGCTCAGATAGGTATTTAACTATTAATTTGTTATTATAACTCAGTT
>JAGWGY010000070.1:0-263 GCA_028867115.1 Microcaldota archaeon
AACCCAGCGTGCCGATGCTGCTGGCCGGCAGGTCGCGTTCGCGGTTTTTTTCCACGCTAATCCCTAATCGCGCTTTGTGTCCTTGAACTCTGGCTTCAATGAGGGGAATGGTATAACTTCCTTTATAGACTTATTGTCCGTAAAAATCATCGAGAGCCTGTCTATAGCCACCCCCATGCCTGCGGTTGGCGGCATCCCCGTCTCTATCGCACTGAGGAACTCCTCATCCGAGGGCGGCGCCTCTGCGTCACCCTTCTTCCTCT
>JAGWGY010000070.1:273-540 GCA_028867115.1 Microcaldota archaeon
TCGGATTCCTGCTCCTCGAACTTCCTCCTCTGCTCTATGGGGTCTGTCAGCTCGGTGTAGCAGTTGCCGACCTCTTTTCCGGCGATATAGAGCTCGAACCTCTCGCTGAGCTTTGGGTTGCCGCGCTTGTCCTTTGTGAGGGGGCACATGTATGCAGGATAATCGAGCACGAATGCGGGCTGGAACAGACCCGGCTTTATGTACTTGTCGAATAGCGCGTCAGCCACATGGTATGCGCTCCTTCTGGACACGGGCAACGCCTCCTCT
>JAGWGY010000071.1 GCA_028867115.1 Microcaldota archaeon
AATCGCATACACATCGATAGGCGCCGGCTCAGGGTCGTGGATCCCCGGGTTCGAGCTCTGCCAGTCGGCGCTCTCGTGCAACCAGACGTTCAGCCATATCTTCTGGGGCTCAAATGTCCGCGCAATAGACATCTGGTCGCCGACAGCCCAGGACGCTAGCCTGAGCATGCTAGCATCCTCATACCAAAATGACGCCCCGCTCTACCTGTACGCCAACCCGGTGGCAACGCAGAGCGTGCCTTCGCCTGCCGCAACGTTCGTGCTCTCGCCTGGCAAGCTCAGCGAATACAACGTAACGCTGCACCTCAACGCCGGCCGAAACGAGCTATTCTTCCTTGCGCCAAACTCGACTGTAGATCCGAGCGACCCGTACATCAACTTCGGGATCGAGAACATAACGATAACAAAGAAGTAGCTACCTCCTGATTCTCCTGGTGCCCACCGACTCGTATATCCCGGGGAACTGCGTCCTCTCCAGCGACATGCACGCGACCATCCTGTCGAGCTTTTCTATCACGATGTTGTGCATTATGTTCCTG
>JAGWGY010000072.1 GCA_028867115.1 Microcaldota archaeon
TAACGGGCCGAATGACACGATAACAAACGCGCCAACTGCGTTCTACAACTCGAGCTACTACAGGGGGTTCTTCTTCGGCAAGCTACCCGGGTACAAGCTCGTCTACCCGACAAACTTCACGGGCATCAACTACGTAAACGACACGAACCCGGTGATGATACTGGCGCTGGAGAACTACACCGGCGGTGTGCCTCCAATCACGCCAAAGGCGGGCTATGTCCACAACAACTACACCATGCCAGGTTGATTGATTGAAGCTGTTGATAACGCAGCCGTATCTTAACCTCAAAGGGGGAGCGGAGCGCGTCCTGCTGAAGATCGCCCAGCACTACGGCGCCAAGATCCTCACGGTGGAGTACGACAAGAAGAAGACCTTCCCGGAGTTCGCAGACCTTGACATAGAGGTCGTTAAGAGGAAGGTTCCCCTCTCATCAATGCTCCCATATCGCGCTGCGCAGGGCATGCTGGCGGGATATACCTTCTACAACATGAAGATACGCGAGGACTACGACGTCCTCAACGCCCACACCTCCCCA
>JAGWGY010000073.1 GCA_028867115.1 Microcaldota archaeon
TGGAAAAAGATCACAACCTTGTCGTCCTTTGCATAAGCAGGCATTCCGTACCAGGTTTTAGGCGAGAGGGCTGGAGCGCTCGCCTTGATTATTGTGTGCAGTCGCCTAGCTATAGCGCGATCGGGCTCTGACATCTCGGCAATCTTCCCGAGCACTGCGCTTTCCCCATCCATGTTGACTGCATTCTTCTCCTGAAGGTACTCTTTCATCGCAGCTATCTCCTCCTTTGCAAGTCCCTTTGACTTAGGTGCAAGAGAGTTTCCCATATTTTTCTTATTTGCCTTCATGCGCTCAACTTTTATTCATTAAGAACTCTCCAAGCTTCTCTATTTGCTGGTTAAAGCCCGCGCTCATTCCAGCAATTGCCTGGCCCGCATTCTTTGTGACCATCGTGACCACAACGTGCAAAGTCATCTTCGTCTTACCATCCACGTCCTCCAAGGTGACAGTCTGCCTATTCTCAAGGAGTATGCCCTGCTGGTCGTCAAGCGCGCCAGCGGTGAATGTGAAGCGCTCATAGGGCACTACC
>JAGWGY010000074.1 GCA_028867115.1 Microcaldota archaeon
GGTGAGGACACGGAAGCAGCAAAGGTGACTCCTGTGCTCAGCCTAGTGTTCACTGCGCCCAGGATCACACCGATGTTAGATTCAAGATTCGACTGCGTGGGCGTATTGTACTGGAGCCAGAGCTGGCCGTCGAATGCGGTGCCGAACGCATTTGACGAGATGGGGCAGATCACCGTAACCTGGTGCTCCTTATTTGAGGTGAGCACTATGTTGAGCGACTGCAGCGTGTTTGGAGGCACTGATGTGCTTGAGCACCCTATACCCGTAATGGTTATCGGTGAGGTTCCGACGTAGCTCAGGTTGAACTGCAGGACCCCGGTAGTGCTGAGAAGGGGGTGGCTACACAGATATCCTGCAACAAGTATGCATGACTGTATCGGGATGGGGCTGTTGAAGATTCCAAGCGCGTAAAATACTCCAATCACAACAGCTGCAGCTAGAATGGCCCACGAATAGGTTGAAAGGAACTCTGTTACTGATTGAAGCCGCCTCGCCATTTTCGGTTTAGCACCAGCCATAATTCGGAGT
>JAGWGY010000075.1 GCA_028867115.1 Microcaldota archaeon
GAACCACTACGCGACGCATCTGCGACACTGACGGCTCTGCTGCGCGGCCCGAGGCCCAAGCGCTGCAGACCCAACGTCACGCAAACCGGATTCCGGCTCAGGACCAACGAATTACAGGAGATGAAATCGTGGCTTACGAACTTGCCCCCCTTCCCTACGACTACACGGCGCTGGAGCCCCACATCGACGAAGCGACCATGAAGCTGCACCATGACAAGCACCACCAGGCCTACGTCACCAACCTGAATGGCGCCATTGAGAAGCACCCGGAGCTGGGTGCGAAGTCTGCCGAGGAGCTGGTCGCCAACCTCGCCAGCATCCCGGAGGATATTCGCAAGATCGTGCAGAACAACGGCGGTGGCCACGTGAACCACACCATGTTCTGGGAGATCATGGGACCGAACGGTGGTGGCGACCCGACCGGCGAGATCGCCGAACAGATCAACAAGGACTTCGGCTCGTTCGAGGCGTTCAAGAAGCTGTTCAATGAGACCACCGCGAAGCAGTTCGGCTCCGGCTGGGGCT
>JAGWGY010000076.1 GCA_028867115.1 Microcaldota archaeon
GCGCTCATAGGCAAGATCATCGCCAAGTTTGAGGACACGGGGCTGAAGGTGGCAGCGATAAAGATCGTAAAGCCGAACAAGGACGTCGTCTCCAGGCACTACGTCGAGGACAAGGCGTGGATGGAGGGGGTCGGGAACAAGACGATAAAGTCACAGGAGGCGCAGGGAATAAAGATGAATGAGACGGCGCTTGAGATCGGCATGCGGGTGAGGGCGGCGCTGATGGACTACCTTACCGGCAGGCCCGTGGTTGCGATGGTGATAGAGGGAAACGAGGCAGTGGCGATGGTCGCCAAGATAACCGGAGCGACATCGCCTGTCAGGGCCGACCCGAGCACTATACGGGGCACGTACGCGAGCGATTCATACGACCTTGCGGATTCGAAGAAGAGGGCGGTCAAGAACATATTGCACGCATCGGACAGCAAGGCAACCGCCGAGCGGGAGATCGGGGTCTGGTTTGCGGACAACGAGGTAATAAGCTACAAGCGCTCCGACGAGGATGCGATGTACTAGCCTTTG
>JAGWGY010000077.1 GCA_028867115.1 Microcaldota archaeon
CCCAGGTTCGGCACTACAAATCTAACCTTTCTCTTTACGTTCATGTCACTCCTCCTTTGCTAGGTACGCGCCGTCCTGGAACACTCGCGTGTCGTTGCCTCTTGCGAAGCACGCCTTGCGTATGTTGCCAACGGTCTGTCCGACATCGTACCTGTCCACGCCGGTCACCGTCAGGTCGGATCCCTTGACTTCGACCTTCGTATCGCCGACTATTTCCGTTTCCCTTGCGGTCTTCTCCCCGAAGATGTTCTTGATGAATATCTTCTTGCCCTTGATCTCAATGGTCATCGGGAAGTGCGCGTAGAATATTACCATCTTCTTCTTGATTCCGTTCTGGACGCCGTCTATCGCTGTCGTCAGCTCGGAGGCGAACGACTTTGTTGCGTAGCCCGCGCGCTTGAGCAGCTTCTGGTTCGGGCCCTCCGTTATTGTTATCTTGTTGCCCTCGACCTTCACCACCACGAGCCTCGTGTTGAACTTCTTCGTGGTGGAGCCCAGCTTGCCCTTTATGCTGACTATG
>JAGWGY010000078.1 GCA_028867115.1 Microcaldota archaeon
AACGTCGGCGGCATCCTGCTCTTCTTCGTGCTCTGGTGGTTCTTCGTGATCCGCCAGGTGCAGGTCGGCGGCAAGCAGGCGCTGTCCTTCGGCCGTTCGAAGGCCAAGATGGTCGACGAGAAGAAGAAGAAGACCGCGTTCGCCGACGTGGCCGGCTGCGACGAATCCAAGGAGGAGCTCAGCGAGGTCGTCGAGTTCCTCAAGCATCCCGAGAAGTTCCAGAAGCTGGGCGGCAAGATGCCGCGCGGCGTCCTGCTCTTCGGGCCTCCCGGAACGGGCAAGACCCTGCTCGCGCGCGCGGTCGCCGGCGAGGCGGGCGTGCCGTTCTTCACGATTTCCGGCTCCGACTTCGTCGAAATGTTCGTCGGCGTCGGCGCTTCCCGCGTGCGCGACATGTTCGAGCAGGCGAAGAAGAACGCGCCCTGCATCATCTTCATCGATGAAATCGATGCGGTTGGACGACACAGAGGCGCTGGCCTTGGTGGCGGCAATGACGAACGCGAACAGACGCTCAACCA
>JAGWGY010000079.1 GCA_028867115.1 Microcaldota archaeon
CCACAAGGCCCCTTCCGATTCCCGATCTGCGGTGGGCCTCGTCTACGAAAAGCTCCTCGATGTACCCGTAACGTGAGCCGCCATACGACGTAAAGGTTGCTACCAGAAAGCCGACAGGCGCCTTTCCGGACCTCGCAACAAAGATCCTGTTCCTCGACTTGACTTCGGTGACCCTGCGCCGCACACCCCTTCTCGCCCTGTTCGGGTAGAGGCGGTAGTACATGCCCGTTATGGCGGAGGAATCCTTTGCCGAAGCGTCGCCGATTACGAAATTTTTGCCAGGCATCGGATCACTACCTTACCGCGCTCAGGACGTACTCGAGGAACTCGCCCTCCGCAAGCGGCTCGTCAAAATTCACTATCCCGTTGATGATCGTCTTCGGGACCCTGGTGACATTGTTGTGTATCGCAAGCTCCGTGAACTGCTCGGCGTCGATCATGCTGGCCCATACCATAGGGTTTTCCATGGCGAACTGGTGCGCGATCCTGACCGCGCCTGCGCACAGCT
>JAGWGY010000007.1 GCA_028867115.1 Microcaldota archaeon
CGCCTGCCTGGTGCGCAAGCATGGGCAGCACCAGCAGAGCAAGCGCTAGGATTGCAAATCTCATATATGCTCTATTCTAGTTTGGATGGACGGGTTTTAGCCCTTTCTAATCGAACGTTTACGCCCGATAGAATTTGCAAAATCATGGAAACCTATTTAAATATAATGATTTACAAATAGTTAGATGGTGTAGGAATGGCAAACTGGAAACATGCACTAATTGCACTCTTGATCTTGTTCGCGGTAAGTGATATCGGAATTGCGTTTGCTCAGACTCCACCGCCCCCTCCGCCTGGCGGATCCAGCGGATCGATAGTCGGCACGTTCACTTCTGAACTTTGCGGCATTGTCAGCACGGTCAGGACCGTAATCGGCATCATAGCGCTTGTCATGTTCCTAATCGGCGGAGTACTATACGCTGTCGGCCACTTCATGCCTGCTGCAGGAAACGTAAGGGCAGGAATGCAGGGTTGGGCAATGGGTATGATACTCGGCGCTGTGATTGGCGTTATACTGGTAATACTTGCGCCTTTCATAATCAGCACTGTGCTCAACTTCGGGTCCGGACTGTCCGGTCTCGGCGCGTGCGGCTGATCTTTGGCAATAGCGCCTGACACGCGGGTATTTTTATTTTTTCTTCCTCTTCTCCTATTATGAGGGACTATTTTAGGAAAAACCTCTACAGGATAATGCTTCTCAGCTCCGCATTCATACTCCTCAGCTTCGAGCTCGTGCTGACAGCTGGGAGCAGCCTATCCCTCATCCCGCAGAGGCTTGGGCTTGTGATTGCGGCCTGCTTCATACTCTACACGTTCGTATACATCCAATCCGATGAAGAGCCCGCAAAGCGGGAGCGGCTTGTTATGAAGGCATGCTTTGTTGCGATAGTCGCATGCACTGTTGCGTCGTTCTACTTCCCTGCGCAGATAAGGAGCCTGCTGCTGGGCGGATTTGTCAATGTGGCGCAGGAGGCCGGGATATACATCACGCTGATAACGCCACTGCTCTTCCTTGTGCTCTTCGGATCGTTCCTTTACGCGAAGAGGATGCGCAAGGTTGCGTACCTGCTCTTTGCCATGGCAGTAATTGTTGTCGGGGTGTACTTCTTCTCCGGGCTGATATTCAACCACTATCGGATCGACGATGAGGTGTTCATAGCATTCGAGGACATAGCCATGCTCCTACACGGCGCAAACCCCTACAGCACCTCTGTTGCGGGAGCGCTGTACCACAACGTCACTGCAGGGATAATCGCCGCCCCCACCATCACGACAACCAACCAGATAGTTGGGACCCTCAACTACCCTTCGCTTTACCTATTCGCATTCCTCCCCTTCTACTTCGCAGGCCCGCCGACCCTGCAGAGCCTGATAAACACGGACCTGCAAACACAGGCGTCGGTGTACCTGCTGCTGCTGCTCTTCACCATAGCCGCTGTCGTGGACAAGAAGTTCCTAGAGAAGCCAAACTACGGGATGCTCATCTTCCTTGCGCTCTCCCTTGCATACGTGTCTGCCATCACGAATTTCCTTATGCTAGCACTGCTCATACTTGCGTACGTCAAGCTGAGGAGCAGGTATGCGTGGGTCCTGCTCGGGCTGTGCGCCTCGATACAGGAGCTGCTATGGTTCCCGATAGTGATGCTGCTGCTCTACTCTGTCAACAACTACGGCGCAAGGAAGGGTTTGCTTGATGCCGCAGGTGCGGTTGGGGTGTTCCTGCTTATCAACAGCTACTTCATAGTAATAAACCCGGCCGCTTTCATAAAGGGGATATTCACGCCGCTCGGTGCGCCGCTAATGTCAAACGGGGCGTCGATATTCGGCTACATGATCACGTCCAGCTACCAGATCCTTCTCGGGGACTTCAGGTACCTGTTTGCGCTCTCTATGCTCTTCGTTGCACTTGCGTTCCTCTACTTCAACAACAAGAGGCTTGTCGGCCTATTCAGCATAATACCGTTCCTTGTGTTCTCGCACTCTATACCGGTATACTACACCTTCTTCATAGCATTCATAATCATCACCTTGCTGGTAAAGAAGGAACAGCTAAGAAAAAAGCCGCTGCTCACCTCATACCTTCGAAGGCATTCGCTTGGATTCTTTGCATGCCTTGCAGTCATAATTGCGGCAGGGGCAGCAGTTATCTACGCCTCGCATTCCGCCTATCTCAGGGAGTTCAATCTTAGCGTGAGCAACACGGACATATTCTTCAACAGCACGCTCAACGCGACGGTATACGATTCGACACTGCACTACCACGGCCTTGCAAACTATACCGTCTCATACATAGTGCTAGGGGCCGCGCCGCACATAACCGGCTATTTGGGGCTCATGAACCAGAGCATAATAAACGGGAGCGTTGGCTCCTGCAGCACTGAACAGTGCACGATAAACCTAAACATACTCCACCTGAACCCAGACAATGAGAGCTACATGATACGCGCGTACCTGAGGCCGGCAGACAAGAACGACAGGATATTCATAGCAAGCTCGGTTCTCTACAACGGGGACTACTTCTACGTTTCGAACGCGATCTACAACGCAAGCATACCGAGCGCCCCGTGAGCAACGCTTTTTAGTTATTTCACTCTAATTAATGTTGAGATTTATGGCAAGCGTTCTGCATGACACATGGGAGACTTACACGAAGAACCTTGGCCTGATACTGCTCTTCTCGATCCCGTTCATAATCGCATTCCTGATACCGCTTCTCGCTCCCCTGCCCACATTCCTGACTGCTGGGGGGATATTCCTGAGGAGCGCCAGCATATTCGTAAACCTCAACATACTCAGCGTTGCGGTGATAATCATCTCCCTGTTCGTCTCGCTGCTCTTCCTCAGCTTTGCGTTCGTCGCGATAAGCCTGATAGTGAAGGCGACCAGGACCCACACAAGGACTGGCAAGTCCGTTCTCAAGGACATCGAGAAGTACATAGCAAAGGTGTTCGTCGTCTGGCTGATATTCCAGTTCCTGCTGATCGTGATAAACATAGTAGGGTACCTGCTCAACATCGAGGCCCTGCTCACAGCTGTCGGGGGATTCATAATATTCTCGCTCATATTCTACGCGCCGAGCGCGATAGTGGTTGACAACAAGCGCATACCAAGGGCGATAATAGACAGCGCAAGGCTTGTCGTGCGCGAGCCACAGTACTTCCTGATGTGGCTCGGGATGATCACGGTGATCCTCTCGGTCATAGATTTCCTGGCGATCGGGATAACGGGAACGCTTGCCAGCAGGTACATAGTGCTCATAATCAGCTCGCTGTTCGTGCTGCCCTACTTTGTGATATTCATGGCAGAGGCGTACATGAAGCGCTTCCCCATACTGAAGAGGGCGTAAAGCCCCCAATGGTATATAATTTAAATCATCTATCCTATAGCATATAGATTTTGATGGTCAGGCGCGCTGTCAGGTTTGCCCTATGTGCAGCTGCACTGCTCTCCCTCCTTGGCATTGCGGGCGCAGCAGGCGGGGGCATATGCAGCCCGATTGGCCCCCAGACCGCAATACCCCTTAGCGGCATACCGCTTATCGGGATCGCGATACTTGCGCTCAGCGTATCGATGGTAACCGTCGCGATAGGGTACATAATCGGCAAGCTCGTCCCAGGGACGCAACTGAGCTCCTGGGTGAAAAACGAGTTCTGGGAGATAGCAAAATCCGCGATACTCCTCGCATCGATATTCTCGGTGCTTCTGCTCTTGGGGAACTTGGCGCTGCTCATCGGCGGGAGCGCGACAAGCCAGCTCCTCCCTTCGGGCAACAACATCGGAACCGAGTTCTCGCTCCTCTCCATGTCGGCGCAGGCGTACGTGCAGAGCACCTATTGCAGCCTCTACACCCCCCCAAGCGGCAACCAGCAGACGGCATCAAGTGCTCTTGCCCTCGGAAGCGCGCAGCAGCAGTCCGACTATCTCGTTGCATTCAGCGCTGTGACAGGGGCGCTATCCTCTATGTCAGTGGGATACTTCATACCTATTCCAATCCCTGTGCCAGATGCGCCATCGTTCATGCTGGGGAGCTCATTCAGGCCTTTCCAAAACGACATGCTCACATATGGGGGAGCATCGTGGAGCTCCCTTCTAACCGACTCGTTCAACCTGGTATACTTCCCAGTCTACATCATCCTTGACATTGAGTACTACCTAATTCCCCTCCTAGTCCTATCCGGGCTTGCGGTATTCATACCATTCGGCCTTGTGTTCAGGGCGCTTCCGTTTCTGCGCGGCATAGGGGGGGCGCTGATAGCGATCGGCATAGCGATCTCCCTCATCTTCCCCGCAACGCTGGTGATATTCAACTGGCCGCTGACAGCAATCATAACCAACAGGGTGATAGCGCCGCTCTCGTGCACAGGCGCATCGCTCGGGGGAACGGGAAGCACGTGGTGGACTACGGTTCTTGGCAGCCAGCTTGGGAACTACCAGCAGATAAGCCAGTGCAGCTCCTCAGCGCCTGATGCCGGGGGGCTCGGCTCCGATGCGGGATCGAGCGTGCTGCACAGCATGCTGCCCTCTCTGAACGGGCTGCTTGACATCAACATATTTGCGATAGTCCAGTTCCTGCTCTTCATATTCGACCTGATGATAATCTTCCCTGTGGCAAGCAGCATAGCAACCTCTCTGGGAGGATCTATCAGCCTCTCGCTTGGAAGAAAGCTCAAGATAGTGTGATTTCATGCTCCCGATTATGCTAGTATCAAACACCTGCGCGCTGGGAGGGCTCAACACCAACAACTGGGTCGGGGTCAACCTGCTTGTGATAATGCTCGCGCTCACCATAGCCTCTGTCGCATACATACTAACAGGCCTCTTCCTCACAACGCAGCAGGCGGCAAGGGTGAGGGGGTACATCAGGTTCGAATATGTGCAGGCGATGATAGGCGTGAGCGTAATAATAGCGGTGCTCGCGCTCTCCTCGATTATATGCAACGTAGGGTCGCAGCTCACCCCGCAGGGACAATCGCCATTTGCTTTCGCCCAGACGTATGTTGGCAACCTGCTCTTCGTGCAGGGCACGGGGCTCGTCACGCAGATGTACACTGCAAGCGTGCAGTACACCGTATACGCAAACGTGATGGACTTCTTTGCGTCCAGCGCGATTGGCACAGTCAACAGCATATTCGGCAGCTTCTTCCCAAACCTCAACCTTCCGGCCAAGATAGAATTTGTTCCAGGCCAAGCATTCACGAGCACATTCAACACCTACTCATCCATACTCACCGACAGGTATACACCGCTTGTGATAGCCACATTTGCCATGCTCTTCTTGCAGTACCTGCTGATACCCATAATACAGGGAGGCGCGCTTGTGGTTGTTCTGCCGCTGGCGCTGCTGATGCGCAGCATGTCATTTGTAGGACCAAGGCTCAGGGACACCGCGGACCAGTTCATAGCAATCTCGATTGCGCTCTACTTCATCTTCCCACTCACTTTCGTCATGGACCAGCAGATACTAAACTGGACATTCTGCATAAACGGCGTCAAGGTCTGTAATCCGTACATCGCATATGCGGGCGCCTACACCGTCCCCACCGCAACGCAGTCGGGCATATTCACCTCGAATCCGGTCGCGCTTCCAAGCTGGCTAAACCTCCCGGGCGCTTTCTACAGCAGCGCTTTCGGGAACAGCTTCTTTAACACAAACTCAGGCGCAAGCAACCCCCTCCAGGCAATACTGTCCGCGCCAAACGATGTTATGGCCTTCGGTGCTAGCGTAGCGCAGTACCTGTTCGAAGGGATAGTGCTGATTGCGCTCAACATGGCGATAACGATAACATTCGCAGTCGGGCTTGCGCGTGGGATAAGCTCTGCGCTCGCGTTCGTAGGCGGCGGGGGGAGCCTGTTCGGGTGAGATGATGAGGGTAAGGACAATCGTAATCTCGGTGGCGCTCCTCGCACTCGCAAGCTTAGCTACAGTTGCAAGCGCGCAGTCCGCATTTACCTCATACAACGCATTCAAGAACTGGTTTCCCGTGGTCGGGATTGCTGCGTTCATAGGCATGCTAATTGCGGCAGTGATATACATGGTCGGATACCTGCTCAATGAGAACCAGCTCAGGGCAAGGGGTATAAGCGAATTCGGCCAGGCAGTTGCAGCGCTTGTGTTTGCGATAATGATAGTGGTGATGCTCTCATTCCTAGGAAGCGTGGTCTCATCGACGGTTGTAGGTAGCGGAATAGGAGCCCAGGTTAGCAACATGTGCACAGGCTCCCTGCCATACGCAAGCGTCAATCTCCTTCAGAACAATCCGCAGGTTCCATCGCCAACAGGCTCGGTGTGCTCGCTTGTATCAGCCGCATCTACCAGGGGGAGCGCGGACATCACCCCCTATGTCGACTACGGCCTCGCCTCGAGCTATGTGATAATAGCAAACCTAACGTCGCAGGCTGCGCAGAACCTCAACGGCCTCTACATGTATGAGAGCATGGTCGGATTCCTCGGCAGCCTGCAGGGTGTTTACGGGATATGCGAAGTAGGGCCGACATGCCTTGTGCCAGTCCTCCCTTCAGCAGCTGCGGAGAGGGTTTTCGTCGCAAGGGTCACCTACCAGCCGTTTGCTGGATACGGGATGCTTACACTGATGACAAAGCCTGTCGAGGCGCAGGGGGTGTTCATATTCTACGCTTTCATGGTGCAGCTGATAATCATAATGATAATCATGCAGCTCTGGCCGTACCTCCTTGCCGGGGGAATAATACTCCGCTCGATATCCTACACAAGGGCGACAGGGGGGCTTCTTATGGGGGCGGCAGTTGCAAGCCTGATAGTCCTGCCGATAGTCATAATGATACAGTATGCTGCGCTAAACAACAGCTCGCAGCTTGTCCCGATAGGGAATGTAAACCCGCTCCCATCGTTTGCGGTCAATGGGCTTCCGCTGGGGCAGCAATTAAACGGCCCGCCGTGCACAACCTGCACCTCGTATACTGCGACCAACATGAATTTCTACGTATTCCCGAACATCACAAACGTCGTCAACTATAACGGCTGCTGGCCGCAGGACATAGCAGGGGGAAGCACCACTAGCAGCGACATGGTGAGCGAGGAGATACGCGACAGCGCCGCGATCTCTACAGTAGGGATTGGCAGCGCGATAGGATACATATTCGGGGGGTTCCTCGGGAGCCAACCAAGCGTACTCGGGATAGGATGCTCACCAGACAGCGCGTTCAAGACCGCGATAGACCTTACAAATATCTACGGAAGGATGTCGGTCACAGGAATGCTGCTTCCTATACTTGACATACTCGTATTCATAGCGTCGGTCAGGAACCTCTCGCAGCTCTTCGGAGGTGACGTGAGCCTCGCAGGGATAGGAAAACTGGTGTAGGATATGAGAAGCGTAGCTGCAGTTTTTGTAATCATGTTCTTGCTAAGCCTAAGTAGCACGCACCTGAACGCTGCAAATACGACTAATGTCCTCCCGCCTTCGAGTTGCACATGTTACGACACGCAGATATTGAGCACTTTCACACAGAATACCACTTCGCTAGATTACATCGTCATTGCGAACAATCAGAGCGATCCAAAAACTGGCATAGGGCCAGCATATTTACTAAACGGGGTGACTGACGGAGGCTATTGGTTCCAGATGGGACTCCAATACAATTGGGATTACAGCGGGGAGGGATTCACTCTTGCTTACGAGGTATTCAATTCAAATGGTACCTCGATAATACCTGCAAATGGTGGAGGAGGGACGGCAGCATTCAGCGGCCAGATAAATCCAAATGACTCTGTTGAACTCAAGCTTTACATATCAAACGGAAACGTATATGCCTATGCAATAGACAAAAAAACTGGGGCGACAGCACAGGAGAAATTCAGTGCTTACGGGGGCAAGATGTTTGTAGGGAATCCGCAGTCCCCTGCAGATGGGAAGGGGTTCTTCACAGGGTTAATGACGGAATGGTATAGGTCGGGCCTAAGCGGTAACACCCAGCAGGAGGTCACATACAGTCCAGTAGGCACAGCGCCGCAAGGGGTGTGGATGTGCACTAGCGCATTCCACTGGCAAAGCCCGCAGGACAAATCAAAAAATACAAACAGGCAGACAGATTATAATGGGTGCGAAAGCCCGTCACAAATAGGGTCTACAGGAGGGGTTGCACTAAATGACCTGAGCGCCACATTCCAGAGCGGGGAATTTGCGACAGGAACGCCATCAGCCGGTTTTCCTGTGCCAACTCAGCCTGCTCCGCAAGTGCCCGCGTCTCCTCAAAGCCAGCAGCAACTTGATCTCTGCAGCATCCTATTCGCGCAATCCGGATCCCTTTCTGCAACTTTCGGGCCGCTTGGAGCCCTGTCTACCTACAATGGGCTTCTGATTGTTTCCCTTGCGGCGATCCTGATGGTATTTACCGTCCTCGGGCTCCTTTACGGGATAGGGATGGCATTCGGGGTGCAGAGGATAATCGCATTTGTAAAGACGGAGTACCTCGAGAGCTTCCTGAACCTGATAATAGTCATATTCCTGCTTCTCTTCTTCGCATCCATAGGCAATGTGTCCACTTTCTTCAGCAACATAGGAACGGCGATAGCCTCGAGCGCAGGGATTTCAACGCCTCCGAGCGTGAGCAGCCTGCATGACATCTATAACGGGATCTGCAACACGTATTACAACGATGCGATATCGCAGCTTGGGGCCCTGACGGTGCTCTCGCTCCAGGGATATGCGTTCAACATACTCACCTCGCTGACAATAAGCCTTATGCCCAACGGGTTCGGCGTGAGCTTCAGCCCGTTCGCAGGCTACGGCCCGTTCCCAACTATGATAACAACAGCCACAGGGATCATATCCGGGATAGCGGGGCTTGAGGGCGGCGTGATCTTCCTCCTCGCTGTGATATACTACATATTCCCAATCTTCCTCTTCCTCGGGCTTGTGTTCCGCGCCTTCCCGTGGACCAGGGCGGCTGGCGGGTCGTTCCTTGCGCTCTTCATATCGTTCTACATAATATTCCCTGCGCTAATCTACCCGTTCAGCACTGTGAGCGCGCAGGGGATCGCAACGCTTGAGACGCCGCAATCCTTCCTGCCTTCGGGAGGAATCGCGTCGGCGTTCATATCAGGAGCCGTATCGCAGTCGCTGCCCTTCACCTCGATGGCGGCGTTCATAGACGGCTTCGTTGGCTCGATAATAAACAGTGCCTTCCAGCTCTTCGGCATAATTATAGCCTTTGTCATCTCATTCAATCTGCTTGAGTCGTTCGGAGACCTGCTCGGCGCTCCGGCGCTCGCATCTAGGCACATGCTGAGCAGGGTGATATGATGCTGGAAGTTCTACTGCTTGCAAACAGCTGTCTTGCAGGGATAGGCGGCTTCCTCTCGTCCCCGCTCACCTCTTGGACTGCAGTCGCTGTGATCGGCATCATAGCGGTCTTCGCAGTAATCTCGTTTGCATACATACTGGCGCCTCTGATAGGCCGCACAGAACTCCAGACATGGCTCAGGCTCAAGATGTACGAGTCGCTCACGGGCCTGTTTCTGGTGCTTATCGTCGGTTCGCTTGCCACTGCGGTTTGCACGATAAACCCTGCTCCTGCAGCTAAAGGCGTGGGACTGCTGCCATCCACTTGCGATGCATCTCAGAGCGCGCAGGGATCGTCAGACATAAGCAACCTGCAGGCGATGATTCCCAAAGGGGGAATAAATGACGTCTACGCGCTATCCGAATGCGACCTGTATGCCTTCAACCAGATGGTGATTTCAACAAACAACCAGGTGCTCGGCGAGCTAAACCTACTGATAGCTGCGTCACCGACTACTAAGGTAGAATTTGCCCCGCTTTTGAAGGAAGGCATACCTGGGGTTGGCGGGTCTTTGGCGCTCAGCCCCGGATCCCCCACCATCCAGTCATTCTTTAGCAACGCGATATCGACCGTGCAGACGATCTTCATACTCTCGCAGGTGCAGCTGCTCATACTGGATTCATCGATGCTGATATTCGCGATATTCATGGTGATGGGGATAATAGCAAGGATATTCGGAGTGACCAGGAGCTTCGGGGGCACGCTGATAGCCTTTGCAATGGGCATAGGCCTCGTATTCCCGATACTTATTGCGGTCACCTACGGCTTCATGGATTCGACCCTGATTGTGCTGCAGAACAACGCCAACTTTGCAAACATACCGTCAACCTTCCTGCAGGCGCTTGCATCTGCAATAAGCAACCCGAACCCCTCTGTTGCTGGGTTCCTTGGGAATGTGCTCAGCCCCGTAATCGCGTTATACGGGATAACCGCAGTGGGGCTGCTGATAATACCTTTCATAAATTTCACCGTGCTTGACACGTTCATAATCGACCTGTCAAAGGTAATCGGGGAACAGGTGGACTTCATGAGCCTGCTGACGAGCGTGTAGAGATGAGGAAGATCGCAATAGCACTAATCGCATTTGCAATGATAGCGGTCAGCTCGCTTCTTGCAAGCAGCGTCCCAATTGCCCCGATAGCGATGCAGGTGGGCGAGTGCGCGCCTGGCAGCTCGCTAAACGTGCAGACAATAGCGCCGTGGTACTGCAGCTCGATAAACCAGGCGGTGTACAACGACTGGAAGGAATGGCTGCCGATAGCGATGCTGGTCATCATGCTCAGCTTCTCCATAGCCGCGCTTGTGTTCGTCATGGGAGTGGCGTTCAGGAACGAGAGGGTGAGGAACTTTGCGGCGGGAGAGATGTACGAGGCGGTTGCGACAACAATAATAGTCGCGATATTCATGGTGCTTGCTGCGGTGATGTTCGGGGTGCTCCCCTCCCTTTTCACAGGGCCGGTCGACCCTTTTGACACATCGCTCACATTCATACAGAACACGATAAACTCGGTCACGAACCTCCTGCACTCGCTCTACTCGATAAACGTCAGGTCCGCGGCTTATGCGGCATACTCGCTTGAGATCACGCAGTGCGCAGGGGAGTGCACCTCTACTTCGATACCGAACGTTTTTGCGCCCATACTGCAGCTGCTGTTCATAGCGCCTGCTGATGCTATAGCAAGGCTGCTTGTGGAGGGGCTGCTGATACTCAACATAGAGGCTTACATGATCATATTCGCGCTCTACGCTGCGATACCGGTCTTCCTGCTCCCGGGGGTGGTTTTCAGGGCGATACTTCCGATGAGGAGCGTCGGGGGGATGTTCATGGGGATAGCGATATCCTTCTACTTCATAATGCCGATCCTATTCTCTGTCGCGTACTTCTTCACGAGCGGAAGCGTGCTGCAGCAGCTCAACGTGGCAAGCGCGCAGATCAACCAGTTCGGGCAGGGGGTAGGATCCCAGACAAATGCGATATCGGCTAGCAGCCCGCTGGTGACCACCCTCAACAGCCTGCCGAGCGCGTTCGGCTCTTTTTGGATATCCGTGCTCTTCTATCCGTCGCTTATAATGATGCTCGTCTACTTCTGCATAACCACGCTTGCTGACCTGCTGGGGGGAATATACTCGACAGGCGTTGGGATACTTGGCAGGGTGTGATGTAGCGGTATTTATAGGTTGTTTAGGATATGATTACACTTAGGGATTTTGTTGCCGAGCCTCAAAATGCTTCTCTTCGTCTCGTTCCTGGGCGCAGCTCTTGTGGTAATGATACTCTCATCGATAGCGCCAATCCCTCCGCCGCTCAAGATAGTCTTCCTTATAATCGCCCTTATTCTCGATCTGATAGCAGCTGCAACGCGATACTACACCTACCTGTTCATACCCTTCTACAAGATGAAGAACAGGACGCTGATCCTCAGCGATGAGGAGCCCTTCATGCTCGCCCCGTCAGGGAATGCGATCACCAGGAGGGATGGCAGCGACGTCTATGCGACATCCTTCATCAAGATACCGATATACAAGTCCGCAACGGAGATGAACGACGAGGAGAAGGTGGAGTTCGCAAGGCTTTTCAGCAGGGTTGTAAGCCTCAGCAAGGTCCCGTTCAAGCTCACATCGCAGATGCACCTGATAAACAAGGACGAGTACATCAACAAGATACGAGACAAGCTAAATGAGGTGGAGGAGCTCTACCAGAAGGCGGTCGCCGACAAGGTCGCCTCGCCGACCATGATGGAGAGGATGAAGGGGGAGGTGACGATGTGGCACAACCTGCTAGACAGCATCAGCAAGGTGCAGTCGCACGCGCTCTTCCATTACGCGATGGTGAGCGCAAGCGGAAGCACGGACGAGGAGGCGATCGCCCTTGCGACCCAGCAGGCTGAGGAGCTTGCCGCAGGCATAGGCGCGATACTCGGCACAAGCGCTACACTTATGACAGGCGAGGAGATACTGCTCGCAACAGAGGCTGATTACACGATACCTTTCTCCACGATAAACGAGGAGATAAGGCAGAAGACCATGGAGGAGGGGCTGTAGATGGACGAGGAGACGATAGTATACATCGGCATCACGGGGATAGTTGGGCTGATTGCTATACTGTTCGCTGGGAACTACGGATACCTTGGGGCGTTTGCGATAGTGCTCGCCCTTGTCGCGATAATACTGATAATACTTCTAAACTACGCGGACTTCCTGCTCTTCCCGATATTCACGACCATCCTGCAGATAAAGACGGTGCCTGCGAAGAACTACTTCATACCAAAGGACCAGAAGGCGGTGGTGAAGAACATAAACGGGCTCTATTATGCGACAGGCTACCTCACGGCAAACATCTACGGGTACATCCTGCAGGCCGAGAAGATGGAGGCAGAGGAGGAGATGAAGCTGGCATCCGCCCCAGACAAGTGGGAGAGGATAGTGATGAACGTGCACTTCCCGTTCAAGTTCCACATGCTCACATACGCAAAGGAGCTACAGGAGTACAGGGAGGACCTCGAGGGCAAGAGGGGGTTCCTTGAGTTCCAGCTCTCCCGAGAGATGCGCAGCGGCAACCCCAACCAGCTCACGATCGACGACTTCCAGAGGCGCATTGCGATACTCCAGACGCGAATAGACAGGCTCTCCGGAGGCGAGAGGCCTGTCGGGAGCGTGATGTACATAGAGACGATAGCGGTAGGGGTCAGTGAGAAGGCGGCTGTGGATGCGCTCACCGGCCAGATAAACCAGCTTGAGACTGTTTTCAACTCACTTGACGTGAGCATCACAAGGGTGGTAGGCAGGGAGCTTGACATACTCTTCAAGTTCGGGCACTTCATCCCGACGACCCCTGGGGAGCTCGAGGCGCTCTTTAACATGCAGACGTAAGGGATTTGAACACATAATGAGAATGATTTGGTGATCGGATGACGCTGATAAGGGTGCAGAACCTGATGAGCAACGAGCTCGCCAAGCGAGTCTTCCTCAGCAGGCCGCCTGAGCCGCCGCACGAGTTTTTGCTCAGCGACCCAACGAACTCTATCTTCATCGGGATAACAAAGATATTCGAGTCGCCTTTCACCTGGACATTCTCCAACCTCACAAACCCGCACCTTGCGGTTGTCGGGATAACCGGAGCCGGAAAGTCTTTCTTCGTAAAGACATTCCTGATACGGGCAAGCTACATCTGGAACACGAATGCAATAATAATAGACTGGGCTGGTGAGTACAAGGCATGGGTGAAGCAGAGCGGCGGCACCGTAGTCTCGCTCGCTAAGGGGGACTACCTCAACATCATGGACCTCTCCGGCATGCGCCCGCTGGACAGGGCAAAGCAGATAATCAACTCGTTTGAGATACTCACCGACATATCGCAGTACCCCGAGCAGAGAAGGCTCACGATGGAGGCTGTAGAGCAATCGTACGTCAACATGGGATTCACGCTTGCCGGGATACCAGACCCGCACAAGGAGGCGCCGACGCTAAAGAACGTGATCTCGCTCCTTGAGGAGAAACTGCAGGAGGGGACGTATGCGTACCCTGCGGAGCTCGAGAATGCAATCTATCGGCTGCGCCAGTTCGCAAGGGAGGGGGAGGATTACTTTGCAAGGAAGAGCACCCTTGACCTTGGCAAGCTTGTGAGCTCAGGGCTTGTGGCGCTCGACCTGTCGGGACTTCCTGATGAGAGCTTCAGGGCGCTTGCTGCGCTGTTCATACTCCAGTCGCTGAAGGAGAAGATGCGGATGGAGGGGTGGAGCGCGACGAAGGGACTCAAGGCGATAATAGTGCTCGACGAGGCTTGGAAGGTGGCGAGCGACGAGAGGAGCGACGCCGTGATGATAGTGAGGGAGGGAAGGAAGTACCAGTTCGGGCTGATAGTCGCATCGCAGAACCCTACCGACATAAACGAGGCGATCTTCTCTAACGTTGGCACGACGATCATGCTCAGAATAAAGTTCGAGAAGTTCATGAACTACCTGCAGGGCTCGCTCAACTTCTCTGATTTCATGAGAAGGGAGATTAGCAAGTTCGGGGTGGGGCAGGCGGCGATCGACATGTCCTTCCAGACATCCGTGCAGTTCCCGGAGGTGTTCCTGATCGAGAGGGTTGTCGGGGAGATACCGCTGGACGTCTACACGATCTCTGTCGGTGACATACTGAACCAGGACGAGCTGGAGAGGGCGGACATACAGAAGGAGTACTACTTTGAGAAGATAGACCTGCGCAGCAAGCTGATAGAGAGCAACATCGGCCTCGAGCAGATAGAGGGAGTATTCAAGAGGCTCGATGACCGCAACAGGCAGATAGACATACGCGGTTTCGTCGAGGTTTTCATGGAGATGAAGGTTAGCAAGGAGAACACGATACAGTTCCTGCGAAGCATGGGGCTGCAGGACATGGTGATAACAAGGGTGTTCACCTTCGTTGGTGCTTAGATGGGAGAGACTTTCGTTGTAAACAGGATAGATTTGCGCAGGATGCTCACGATGCTAAAGGTGAGCGACAAGAACATCGACCAGCTGGAGGCGAACCTCAATCGGCTGCACCGCCACGTGAATGCTGTCGCATTCGCAGGCATGCTGCAGAAGCTGGGGCTCAAGCAGGGCGACATCACGAACATATTCCGAAGGATGGGGGTGGACGATGTGAGCATCACGAACATATTCAACGCCCTTGACGAGCAGAGGATAAACGAGACCCTGGGCAAGATAGTAGTGCTGAGCGTGGAGTGATATCATGAAGCAGGTTTATTGCATATGCTGCCAGAACGAGCGCAACGGGCTCGATGTGGAGGAGGACGGGATAATAAGGACTATGCGCGCTGCGAAGAGCGCAATTGGCATGAAGACCAACCAGAACAGGCTTGTCTGGTGCAAGGCGTGCTACCCGGATCACCTGCACATCCGGAGCCCCGCTGGAGGGATAGACACAGCGCCGATAGAGGAGTTCGATGCGGACCGGCTGAAGAACCCCGTAAAGGTCCAGGGATATGAGGACAGGAGGAGGAGGTACGAGACCAGGCAGATGATGTACGTTGGGCTCGGGGTACTTTTCGCGATAGTTGGGCTTGTGATATCTGCGAGCGTGCAGACCCTTGGCACAGCTATACTGCTAGTTGCGTTCCTCTACGTCCTCTCGCTGCTCACATACGTCCCGAAGCTGAAGGTCAGGAGCTGAGGGTTTTCCTATCAGCAGATATAAATACGTTAAATAGGTAGTATTGGCTGATATTCGAGTGATTGCTTGCCTGACGAGGACATAGCGCCTAAAGTTGAGCAGATTAGCTTCGATGGCAAACTTGTTGGCACCCTTGAGAGCGCAAAGGCGAAGCTCGCCGCAATGCCATTCTTTGCAATGAAGATAGACGAGGGAGGGCTGCACGTCGCAAGGGTCGAGAGCAGGAACATACACAAGAAGCCATTCCTATTCTACCTGGTCAACATACAGCCCGAGCAGGTGAGCGTGGTATACTCGATTGCGCCCGACACGAGCGAGAAGCTGCGCAGGCTCTACATCATAAAGAACCTCTCATCCATCCTCTCGATAATAGACGGCGACTACCAGGTCGACGATTCAAGGTTCCTGCAGTACGTTGACTCATCGATAGACGATGCGCTCAACGGGCTCTCGCAGAGCTACAGCACCCTGTTCAACAAGTACGACGCGCTGCTCGCCGAGTACAGGGAGATGCGCAGGCTTAACCTGGAGCTCTCCGCATCAAACAGGAACCTGACGATACAGACGTCGCAGTTCGAGGAGGAGAACAAGCAGCTCAAGGGCCAGCTCAAGGCGCTGCAGACCTATTCGGACGAGTCGCTCATGGCGATGGTGGAGGACTGGATAGAGACGCACAACAACTCGATAGACATAAACGAGTTCGCCCAGAACTACAAGATCGCAGCACCGAGGATAGAGCAGATACTAGACAAGATGGTCTCGCTCGGCTACATCGAGCTGCGGAACTAGTGGTGGAGTGAAGTACCTTGCTACCGTAAACAAGCGCGTGCGCTACGTGAAGGTTTACAGGATAATAAAGAGGGCGAACCAGAGCACTAACGCGCTCTCCGCAGCCTTTGAGAAGATTGTCAACAAATACGTGCTCAAAAGGAAGAACGTTGAGGAGGTTTAGGCGATGGCGATATCAAGTAGGATGAAGATTGTGATAATCGTCGTCCCGATAGTTGCGCTCATAGCGATAATAACTGGAGTATCCATATACGTGCACAGCGCTTTTGCGGCGATACAGAACAGCTCGAGGATCGCTACCCCCGGGATAATGTCGCTGAGCGTTGCGCTTGTTGCAAACGGCGTTGCGACATTCAACAACAGCAACCTCTACGTACCGTACAGCATCATAAAGTACACGCAGCAGAATGTGGGGCTTTTGGCGGCAAACTTCTCAGTGTACGCAAAGAACCCTCTCCCGCCGGTCTATTTCCTCAACACCACAAACGCGTGCTACCAGTGCTTCACTGACCAGGCGCTTGTGTCAAACCTCACATACTTCCTTGGCGCATACGGGATACTCGGCGACGGGAGGAACATGACATACATAAACCCATCGCAGCTTGGGACGATGAAGCCAGGCTCGCTGCTAATAGTGGCGACAGGCCTCATGCCCGTTTCGCTCACCCCGAACAGCGGATACCAGATAAACGGGTCGACGTTCGTTGACCTGCTCGCGAAGGGGGACACAGTCTTTTATGTGGGGGATAATCTGACAAGGGGGATAGGCAATGGCGGAGTAATCTTCCAAACTTCCCCGAAGACGACCACGCTTTTTGACAATCTGGGGCTTGCTACTGACGCATTCCCTGCGCGCACCATAGGGCAGGATCCTTTCTATTTGAACAACCCGACCTTCCAGTTCCCTTACGGAAAGAATTTCAGGGCCGCGACTTACGCTGCGGTAAACAACGGCACACTGGTCGTACTGCCCAACACGCAGCGCGCCGGATGGTCAAGCAGCGTCACTCTTGCAACAGACATAGCAAGGGCGATGAGCTATAGGTTTTGGATAAAGAACCTTGCGAGCGGCTCGGAAATACTCTCACCTCCCAGCCCCATCGGGACCCTTGGAATAGTAGGTTTCAACTCTGTACTAAACAGCACTGTCAACATCACCCAAAAAATAGACTCCTCATATCCGCTTGTGACTGTGGCATACGAGAACTCTAGCGCAATGTACGAGACAGACCTGCCGTTCCGCATGACGTACTCCTCAAACGGGAGCGTCAGCATCCAATCGGACGTTGGGCAGACGCAGGTGGTCGGCATAGGGATATCGATGAACATAAACGCCTCCAAGAAGCAGCTGGTTGTCCCGCACATAGACGTCTATAACAGGAACCTGAGCTACGTGACATCCCTGCCGATAAGGTTCTTCAACAACACAAGCAACGTGAAGGTGATACTCCCCTCTTCCTTTGCGCTGCCGAGCGGCACATACATTGGAATCCTAAGGGACTACGAAAACAGGTACTATTCCAGCATGGTGTTCAACGTCACCACAGTGCAGCTCACGCCGATTGTACTCGGCTGGAAGAACAACACTTTTGAGTTCTACCTGCAGAGCAACAGGGTCCCGATCACCAACGCAACATACACGATAAATGTGGACGGGGCGTACAACTACACCGGCGCGGCGACGAACGGGA
This sequence comes from Microcaldota archaeon, assembly GCA_028867115.1. Taxonomy (GTDB): domain Archaea; phylum Micrarchaeota; class Micrarchaeia; order Micrarchaeales; family CABMGC01; genus JAGWGI01. Next base: position 17,960 of record JAGWGY010000007.1, read on the forward strand.
CGATACTCTACACGCTGCCTGCTGGCAGCGTTGTCGGATACGGCGCAAGGACATTCAACCTCTACCTCTTCCACAACAAGTATTCATACACGGCGGTAAACGTGCAGAAGGTGCTCAACATACCTGCGATATACATAGAGTTCCTTGTGGTCGGGATAGCCGTGCTGCTGCTCAACGTTATAGTCAAGCCGCCGAACAGGGACGAGTACTTCATAGACGTGCCGGAGTTCCAGCAGGCAAAGAAGGTGGACGTCAGGGTGGGCAAGGCGGAGGTCGAGAGCGTTTTTGACAAGGTGAACTTCTATTACCACTGGAAGTACATGCCGCTGACGCTCGAGGAGATCAAGGGAGGGATCAGCACCAACATAAGGTACAACAACATCCCGGTATCGATAACCACGCAGAACACCGCGACGATCATGGCAAAGCTGATCCTTGCTGGGGAGGTTGTGAATTCGGGATCATTCTACGCCCCGAAGCGCTGGGAGGCGGAGTCGGGCCACGACATAGAGTACCTCTCCGTGTTTAGGCGCATACGCGATTACTGCGTCGGCCACGCGATACTGTTCACCGACATAGGCGGCAACGAGGATGTGGACATACTGCTAAGCAAGGGGGGATCGCAGGCGCGCATCATAATCTATTCTGCGATATCTGGATCGAGGATGATCGGGCTCTCCCAGGAGATAAAGACGTATGTCGTGTTCGCGGATGAGGAGAAGATGCTCAGCTTCAGCGAGAAGCTCTATAGCTCCTATGGGCCGCAGGCGGAACTTATGAAGATGGGCGTGTCGTACGGATACATAAGGCTTGTGAGCGCAGAGGCGCTTGACCAGATAGTATTCTGATCGCTCAGCCCTTTATCTCGGACTCGTCCTCGAATATCTTCTTGTACTTATTCTCGATCAGGGACCTAAGCGACTGCTCTATCGTCTCGCTCTTGCCACCGGTAAGTTCGCCGAGGTCTGCTGCGAGCTGGCTCACATAGCGCATTATCGTCTTGTACTTCGTCTCCGCCGTCGTCCTCTGCCTGACCCCGCTCAGGTACCTCTGCAGGATTCGCAGCGAGTCCATTACGGCGAGCCTGATCTCCTCCATTATCTCCTCCTCCTGCGCAACCGACTGCTTCCCAACCCCGGAATACGGGATGTAGACCGAGCAGACGCTGACCAGTATGCTTATCGGCGACTTCTCAAAGTCGTCTATGTTGTACCTCTTCCACTGCAGGCCGCGGATCGCCTCGGATATGCCGCACGTGCCGCCATCGAACAGAAGCGGCACCTTGTTTGCAAACCTCAGTATGTTGCCGCTCGCGCCTTCTGCCGTAGCCTTCCCTGCGTTCCCTCCGTATGCGACGCCAACCTCGACCACGAACGGTATCCCGCCTCGGAATACCTTCGGCTTTCTCTCGACAACCGCCTGGAACTCTGGATTGAGGATGTTCTTTATCGCAGCCCCTACGCGCTGCTCGCCTATGAGCGAGAGCGAATCGAGCTCTGGGCCTATCCATTTTATCTTCTTGAACGCAACGATCAGCTTCTCCGCCTCGTCCCAGCTCAGCTGCCTCGGCTCCTTCGATAGGTCGATATCGGGCACCAGCTCCTTTAGCTCGTTTATCTTGTTCTGGGTCACCCTTGCGAAGCTCTCTATCAGGAACGAGGAGAGCTTCCGCGATTCGGTGACGTGCGCAAAGTCCAGCAGGTCGCTTGCCTCGAGCCCTAGCGGGTGCGGCTGTATCTGCCTCGGCCTCTGCGGCATCTCGTTAACAGACCTTGGGAACTCCAGCGTGTTTCCCTCAGGGTCGATCAGCTTTATCGCTATGTGTGGGTTTACCAGCGCCGTCCTCTTGAGGTATTCGGAAACTCCGTGGTCGCTGTTCTCGTATTTTACGCCTGCGAACTCCGCCTGGATCTCAAGCCCCTTGAAATTGCCCTTGCTCAGCTCGGCGAGATTCTCTATCACCGGCTTGTTGTCCTTTATGCTTATCCCAAGGTCGCACTCGTACGCCTCCTTGTCAGTGCCAGACCGAACATGCACCTTCTTGCCGGTTGTGATCTGCGAGAACAGGGTGCACCCTGCAGCCCCTATCCCCTGCTGGCCCCTCTGCTGCATGTACCTGTGGAACTTCGTCCCAGACAGGACGTTTGCAAGCGCCTTTCCGATGAGCCGCTTTGGAATGCCGGGCCCGTTGTCGGTCACCTTGACAAGGCACCTCTCCTCGCCCGTGTTCTTTATCTCAACCGTGACCTGTGGCAGTATCCCAGCCTCCTCGCACGCATCCAGCGTGTTTGTCACATATTCGTGGACTACAGTGGTTAGCGACCTCACCTTTCCTGCGAACCCGAGCATCTGCCTGTTCTTGCGGAAGAACTCTGATATCGAGTGCTCCTTGAACTCCTTGAATATCTCCTCTGCGCCGACCTTCTTCTCAGCCATGCTATCACTACCTCAAATTTCGCCTTGCTTTCTCCATTACGCGGTAAGCTTTTTTATGCGTTCCGCCTTCGAGCAGTATCTGTATCGCCACATTCGCCACCTTGATCTGCTCTATCGTGCCTATCATGCTGACGGTCCCCTCATATATGCACAGCTTCGCGCCACTGACGGCCTCTATGTACTCCTTGGTCTTGCCCTCCTGCCCTATTATCCTGCCCTTCACCCTGGTTATCTGGTCCTTGCTCCTGAAGAGCTCCTTTAGGTTTATGGGAGTGAAGAAGTACTCGTCCGATAGGAGCATGTAGGCCTGGTCGATGTCAAACCCCCTGCCGAACGCCGACATCACGTTCTTTGCGTTGTACTCATCGTACGGGTCCCCCTCGATTACCAGCTGGTTCTCGTCGTGAACCTCGATCTTGCAGTTGAGGCGCTTCTCTATCGATTTTAACATCCCCTTCTCGGAGAGGAGCTTTGCCCTCTTCGAAGGAATAAGCAGGTGCTGCATTTGTACCACCAGATAGTATGCCAGAAAAGGTATTTTAAGCATCGTGAACCGAAAAGAGGACGATCAGGGGCGAGTCATGGAACAATCATGGGGGGTTATCGGAAGGGTGGGAGGGGGCAAAACTTCCAGTAAAAACTGGTTTGTCGTCGGCAAGCCCAGCTGCGGGCGGGAAGATTGCGATTTGCGCTATGGGGGATTTGCGCAAGCTTTAAATATCTGTACGTTTAGAACCTTCAATTGTGTGATTTGTTCATGATTGTTTCGTGAGAAACGAACACGAGGTTCATGAACTTCGAGAGCAAATCGACGACAAAATGGGAGTGCGCTCATATGGCTAAAAAAACTGAACAGATGGAGAAGGAATTCCAGGACCTCAAGGAGATGGTCGGGAGGCTCTCCAAGTCAAACGAGACAGGCGTAGAGGAGGGCAGCGGCCTGTCCAGCGTCATAGTAAAGTACCTCTTTGAGGAGAGGGAGAAGACAAACAAGACCTTAAGGGCAATCAGCGAGAGGCTGCGAAAGCTCGAGGAGGATCTGAGCACGATGGACGAGTCCGAGCCCCAGGAGATGGAGTTCGCCCCGGAGATGCCATCGAAGAAGCAGATACCCCTATCTCGCCTTGACGCCCAGATACTCACTATCGCGCAGCAAAAAGAGCTCGTCTGTGCAGATGACATAAAGACTGACATGAACTACAAGGGCAGGAATGCTGCGTGCGCGAGACTGAACAGACTTTATAGGGCGGGATTGCTGGACAGGTTCCAGCTTGGCCATAAGGTCTACTTCAAGTATGATGCTGGCAAGACGACCAACACACTCATTATTTCACCTCCACAGTGAAGTGAAGAGAACCAGTGGCCTGCCTTCCCCCAAGGCAGGCCTCCTACTTTTACATAATGGGTGTAATTTGCCATGGACCCGCTTGCGGGTTCTTATCACCACCCCAGCAGCGCAAATGACGTCGAGACGGGCATAAACGAACACTAGGCAAGGTATTTAAGAAGGGAGAATAAGTGTTTATCATGGCAGCTACTGTAGAGGCCCCAAAGGGCTCGCAGAGGGCAGGCGACTACGTTGTGAGCGTGGAGGACGTCAAGGGCATACACCGCGACGTCATGGGCGTCCTACCTGGCCTTGTGGTGGTCGGGGTAAACTCGATAAAGCTTGCAGCAAGGAGCAAGGGAGTGCCTGAGCCAAGAAGGGAGACCCACGATGTGGACTTCTACTTCCCTGCGCAGATGACACAGAAGAGGATCGCGCAGCTCGGCAACATTGACTTCAGGCCATACAAGAAGAGCGGACCTGATGCTTTCGACTCACAGGACAACATAAACTTCTTCAAAATGAAAAGGGGTGGTAGGGAGCACCTTGTTGACATACTCCAGCTTGGCGCATTCGATTGCGACATAGACGTTCCTGGGTACAAGCTCAGGCTGCAAAACACCCAGGATTACATAATGCAGGGCAGCGAGGTGATCGAGGGGGTCGCAATACCCAGCATGGAGTTCGTGGTTCTCATAAAGACCGCAGCGCACATCAACAGGCACCTTGCGCCTGGGCCAGATGTCAAGCCGAGCACAAAGCACGGCGCCGATATAAGGTTCATACTTACCGAGATCCTGAACGTAACTCCGGACGAATTCGTGAAGAGGAACTACGGAAAGCTGATTAGGCACATAGCAAAGGACAGGGAGTCTGTGGAGACGATCAAGAGGGTCCTAAAGAGCATATTCGAGGAGACGCAGGAGATGTAATCATGTTGAACTACGACGGCGTGAAAGCGCAACCAGCAGAGAGGGCCACAGGGAAGGGAAGCATAGTGGCAGACATAGACAAAGATTTTGCCGCAAACAGGATGGAGCTGCTGCGCGGCTTTAATGCGAAGGAGAACGTCAGCCCACTGTTCAACAACTTCATTCTCTCCAAGAGGGATTCGCACAGCCCAAACACAGGGGAGATGCTAAGCCAGCTGCTTGTTTTCGAGAAGATAACCAGCTACATCTCGTCAGTGAAGGGCAGGTTCGAGTACCTGAGGGTTCTTGCGCAGGACCTTGAGGTTTCTGCAAAGGTCGCCGGAATCAATTCCGTTCACGGGAGTTCCTTCACAACGCTCTCATATCTGATGTTCTTCAACCCAAAGACATCTGACGACCTGTTTCTGGTTGCGCCACTTGCAATGGCTGCGATAATCCCGAACCATGTCGAGAACTACTACAACACCGATTCTGCCAAGATCGGGGAGGACAGGAAGCTGCTCTGGGAGATCCTGACCGAGGATTTCAACATCAAGGAGAAGAGCGCAAAGACGATAGTCTCAAAGGCGTACGGCTATGTCACAAAAGCGATCATGATCAAGGGATTCTTCAGGATGATCGGGAATGGGGAGGGAATAAACGAGGAGTCGTTTGCAAACTCTTATCTAAAGGCGCTATACGCGCAGGAGAAGATCGTAGGGGAGATGCAGAACAAGCTAGACAGGATACTTAGGGACCTTGGGGTAAAGATGAGCGAGCAGAGGATGCTTGACAAGTTCAGGATCCTAAAGAGATCGTCTTAGACGCGGTGGTTCACGTGAGCAGGAGCGCGCTTGTGATCGGGGGGAAGCGGCTTACAAACGCGCAGCTCAAGACAGAGCTCGACATGCACAATCTTGCGGGCCTGAAGAGGGACTATCCCAATCAGTATAGGACATACCTGAAGATCGCAAGCATGGACCGCCTCCCGAAAGCGGATGAATGCATACGCCTTATGCAGAAAGTGGACCGAACCTATGGCAATGGCGCATACGGCGGGCTGCTAAGCCTGGCTGGGCAGCACCAGATAATCCACGATGGGCTGATTGATGGCCTCGCAAGGCTGATCAGGCAGCTCGGCACCTCAAACAACCTTGAGATATCGGCGGGCACTGGAAAACTCTCGTACTGGCTAAACAAGAGGGGCATAAGGATAACCCCGACCGACCTCAACCCAAGGATACGCGGGGTAAAGAGGCTTGACTACAGGGATGCGATAGACACTTACAGACCGGAGCTCGTTTTGGCAGCATGGCCGGTGCCTTACGGGGTGAGGCTCATAACCGACGTGTTCAACAGGGAGTCGGTCAGGCACTTTATTGTGGTCGGAAAGGGCGGGTTCATGGCGAGGAAGCACTGGAAGAGCATCCTTAGGCGCGCCGAGATAATACCTGCCGAGATAGACGCATACCCCTCGATGATGGACAGCGCGATAAACAGCCATGAGAATGCAAAGGAGCTCAAGAAGGTGATAAGGAAATTCTACCGCGTTGGAAGGTCAACGCAGCTCCACCAGAGCGTGCTCTTCAGTGCCAAGAGGGAGGATAGGTAATTTTATGGTACGAAGGAAGAGGGAGTACATAAGCGCGCAACAGGCGCTTGAGCTTGCGCTAAGAAATGATGAGGCCACTACAGAGCTGTACAGGAAACTTGTAAGGGTAGAATCCCTGCCCACCTATCAGGAGTGCTACGACCTTGTAAGGACGATGAAATCCAACGTCCGTGCGAAGATGACTGCAAGGCTGCTGATGGCAAGCGACGTTTACACAATTGTGACCAATGAGCTTGTTGACCAGATAGCGCAAACACTGCTTGGGCTGAAGCCAAAGAGGGCGCTGGAGATCTGCGCAGGGAGCGGGAAGCTCTCGTATTGGTTGAACAAGAGGGGGGTGGAGATAGTGCCTACAGATTCTGGAGAGGGGATAAAGAGCGATTATTGCGAGATGCTCGATCATCTTCAGGCCCTAAACAAATACAGGCCAGATGTGGTGCTGGCTGCTTTCCCTCCTAGCGAGACGCCGCAGATACCGCTCGACGTCCTCTCAAGAGAGCACGTCAGGCATTTTGTAGTAATAGGGAAGGCTGCACTCTTTGAGCGGAGGTATGGGGCAGAGATCTCAAGGCTTGCGGCTATTGCGCCGCTCGAGCTTCCCCTCTTCCCCAGAAGCGCTGACGGGAAACATCGTGAGGTTGACAGGGGGATTACGCTGAGCGCGATATACACAAAAAGGGACTCGGTCTAACCCTTTTATTTCTATCATGCGATAGCTGATAGGTTTGATGCAAAACATAGCAGTGCTCACGCACAACGCTGACATAGACGGCGTTGGAAGCGCAGTGATGCTCAGGATCAAGTACAACCTTCCTACGGATAGGCTCTTCTTCTCGAGCTACGCAAAAGAGGACATCCTCTACGCAGAGAGGCGGATACGCAAGTTCTACAGGAAGGGCTTTGTGCTGTTCATAACCGACCTGAGCCTAAACGACCCTGTGATACCGGTCTGGCACGAGATAATAAAGAGGGTCAGGTCAAAAGGAGGAAGCGTCATCTGGTTTGACCACCACCCGTGGAGCGATGAGGCGATACAGAAGGTGGCAAGGCTTTGCGACGCAGCGATCGTTGGGGAGAACGAGAACTTTTGCGCAACCGAGATAGCAAGGAGGGAGTTGGGACTAAAAGACAAGTTCACTGAGGAATTTGCAAGGATCGTCCACTACTCGGATTTCAACCTCAAGGCTGACACCAAGAGGCACGGGGAGTTCGTCAAGCATTATGCGCTGAGCATAGCGTCATTCACAAAGAGCATGCCAAATTCATCCATACACAAGAGCCTAAGGGGCATGGTCAGCACGATAAGCGGCGGCAAGTTTGTAGATTCGAAGATAATCAATACGTCCAAAAAATTTGAACTGGAGAACAACAGGAAGATTTCGGCGATGCTCAATGAGCTGCAGCTCTTGGGCAAAAACATTGCGCTCGGCTTCGCAACTGGCGTCCAATCAACGCAGGCATGCGGAGCAATCATCAGGAAATCCGGTAAGGACATAGCGATCGTGATAGATCCAAAGGAGGGGAAAGCGAGCATACGTAGCAGGATCAGCGACATCTCCGGGCTGGCAAAAAGAATGGGGGGAGGAGGACACCCTCATGCTGCAGGATTTGAGATAGACAAAAGAAAATACCCGCTATCCTCAAGACCTGGAAGGAAGAGGGTGGTTGAGAGGATAGAAAAGGAAGCCTCCATCACTATGCTATAGTCCCGAATCCGGATAGCCTCCATCTCTGCGCGAAGTTCCTCAGAATCGAGATTTTCGCGTTCTTGTCTGCGCACACAGGCCTCTTGAGGTCTACTTCTATCGAACTCTTCTTTGCGACCTTGATGTACCCTACTGTTGTGGCCGTTCCTACCCCAAGAATTATAGGCTCCTCTGGCCTGAACGCCTGCTTAGGGATGTCTTCCCTGTTGAGCATGCTGTACTTCAGCGTCAGGGAGCTGACTGTTGGTGGCAGCTTGCCCACATGGCCGATCAGGCTACCGACCAGGCTGTCGGTCTTTGCGAATGTCGGGTCGATCGTTGTCCCGATTGCAATCAGCCCTCCTGCTACCGCCTCGTCGAGATTATCTGTGCCCGAAGAGAGGCTCTCGATCGTGGTTATTATCGGGTCGTAAGTGTCCTTCTTTGCCTTGTCCCTCGATGCGTTCATCCCTGGCCTTATCTCTATCTCGTCGCCAACCTTGAACTTGCCCCTGACTACCGAGCCACCTATGACTCCGCCGACCAGGTTCTTTATCGGGGTTCCGGGCTTGTTGACATCGAACGACCTTGCGACATACATCAGCGGGTCCGAATTGTAATCGTGCTTCGGAGGCTCGATCTTTGCGATCTGCTCTAGCACTGCGTCAACGTTGATGTTCTTGTTTGCCATCACCGGCACTATCGGAGCGCTCTCGATGGTGCTTCCCTTGAGGAAGTTCTTGATCTGCTGGTAGTGGACCTTCGCCTTCTCCCTGCCGACTATGTCGATTTTCGTCTGCACAACCACCGCCTTCTTTATCCCGAGCGTGGATATCAGCATCAGGTGCTCGCGTGTCTGCGGCATTGGGCACGGCTCCGTTGCAGATATTACAAGCATCACCGCATCGATTATGTTCGACCCTGCGATTGCAGTCGCCATGAGCGTTTCGTGACCCGGGGAGTCAAGCATGGATATTCTCCTGAATGGCTCGGGCTTCTTTGAGGAGTCCTCGCACTTGTCGCCTACTGTGTAGCAGCCTGGGCCCTCGTTGCAGTCCGGGCACTTCTTTATTATCGCATCTGCGTACCCTAGCTTTATCGTCATGCTCCTCTTCACAGACTCGCTGTGGCGGTCGGTCCAGACCCCCGTGATCGCGCGCGTAAGAGTGGTCTTGCCGTGGTCCACGTGCCCAAGTGTGCCTATGTTGAACTCGCTCTGCTTGAAATCCATCTGCTTATCACTCCGACTTCTTCTCCTTTGGCTTGAAGAGCTCCTCGAGAGGCTTTGCGCCGTACTCGACGATAAAGGTGTTTATCTGCTCGGTGTCCACGCTTATCTGGCTGCCGCGCACTAGCCTCCTTGCCCTGTAGCCGTGCTTGCTGTATCTGAGGCCAGCTCCGCTGCTCAGGAGAAGCTTTGCCTTCCTCGTGCCCTCGATCTCCGATCGGGATGGGGTCCCTGACTTGTCGCTCATCCCGGTTATCTGAAACTTGAAGCCATCAAGGCTTATCGGGAAACCGTCTATCTGCTCCCCTATCTTCTTCCCGAGGAGCATTGCCTCCTTATCCTTTGCCACTTCCAGCTGCGCCGTCTTTCCAGTCTTCCTATCGGAAAATACTATCTTCATGAAATCACTTGACTATCTATACATACTTGTTGGCTCTTCCTTAAATCGCTTTATCCTCTCAGCCACTTCCTGAGGAATCGCAGGCCTGACCTCCCCCATCGCCTTGTTGAAGTCCGTCATAGTGACTATGTCCCTGTTTGCCCTAATCGCGTTCATCCCAGCCTCGCGGCACAGGTTCTCTATCTCCGCCCCTGTGTAGCCGTTTGTTATCTCCGCAAGCTCCGCGACGTCAACGTCCTTGTCCAGCGGCATCTTCCTAACATGCACCTCGAATATCTTCAGCCTCGTCTCTGCATCAGGCATCGGTATCTCGACAATCTTGTCGAACCTGCCAGGCCTGAGCAGCGCTGGGTCGATTGTGTCGGGCCTGTTTGAAGCTGCAATGACTACTATGTTCTTTAGGTCCTGCATACCGTCCATCTCGATTAGCAACGTATCGACAACCCTCTCGCTTACGCGCGAGTCCATCTCGCCGCCCCTGACATGGGCAATCGAGTCTATCTCATCTATGAATACGATGCATGGGGCTGCCATCCTCGCCTTCCTGAACAGCTCGCGGATCGTCTTCTCGCTCTCGCCGACGTACTTGCTGAATATCTCAGGGCCCTTTATGCTGATGAAGTTCGACTCCCTCTCGGTTGCCACAGCCTTTGCAAGCAGAGTCTTTCCTGTTCCAGGCGGGCCGACAAGCAGCACGCCCTTAACCGGCCTTATGCCCATCTTTGTGAACGCCTGCGGATTCTTGAGCGGGAGCTCGATTGCGTCCTTCAGCTCCTGCTTGACAGACTCGACTCCGCCGATGTCTGTCCAGTGCACATTTGGCCTCTCAACAAAAACCTCCCTGAGCGCGCTGGGCCTTATGTCCTTTAGCGCGTTCATGAAGTCAGTCCTTGTGACGGTCAGGTTGTTTAGTATCTCAATTGGTATCTGCTCCTTGTCAAGGTTTATCTTCGGCAGTATCGTCCTTAGAGTCGAGAGCGCAGCCTCTCTTACCAGCGCGCTTATGTCCGCACCA
>JAGWGY010000080.1 GCA_028867115.1 Microcaldota archaeon
CGCGCTGGGCAAGTCTCAGGAGCTCATCGCGATACTCAACGAAGTGGGCATTGTGCCCGTGGTTACGAAGAAGATAGCGGCAGCGTGCAGGGTCTACAAGGCGAACGGCGTCAGGCTGGACTACGCGTCAGAGGACGAGGACTACGACGACTACCAGCAGCTGAGGAGGGGCAACTTCGCGACCATAGTGGAAAGCCATTCGCTGACGCTCGAGAGGACGAACTACACCGGGATATTCGGAAAACACGTATACACTGGAGTCGCGACTGGCATGTCGAAGACCATGAACTTCAACACTGACGTGCAGTTCGCGCTCAGCGACCACGCCGACTTCAGGCAGGTCAAGGATTACATAGACGCAACAGGAGCCAGCACGGTTTATACGTACGGCGGAAACGCCGCTCATCTCGCGGACTCGCTGAGCAGGAGCGGCTGCTCTGCCGTGCCGTTCGCGAAGGGCGGCGAGATAACTCAGGAGATGCTGGCTAAGTCCGTTATTT
>JAGWGY010000008.1 GCA_028867115.1 Microcaldota archaeon
GCACGGGGTCAAGGAGGTGATGGCAAAGGCTGGGATCCCATACTACTCCATGACGGATGTGTTCAGGCTGCTGCGCCCAGCAGTGAAAAAGCTGGCGCCAAGCCTGGACGTAATGAATTCGATAGAGGAGGAGTTCAACAGGATAAGTGTCAAGAGCAGGGTCTTTGCGAACCTCAAGAGGCCCGATCAGGTAAATCCTATCGAACTGCACAAGAGCATGGCGATCAAATATTCAGAAGAGCTCAGCAACAAGAAAGTGAAGAGCTGATCACATCCTCTTCTTTTGGCCTTCCTCGCAGTCGCACTCTCCGCAGCTGCCGCAGTTGCATCCACATCCGCAACCGCACCAACGCATGCCCCATCCCATCCTTCTGCGCCACGGCATGAATATGAACCAGAACCCTATGCCTACAAGCACAAGCGCTGCAACTATCTGCGGCGCCTGCTCATATGCGAATGAGAGAAACGCAAGACCTATCAGTAACGAGATTATCCTAAGCGCAATCCATCCCCCATGATGATGGTGCATATGCATGTGTCCGTATTCCATTTCCTGCTTGCTAGTTTTTTTCGGCATGATAACACTTCCTAAGCGACATTCCTTAAGGCCTCTATGACCTCATCACTGTGCCCGTCAACATTGACAGGCGAGAACACCTTCACAATCTTTCCCTTCCGGTCTATGATGAACGTACTCCTAACGGTCCCAAGGAAGCTCTTGCCCCACATGCTCTTCTTGCCCACGACCCCGTACTCCTCATGCACCTTCCCTGTCATGTCTGCGAGGAGCATGAAGTTGAGGTTGTACTTGTTTGTGAACTTTATGTGCGACATGACCGTGTCCTTGCTAACCCCGAGCACAACGGTGTCGTCGGACTTTATGCTCTCCATAGAGTCCCTAAATGAGCACGCCTCCTTCGTGCAGCCGGGCGTGTCGTCCTTTGGATAGAAATAGAGCACTACCTTCTTGCCGCGATAGTCGCTTAGCGAATGGGCGCCGTTGTCGGTCCCCATAAGCTTAAAATCAGGTGCAGATGTTCCCTCTGCAAGGACCATTTACATCTCACCTTCTTCCATGTCCTCAAATGAGTCCTCATCTTCCTGCTTTGCTGCCTTGCCTTCTCCCTTTGTGACGACCTCGATCTTGCCGAACTTGCCTGCGGAGAGCTGAGGCGAACCCCTGAACTCGCTCACATAGCCGTTCGTGACCTTGATCACATCACCTTCGTTGATGTTCATCGCATCGTTGCCCCAAAGGGACATGGCGATGCTTCCTGAATCATCCTTGAGCGTGATATTTGCGACATTTAGTCTCTTTCCGTACTTTGTTACAACCTCTCTTGGCTCCTGCTTTGAAGCTACTGTTGCTTCAATCGTGACATTAGTGGCTCCTGCTTTTAACTCGCTTATCTTCATTATTTCACCTAAGAATAGCAAGATAGAATATAATTGAATACTTATAATAATCTTTGTATGACTTCAAACGCAAATTCTGCGCTGTAAACAAAATGCTAGTCAGGCTTATAAACTACCATTCTGATTTCCATCAGATTGAATGGACAACGGGGCAATAACGAAGGCGAAAATAGAGAAGATGAGCCCTGCCGATCTGTTCGACACCGCAACTAGTCTGGTCCGGAAAGTCCCGCCTGACGAGTATCTCTCAACGCTCTTCACAGAAATCGCAACATTCGAAGGGGAACCTTCATCTGAAAAGGCGAAGTCCTTTGCTGGCGGGATAAACAGCGAGGCGCGAAAGCGCTGGCCTGGCATGCGCGGCTGATGCAGCTATAATAATCCTAACTCCCAAATTCCTACTGTCTGATTATATGGCTCAAACAGGAGGGGAGTTCAACCCTGAAAATATAGACAGGAGCAAGATAGACCCCTCATTCCTTGCGGTCATAAGGCAGCGAGAGGAGCTTAAGTCAAAGCTCTCTGGGATTAAGCACAAAATAGGGGTGTACAGCGCGAAAGGGGGCGTCGGCAAGACGACAACTGCGGTCAACCTCGCATATGCTCTCAGCTCCATGGGCTTCAAGGTGGGGATACTTGATGCGGACATAGATACCCCAAACGTGACCTACTTTGTGGGATACAAAGGAGAGCCGCCGCGCGACTATCCGCTCAAGCCGATAGAGGTTGGCGGAGTCAAGATAATCTCAACAGCAATGTTCTTCCAGGACTCAGGCAAGCCGATAATCTGGAGAGGGCCAATGCTTACAAAGATGCTAAAGGAGTTCTTTGCTGATACGCAATGGGGGGAGCTAGACTACCTGATAATAGACCTGCCCCCTGGATCGAGCGACTCGCCCCTTACAATAATGCAGCTGATTCCGCTCGATGGATTCGTTCTGGTCACGACCCCTCAGCACATCGCAGCGATAAACACGATAAAATCGGGCACGATGGCAAAGAAGTTCGGACTCGCCCTGCTGGGCGTTGTGGAAAACATGTCTAGCGGAACGCCGAAAGGCGCAAGTGAGGTAGCGGAATCGCTTGGCTGCGACGTGCTCGGAATGATAAAGGCGGACCAGAGAATTGCGGATTTTAGCGACGAAGGGAAGGTGGCGGTGCTAGAGGACTCTCGCATAAAAGAAGCATTTATAGATATTGTAAAGAGATTGATAAGCTAATGGGGGTGCACTATGCCTGAGCCTTTCGCCGATCTCTTAAAGGAGTCCATCATCTTCACAAACAGGGACGCGCTATCCCCACACTTCATGCCAGATCATCTGCTTTTTCGCGACAAGCAGATTTCCAGCATAGTCAAGGCGCTCACGCCCTCGCTAAAGGGTGAGCGCGGGAGGAATCTGTTCGTTTATGGAAAGACCGGCACCGGGAAGACATCATGCGTCAAGTACGTTATTGACGAGGTGCGCAAGCTCCCGACCGTCAAGGCAAAGATATCATATGTCAACTGCAGGATCTACAACTCAAGGTACCGCGTCCTCAGCAAGATAATGAGCGACCACCTGCCCACGTACGCAAAGCGCGGGTTCGGGCTTGTAGACATCTACGAGCGCATGATGTCCTGGATCGACGAGGACGGGAAGATGCTGATTGTCGTGCTAGACGAGATCGACATGGTAAAGGACCTAGACGACCTGATATACACCCTCACAAGGGCGAACAGCGACATAAAGCACGGTGGGATAACGATGGTGGGCGTATCAAACAAGATCTCATTCAAGGAGGACCTGGACCCGAGGAGCCTCTCAACGCTCTACGAGACCGAGCTCGTGTTTCCTCCATACAACTCCAGCGAGCTGCTTGCGATACTCCAGCAGCGCTCTGCGATAGGGCTCAAGGCGAACATGGTGGATCAGGCTGCGCTAAACCTTGCCGCCGCAATAGCAGCAAGGGAGAGCGGAGACGCGAGGTTCGCGCTAAAGATCCTCTCCCGCGCAGCAGAGATAGTCGAGGAGAAGAAACTTGGCAGAGTCACAACCGCGGAGGTAGAGGCCGCATCAAAATCAGCGGAGGAGGAGATTGCGTACGAGCTTGTCAGCACCCTTCCGGAGCACCAGAGGCTTGTGATATATGCGATCGCGCTGCTCACTCTCCAGGGGAGCAGGTACAAGAAGCTAGCAGACGGCTCAGACACATACCTGTTCAGCGGGGAGGTTTATGATCGATATGTCAGCGTCTCAAATTCGCTAAACAAGGACCCGAAGAGCTCAAGGTGGTACCGCAAATACATCTCCGACCTTGAGATGCAGGGGCTTATATCCACCTACGAGTCAGGCAAAGGAATACGTGGGCATACAAAGCTGATAAAGCTCGCATACTCCCCGGAGAAGATAAAGAACACCGTGGAGAAGGGCATGCTAAAGGAGGGCGAAGTAGAAGGAAAGGAGCAATGATTCGATGCAGTATGTGGACATAACAAACGCGCCGCAACATTTTGATCAAAGACTCACAAAAAGGCTCGGCTTCAAGCGCGTCCTGAACGTCGGCGAAGGCATGGCGATATCAGAACGCGGTACAGACTCCCCATTCCTAATTCGCGTCTCAAGCCAGCAAAATATTCTCTCTGCGCTCAAGTCGAAAAATGCGATAGGAGTGATTGTCGAGGGCGAAGAGCTCGACCAGAAGATAGTCAGCAGGATAAAGGATAGCCAGAAGATAATCCTGATCAATGCGTACTACCTCACAATCAGCCAGAGGGAGAGGATTTCGAAGATCCACAAGTACAAGAAGCTGTTTCGGATGGCGTGCAAGGCAAAGGCGGGGATTGCGATCGCATCAATGGCACCAAACGAACACTACCTGCTTTCCTTCATGCAGCTCTTCGAGATCGCAAAGCTGATCACAGGAGACGAGCACCAGGCAAAGAAGATGATCAATACACTAGGCGAGACCCTATGATACTTAAGAGAAAGAGCAGGTACCTCCTTGTAGAAGCATCAAGGGATGTAGACATGCAAGACAAGCAGGCTTGGGGAAGCCTCAGATCCGAGATGCTCGCTTTCCTGGGTGAGAGCAGGTATGTCAGCGCAAACCCTTTCCTGATGAGCCAGCTTGATCCAAGGAGGTTCATCATTCGCGTCGGGAGAGGCTCAGAGAGGGAGATGGTCCTTGCACTCGCATTCATCAAGAGCATGGGCGGAAAAGAGACCGGCTTCTACACCCTAAAGATATCGGGCACGATAAAATCGCTGAAGACGAAGAACACGGGATGATATATAAAACCAAAATCTGATTGGTCAGTGATATTGTGGCATTCGGCATAAAGCGCAGTGTTGAGGCAGTGCTTGCGGGCAATTCTGAGTACGATGCACTCAAGCCTTATTTCAGCAAGGTCTTCACAGCAAAACAGTCGCTGCTATCCGTTCTGAGGGGCCCAAAGCAGGTGGGCCCTATGGATTCGGAGATAGAGAAGCGCGCAAAATACGAGTTCAACGTAGTTTGCGGCCCTGTGTTCGGCAAGCCGATGGTGATGTATTTCATAAGCGACCAGCTCGCATCAGGCGAGCGCATGAGCTTTAGGGAACTTGTCAGCAAGATGGACAAGAAAGGCTTTCCGTTCGACGTGCTCGACACAAAGCTTGCACTCCTCGGCGGGCTTCTGGTCCTATCAGAGCAGAATTTCCTCAACAAGGCCATGGAGAATGGAGAGCATTATTATTCAATCGCCTCGCCACGTGAAGCAGAAGAGCAGCTCAAGAGGCTATGTGGGGAGTTTGATAAGCTGAGAAGGGGGCAGACTCTTCAGGAGCAGGTGCTGTGTTAGGCGATCGGATGGCTAACGAACTGGTTATGGGTGCAGGTGCGGGAAAATCCGACAAGGACTATCTGCCAGAAGTATTCTTCGCAAACCGACTCCTGCACAGTGTTCTCCGAAAGGAGGGGGCACTAAATTCCGATGAGATCAAGGTGCTTCATAGGGCAAGGGAGAAGGTCGAGTCCATGATAGAGGGCATGAATGTTGTATCTGGCTCTTCGCGAGCCTTTACAGGGATAGAACCGATAACCTCCTATCGCCTCGCGCTTGAATCACTTGCAGGTAGTTTTGATGTGAAAAGCCGCAACGATATCTCAATTGTGCTCAATTCGGTGAGGGACGAAATAGCAGCGGCAATAATCAAAGGGAAGGCGGAGACTGGCAGCCTAAAGGTCACGCTCCCTTTCTTTAGTGGATACAAAGAAGTAGTGACAAGATACCAGCAACAGCAGGCCATGGAGAATCAGGGCTTCTAGTCTTGCCTCCTTATGAAAAGGTATATAATTATAATCAGACCATATCCTACTGTATTCTAACTCCTTTAGATTAGAACTCTACTTACTGGTGTAACCCATGTATCCAAACGTTCAAGCATATGATAGAGGTGTCATGTTCAACCCTGACGGCAGGCTCTTCCAGGTAGAGTATGCCAAGGAGGCGGTAAGGAAGGGGGCAACATCAATCGGGATGGTGGTAAAGGACGGGATACTCTTCGTAGCCCACAAGAACATAAACGACCCTCTCGCGGTGCCAACAACGATACAGAAGGTATTTCGGGTGGACTCCCACATCGGCGCGACCTACAGCGGAATGGTCGCAGACGGGCTCTACCTGGTAGGGGTCGCAAGGTCAAACTCTCAGAACCACAGGATGCTCTTCAACGAGGTAAAGTCTGTCGAGGCCCTTGCAAAGGAGATCTCCTCATACATGATGCAGGCAACAATGTACGGCGGCATGAGGCCGTATGCGGTCTCGCTCCTGATAGGGGGCATAGACTCATCCCCAAGGCTCTTTGAGATCGAGCCAGGAGCATCGTTCCTCGGGTACAAGGCTGATGCGATAGGGGTCGGCAAGAAGATCGCGACAGACATACTCGTGAAGGAGTACAAGGACAACATGAAGCTCGAGGACGGAATCGACCTCGGGGTCAAGATATTGAAAAAGGTTAACGAGGGCAAACTAACAACGGAAAACTTGGATATAGGCTACATATACGACGGCCAGGAGTACACGATGCTCAGCCAGAGCGAGATCGCAAAATACCTTTAATCCTTCCTGGATGCCGAGAGCCACAGTGACTTTTATGTCTTCTAAGACAGTGATAGCAAAGTATAGTATAAGCGGAGAAACATTCGAGATATTCGTAGACTCGGAGATGGCTTACGAGTACATCACGGGCAAGCGCCCAGACCCGATGTCGACATTGCAGGTGGAGGAGGTCTTCACAGACGCGAACAAGGGCGAGAGGGCAAGCGCGGAGAAGGTGAAGAAGGCATTCGGCACAAACGAGCTGCCAAAGATAGTCGAGAAGATACTCAAGAACGGCAACGTGCCGATCACAACGGAGCAGCGCAACAAGCTGCTAGCAGACAAGAGGAAGCAGATAGTCACGATCATAGCAAGGAACGCAATCGACCCAAGGACGAACGCGCCCCACCCGGCGCAGAGGATCGAGAACGCGATGGAGCAGTCAAAGGTCTCGATCGACGCATTCAAGAGCGCGAACGAGCAGGTGGACGCTGTGATTAAGAAGATCAACATGCTCCTGCCGATAAAGTTCGCGACCGCAAAGATGGAGGTCACGATACCAGCCGACTCGGCGAACAGGTGCTATGGGGTCCTCAAGCAGTACGGGCTGAAGGAGGAGAAGTGGCAGGACAACGGCTCGCTGAATGCGGTTGTCGAGTTCCCCGCGGGACTGCAGGCAGAGTTCACAGACAAGATAAATTCGCTTACGCACGGAAGTGCGATGATAAAAATGCTAGGTGTATGAATGAGCAGAATAGTGGTGCCAGGAGAGATACTGGCCGAAAAGCCGTTGAGGATGCCGAACGCCCTTACAGAGGGCAGCAGGACGTTCTCGACAGTGCTTGGAATATATGACGAGGCGAAAGGCGCTCTCACAGCCCTTGAGGGGCTCTGGTACCCGAGACGTGGAGACATAGTCATCGGTATAGTCGAGGAGGCGAGGCTCAACAGCTACAACGTTGAGCTGAACTCCCCATTCAAGGGGATAATAATCGCAAAGTTCGTCGAGACCAGGCTGCAGCGCGGTGACGTGATAGAGGCAGAGGTCAAGGAGCTTGACGAGACAAGGACCGCGGTGCTGATGAGGCCAAAGAAGCTATTCGGCGGGAAGGTTCTTGATGTCAAGCCATCGAAGATCCCAAGGATAATCGGCAGGAGCAACACGATGCTCCAGCAGATACGCGACGGGACGAAGAGCAGCGTGATGGTCGGGATGAACGGAAGGGTCTGGATCAAGGGCGGAAACATAGCGCTTGCAACAGAGACGATCCTCAAGATAAGCGAGGAGGCGCACACATCGGGATTAACCGAGAGGGTGAAGGCCATGCTCGAGAAGTCGAGAGGTCCAGAAGAGAGAATACCAGAGGAGGGTTGATATGGGCGGAGGAGCAAACAAACCGGAACTTATAGTGAATGGAAAGAGGCTTGACGGCAGAGGCTTTGACGAGCTTCGACCGATAAAGATAGTGGCAGGCGGCCTAAAGAACGCAGCAGGATCGGCATACCTGGAATGGGGCAACAACAAGGTCCTTGCAGCAGTCTACGGCCCAAAGGAGGCGCTTCCAAAGCACACCCAGGACCCAGAAAAAGCGGTCATAAAGTGCAGGTACGCCATGGCGCCGTTCTCCTCCCTTGAGGAGCACAACAGGTCAGGGCCAAACAGGCGCGCGATCGAGATATCGAAGGTCACAAAGGAGGTGTTCGAGAACGTAATAATGCTCGAGGACTTCCCGGGAAGCGAGATAGACATCTACATAGAGGTGCTTCAGAGCGACGGAGGCACAAGGGCCGCTGGGATAACGTGCGCGTCTGTTGCGCTTGCGATGTCCGGCATACCAATGACCGACCTGCCTTATGCGGTGTCTGTCGGGAAGGCAAACGGCCATCTGATACTAGACCTCAACAAGTCTGAGGACAACTTCTCCGATGCAGACATGCCGATTGCAATAGGCCCAAGGACAGGGGACATACTTCTGCTGCAGATGGACGGGGACCTCTCAAAGGAGGAGGTCGGCAGGGGCCTTACAATGGCAAAGAAGGCGGGAGAGATTGTCTCAAAGCTCCAGATGGATGCGCTGCGCGCGCCATATGAGAAGATACTGGAGAGGTACAAGGTGTGAATATGCAACCTATTAGCGTAGTAAAAGGAGAATATGTAAGAGAGCTGCTCAACAAGGGCATCCGTGAGGAGGGCCGTGGCATGCTAGAGTACAGGTCCATCGGGGTAAAGCACAGCGTGCTACAGAACGCAGAGGGCTCTGCGCAGGTGGACATGGGGTCGACAAAGGTCCTGGTTGGGATAAAGCTCGACATGGGCGAGCCGATGTCTGACAAGCCAAACGAGGGCAACCTCATGACGATGGCAGAGCTGCTTCCGCTAGCATCCCCAGAGTACGAGACCGGGCCACCAAGCCCAGATTCGATAGAGCTCGCAAGAGTGGTGGACAGGGGAATCAGGGCAGCTAACGTGATCGACCTGCCTGCGCTCTTCATAGAGGAGGGCAAGGTCTGGAACGTCTTTGTGGACATCTACGTTCTCAATTACGACGGCAATCTGTTCGACGCGTGCGCACTTGCCGCAATGACGGCTCTAAGCAACACCAGGATGCCAAAGTACGACAAGGAGAAGGACGAGGTCATCAGAGAGGGCAGTCTTGGCAAGCTCAAGATAAACAACGTTGTCACATCCTGCACATACGCAAAGATGGGGAACAAGATTGTCTTGGACGCCGACGGTGCAGAGGAATCCATAATGGAAGGAAGGGTGACAATCGCAAACGACGAGAAGGTCGTAAGGGCAATGCAGAAGGGCAAAAGGGGCGCGTTCTCCCAGCAGGACATAGAGCACCTGATGGAGAAGAGTTTCGAAAAGTCTAAAGAACTGAGGCGCCTAATAGAAAATGCAAAAGGTGAGTGATTGGCAAACGCTAGCATCAGATATGGAGTAAGTCTCAGGAAGAGAATGCAGTCCGTCTCAAAGGAGAAGAAGGGCAGGTACAAGTGCGACGTTTGCGGCAAGGAGGCCGTCAAGCGCCTTGGCACAGGGGTCTGGAAGTGCCGCAGCTGCGGCGCAACATATGCGGGCGGCGCATACACGATGAAGACCTCGACAGGAGACACGTTCAACAGAGTGATAAGGCAGCTGCAGAAAGAGTGAAAACGATGCCAAAGATAACCTATTTCCCTGCGCAGGAGCTTATTGTCCACGACGTTCTCGGCCTTGAGAAGGAGGAGATGCTACGCGCAAACGTCACGCCGAACGGCAACATGCCGCTGTATTGGTGCGATGGGGTCCTCTACAGCTTCTCATCCCCTCCGATAACCGAGGAGGTGATAAGCGAGATGCTCAAGGGCAAGATACACTGGCTGGAGGTCAGGTACACAAAGATGCCTAAGTTCACAAACATGCTCTCCCTAAACGAGGAGGAGTACAAGGCGACGATGAACTTTAGGATCATAAACACGGAGAAGTTCGACCTTCACAAGGAGTTTGTGAAGTGGCTCAAGAATCATGTTAAATGGTGAATAGATGGGATACGTATGTTTGCACTGCGGAAAAAAGGTTAAGACTATAGGGCCGAACTTCATCAGGTGCCCTTACTGCGGCTACAGGGTTCTGGCAAAGGAGAGATCCTCGCTTGCAAGGGAAGTATCATCTGACTAATCCCTCAGGTCCAGGTACATGTACACGTGCGGTATCTCCCTACCGTTCCTTCTCAGGCCTTTTGGCAGGACGCCATAACGCCTGAAACCCACCTTCCTGTAGAGCTCCTCAGCCTTTTTGTTCGTTCCGAATACTGAGAGCGTTATTATATCGAACCTTTTTCCTGATCTTTTTATTACGTCTTTAAGAAGTCCACTTCCAATCCCCATTGCCCTGTACTCTTTTCTGATCGCAATCCCAAGCACGGCAACGTGGGCTGTGTCCGCCAGGCGTCGCTGGCCTTTGACGTCGCAGAGTCCCACCACCTTTCCGTCTACCTCCGCCACTGAGGCTATCGTATCGCCTCTGCGCACCGAACCATACATATTCTTGAACCACTCACGCTCCTCCTTCAGGGTCGGTTTTTTGGCAAGGAATCCCAGCCCAAGAAGCGGATTTTGTTTGCGCTCCTCCCAGTAGGAGTAATAGCATCCGACAAGGTCATCCCTGTCCCGCCTGCTCACTGGCCTAACTATGAACTTCGCCTTCTCCATAAAAAAAGAATGCGCAGGGGAGTATTTATTACTGCCCTACAATCACTTGTTCCCTACGATTATCGTCTCGGCGACGCTCTTGACACGGTCGTAGAGTATCCTGTTCTTCGCAAGCTCCTGCCTAACGTTAGGGCTTTTTGCAAGGCTTTCCATCTTCTGCAGGAGTAGGTGGGCTACCGTACCCTCCTCAAGGTCGAGCACGACCTCCTTCACGTCTCCCAGTATGCTGCCGCTCACGCTGATTATCTTCTTCCCATAAAGCTCTGAAACATACATCCAAATCACTCGCTTATCTTAATCAATGCAATCTTTTTAGAAGCGAATATCCTCACCATATACTCCTGTATCTCCTTTAGGAAGGCCGCCTCGTTGGACTCCCTCATCTTTCTCTCCCCATCCTCGAAGAGCTCCATGTTCCTTGCGACAAGCTTCCTTATGTACGACTGGGTCATGGAATAGTATCTCTTCCTGCAATTAGTGCATACGAACATCGGCACGACTGGGACGTTCGCCACATTCCTGGTGTCTGTCATCTCCATCTCCCTGCGCAAGCTTCTCTTGCTGCAGCCCTCGCACGTGACATCAACCGAAACCCCCTCGTATGCCCCTATCTCCTTTATTGCCACGTCCTTGTCTATGCGGCTTACGAAGCCTACAATCTCGCGTATCGGTTCGCCTGACTTCTTGTGGACCTGGTCGAGCACCTCCCCCCTCTCGCTGAACTCGGTAACAAGCACGCCGTGCATCGTCTTCTCTGCAACCGCAAACCGCCCCAGCCCTTCTGCGGAGTATATCTGGGTCCTGTACCTGCCGTCCGGGCTCCGAAATACCTCAAGGGTCATTCATTCACTATTTACGGTGTATCTGTCGACATCCGCCTTCGTTATCTTCTCCCTGCCGCTCTTCTTTGCGTTCTTTACAACGAACTTGGATATCTCCCTCGCGCGCTCCTCGAGCATCTCGCCGAAGGCGGCAGCGCCGTCGTCGGTGATATTCACCTTCGCATACTTCTTGACCAGCTTCTTTACCGCTTCGGTTGGGATGCTAGCCATTCAAATCAGCACTCAAGATCGTCATCATCAAAATCAGACATGATCCGAATCATCACAGTAATACTGCGCTGTAAGATATTTTATAGCCTTCGCAGCCACCCGCGCCCCTCTACGGCGGAATTATCCCCCTGAAACAAATTTGTAGAGCTGGTTTATAAATATCGAAAATCGAATATTCTCAGTGGAAAAATGGTCGTATATGAGCGCAGTGTAGACGACAAGATACCAAGGGACCTCAGGCGCCTCTCAGTGATGGAGCTTGTGGGGCACGAGATAACAGAGCTTGCGAGCAAGAACCCAAACGCAATCGAGACTATGCTCAGGTTCTGCGAGCTTATGAAGCTAGACAGGCACTTCGAAGGGTACATAATAAAGGGCGCAGGCAATTCTGCGGAGCAGCTAAGGGGGGGCTTCTCACATTCAAGCTTCATGCCAGAGCAATCGTTCCTATCGCGTGTGATGTCGTTCAGGGACAGGCAGACGCCCCCTGCCATGCAGGCAGTGGACAATTTCATAGCTTCCGAGGGAGTAAAGGAGCAGCTCTACCCTCTGCTCGAACTGATCAGGACAATAATGGGCGAGAAGCTGCCTTCGGAGACAAAGAAGCCCGAGTGGCACGAGCGCCCGGAGCTCATGGCGGTGAAGGGCAAGATATACACGGCACTCAAGCAGAGCCCGTATGCCATAATTAAGAGGTAAAGGAACACTCGTTTGCAATAATAGGATTATATAACTGTTCCTGCCAATTCCCTATCTGGTTGATTCTATGGCAGTGAGCGATATTGGCAAGGATGAGTTTGACAAGGAAGTTTTGCACTCAAAGACCCCTGTTGTGGTCGATTTCTGGGCGGAATGGTGCGGCCCTTGCAGGGTATTCTCCCCTATAGTGGAGGAGCTCTCAGAGGAGCTTGGCGCAAAGGTAAAGTTCTACAAGCTCAATGTGGATGACAACCCCGAGGTCGCAGAGAGATTCAACGTGATGAGCATACCCACCGCAATCCTCTTCGAGAAGGGGGAGGTTAAGGCGGTATCAATAGGCGCGCTCCCAAAGGAGAGCCTAAAGAAGTGGGTATCCACGAATATGTAAGTGCTGCTTATGCCGCTATCTCAGCCAAGGGGCGTGCGCGATTTCGGTCCCGCAGAGGCGATAGCGCGAAAGCGCATAATCGCCGTTATCGAGGAGACTTTCAAGCGCTTCGGCTTCTCGCCTCTTGAGACGCCTGGTATCGAGAACATGGAGACGCTCAACGCAAAGGCGTACGGCACCGATGCGTCAAAGCAGATATACAAGCTCGAGGACGGCGAGTCAGGGCTCAGGTTCGACCTTACGATCCCTATGGCGCGCTACGTCGCGATGAACACCGGGATGCCGCTGCCTTTCAAGCGCTACCAGATTGGCGCGGCGTGGCGAAAGGACGAGCCTCAGAAGATGCGATACCGCGAGTTCACCCAGGCGGATGCCGACATAGTTGGAAGCGCCAGCGTAGAGTCCGAGGCGGAGGCGATATCCGCAGCCGCGCTTGCGATAGACGAGCTGGGGATCAAGGAGTTTGCGGTTGTGCTGAACAGCAGGGTCATCCTGGATAAGGTACTGGCGTCTTTCGGGGTGCCTCAGGATAAGCATGCTGACGTGATGAGGCTTATCGACAAGCTTGACAAGAGCGACCGCGATACGATAGTTTTGCAGATCCAGAAGCTCGGCGTAGCAGACAGGGATGCGGAAAAGCTGATGGAGTTCATCAAGGAGGAAGGAAGCAACGATGAGAAGCTTGGCAGGGTTGCCGCAAATATAGACGGGGCGAAGGACGAGGTAGAGAGGCTCCGCAAGCTTCTCTTGCTGCTTGATGCCTACAACCTCTCAAACAAGGTGAAGGTCGACCTTGCCCTAGCACGAGGCCTTGACTACTACACCGGGGCAGTCTGGGAGTATGTCGCGATGGACGGCGAAAAGCGCCTCCCATCGATCGGCAGCGGGGGGAGATACGACAAGCTGCTTGGGATATATGCAAAGAACGCAATCCCTGCAGTCGGGAGCTCGATAGGGATCGACCGGGTGTTCGATATCCTGGAAAAGACAAAGCCAATCCAGGGCACTTACGCAAAGCTCTACATCGCCACGATCGGCGCCGAGAACTACCAGTATGCGCTCGGAATTGCCGCAAGGGCGCGAGGGATGGGGATATACACCGACGTTAACCTCACGGATCGTAACATCTCAAAGCAGCTCGAGTATGCAAACTCACTTAAATTCAGGTACGCAATTATAATTGGAAAGATCGAGAAGGAAGCAAGGCAGGTGAAGCTGCGGGACCTTTTGGACGGGAAGGAGGAGATGCTCCCAGCCGACGAGGCGCTGGGTAAGATGAAGGAATGATAACATGGCAAAAAACGAGGTAGAAGAGGTAACAAGGAGGGCGATAGAGAACGGTGGAGTCCTAGCAAAGATGTATTTTGACATGCAGAGCGAGAAGAAGGAGGACCTCCAGCCGCTGATGACCGACCTGATCAGCAACAGGCTTCTCAAGACCCCTGGCGTGCTATACTGCATGGGCGAGATAAACGAGCCTATCCAGATTGAGAATGCCTATTCCACAAGCGCAACGGTCACGATCCTTCTCAAGGACCTAGGAGCGCTGATAAACGTCGCATTCAACTATGTTCCTGCCGGAGTCGAGATACTTAAGCCCGAGAAGGAGGTATCGATAAAGACGAGCGAGCTGCAGTCAATGCTGGTCGACATATCGAACATAGCGATGCAGTACTCGCAGTTCATACTGCAGCGCGTCCTCTCAAAGGAGGACTTCGAGAAGGTGCAGGCCGAGATGAGGAACCGCGAGCGCGTAGGCAAGTCGCTTATCGACAAGAAGGACGGGGAATGAGGTATTTACATGAACTATGAGGAGATAATGAAGCTTGCCCTAGAGCGCGGCTTCTATTTCCAGAGCTGCGAGATATATCCCGACGCCCCAGCGGGGTTCTGGGAGTACGGTCCCACGGGCGTCAGCTTCAAGAACAAGTTCGTGGAGCTCTGGCGCAGGGAGATGATACGCCGTGACGGGATGCTCGAGCTCGACGGCTCGCAGATTATGTCAAAGTCCGTGTTCGAGGCATCGGGACACCTGTCGAGCTTTGCGGACCCGATCACAAAATGCAAGAAGTGCAACTCGGTCTACAGGGCAGACAAGCTCATCTCCGAGGCTGCCAACGTCATAGTGCCTGAGAGCGCGCCGCTCGAGGATTTTGACAGGGCGATAGAGGAGCACAGCATAGTCTGCCCGAAGGACAAGGGCCAGCTGGAGAAGGTGAAGAAGTTCAACATGATGTTCCGCGTAGGGATCGGCCCGCTTGACGAGCCGGCGTACCTGAGGCCGGAAACATGCCAGTCGCTGTTCGTAGACTTCCCGAGGGTCTTCAAGGTGATGAGGGGCAAGCTGCCTGTAGGGTTTGCGCAGTACGGGAAGAGCTTCCGCAACGAGATCTCCCCAAGGCAGAGCCTGATAAGGATGCGCGAGTTCTACCAGGCGGAGATAGAGGTGTTCTGCAATCCTAGCAAACTCAATGAGCTCGAGCGCTTCAAGGAAATCGAGCAAACGAGGATTAATGTGATGCTTGGGGACGACGAGCAGCCAAAGTGGATGACGTGCAAGGAGGCGGTGGAAAGCGGCGCGATACCAAACAAGCTCGTGGCATACTACCTCGGACTTCTGGTGGAGTTCTACGAGAAGACGGGGATAGACGTGAAGAGGCACAGGTTCCGCAAGCTCGGCGCAAAGGAGAAGGCGTTCTACGCGTCTGTTGCGTTCGACTTCGAGGTCGAGACCTCACTTGGATGGCTGGAGCTGGTGGCTTGCAACTATCGGTCCGATTACGATCTTACAAGCCATGCGAAGCTCAGCAAGGCGAACTTCGAGGTGATGGACGGAGAGGAGAAGGTCCTCCCGCACGTATTCGAGCTCTCGATGGGCGTAGACAGGAGCCTGTACACGATACTGGACCACAGCCTCAGGGACGACAAGCCAAACGAGCGCGTCGTGCTATCGGTGAAGCCGTATCTTGCCCCGGTCCAGGTTGGCGTGCTGCCCCTGATGAAGAAGGACGGGCTATACGAGAAGGCTGATGAGATTTTCGCGACCCTGAAGAGAAGGTACGACGCCTTCTTCGACGTATCCGGAGCGATAGGGAGGAGGTACAGGAGGCTTGACGAGGTCGGGGCGCCATTTGCAATAACCATTGACTATCAGACCCTCCAGGACGGCACAGTCACGCTCAGGGAGAGGGATGAGATGAAGCAGGAGAGGATAAAGATAAGCGATATCGAGTCGCGAATATCAAAGCTGCTTGCGTACCCGTGATCGGAGCAACTCATAAATAGCTTCAAAGCCAATTTCTAATTATGGGGAAGATAAAGCTAGTTGCAACAGACTTTGACAACACTCTTGTCCACTACCGAGGTGCAGGGGTAAAGTCCTCTTGGCGCATGATAAGCAATGCGCTTGGCACTACCGATAAGGACGTTTTACTCTACGACGCATATCACAGAGGCGAGATTGGGTATGTGGAATGGTGCGATGCCAACCTTAAAAATTTCGTTGATGCAGGGCTTACAGAGCAGAGTATGAACCAGATTTTCGAAGCGGACATGGAGCTGATGCCCGGCACCAGACGGCTATATGAGTCTCTTGAGGCGCAAGGGATAAAGGTAGCGATAATATCTGGAGGTCTGCGCAACTGCTACCGCATCTTCTCAAGCAAGTTCGGGATAGAGCCGTACATGGCGAGCTTTGCAAACGAGTTCTTCTTTGACGGTTCCGGCAGGCTCGAGAGCGGAAAGTTCGTCAAGCTTGACTATGAGGGCAAGACTGAGGTGCTAAAGGGAGTATGCAATAAGCTGGGTATCAGCCTCGGGGAATGCGCTTTCGTTGGAGACGAGGTCAACGACCTCCACATACTTGGCAGCGTAGGCCTTCCTGTGGCGATAAACACCCAAAATCAGCAGGTCATCTCAGCAGCCCAGGTCCACATCAAGGACATGGACATAAGCACGGTTCTGGAGTACCTCTAGGCCCTCATCTTCTTTTGGGCGCTCTCTTTATCTTCTGCGTCCTTTTCGTTGCCGATTTTAACAACTCCATATCTGCTCTTTACTACGTCCAGCGATAGTTTTATCAGGTCCTTTGGGTTGTTTACGTAAACAGTAACGCCGCCATCCTTCCTTATCATATCAGCGAATATGTCCCTAGACTGAGCCTCAAACAGCACGATGTCGTTGCCCGCCTTCATCATGCGCCTGCATGCAGCTGCAGCAGAATCCCTGTTCTCCATGGCGCCATCGGATACCATTATTGCCAGGAACTTATCCCTCCTGGAGTTTGATACGCTGTCGATTACCCCTGGGTCGAGCCTGGTGGTATCTCCCTGGTATTGCTCAAAGAGCATGTGTTTTAACTTCGGGAGGTTGCCGTAGCTGTTCCAGCCGCTCCAAAGCGTCTTCCTGCTGAACTGCACAAGCCCGTAGTTAAGAAACGATGCCTTTTGTATGCTCTCCAGATAGTTGATGCATGCATAAACGACACGGATGCATATGTCATACTTCGATCCGTCAAGCGGCTTGTTCTCCCAGGCCATAGAACCCGAGCAGTCGATTATAAACAGCAGATCCCTATATCCGCCACTCGGCGAAACCCCTTTCAGCTCTATGTCGTACGGGGCGTCTTTTCTAAAGAGCATAGGGCTGTCATTTACAAAAATCGTCTTTTCCCAATCTATTTTATCGTCTATGGGTCTGTCCTCATCGTGCCTTCTCTGCACCATATCAAACAGCGTTACACGCGGCGTTTCCCCGCTGGCGCTCGGCGCACGTATGCCTATCTCCCCAGCATTTTTCCTATATATCTCATCGAATACCTCGTACTCCCGTGCGTAAAGCAGGTTCCCTCCTGCCTTTATCCCTGCCTCTATGACCTCCTTGCGGAATTTCCCATCCTTTACAAAGTCCTTTGCCATGCCCTTAAGCGGAATCAGGGATGCGCAGCTCTTGGCGTCAACGTTCCTGAGGTGGGGGCCGATGATTTTCGCAAACTCCCTTGCCTTCTTGCCCCACCCGGCCTCATCCTGCATCAGTATCTCTATCTTGCTAATATCGCCGTTTTCCAGTTTGTCTGCGAACGCTTTGCCGGCAAGCCGTGCGCCCACTATCGTGCCCAAAAGCTTCTGGGAAACCCTTCCCAGACTCCCGTAATCCCCAGCGTAGCTTTCTGCGATCCTCCTTATCGAGTCATTTCCCTTTAACAGCTTCATAAAACTGTCGGCGAAAATCACGTAGTAGTCATGTTCCCCGGGATCTGCAGTGCCCGCTCCTGAGGAGAGTGTATTGTACTGCATTACCGCCATCCCCTCAGCATACCTCTGGCTTCGAAGGCCCTGGACAGAATTTACTATGACGTCATTGAACATGTTGGTGACATACGGCGCCATCTCCTCTATGCGCTCCCTTGTAAATCCAGCATCTTCAAGCCCCTTGCCCACCCCACTAATGATCCTCTCAAAGTATACCAGGTCTGCAGGGCAGACTTCCCAGTGGGCATATTCGTGGTCTAGTACGTGCTGTATGCACTTCTCTATCGGCTCCCCTATCCAGCCAATGCCGCTCCCCTCAAGCCTCTTGACCTGCATCTCTGCGTATGACGGGTCTATGTCTATCGTTATCCTCCAGCTCCTCCTGTTTATCGAAGCGTCTATGAGCCTCTCTACCCTGTTCCTGTTGATCTCCAGCCCGTACACGATGTTCCAGCCCTTCTTCTCTAAGTGCTCCCTTACGAGGCCCTCAACGTTAACATCTTTTGGATCCATATTAGGAAACACCCGCATTCAGATAAAAGAACATCGCAGCAAGAGCAGCGTTTTCAAAAGTCGCAAAGTCCGGCTCGATTTTTGCAAGCACCTCGTTATAGATGTGTGCTGGTTCAACGCTCGGAACCCTTCCATTGAGCACATCCGCAATATTCCATAGCGCCATCTCGCCTATTGATAGTGCGCTATGTTTCTGGGCACCTTTGAATATGGCATCATACTGGTATAGGTCCGGCTGGATGCTGTTGGGCTGGTCCAATTCGCCGCTCATCCGCATCGCTATATAATTGAGGCACGTATCTCTAAGCAGTTTCTCGTTTGCATCGTCCACTGTGGGGTCAGGCATGATCTGGTAGCTACGCGCCTTTTCATAATTGCCCTGCGCCGAAAGGATTATTTTGTAAAGCGACGTTACATATATGTTGATCCCAGTATTCGTGAGCGCATCCTCGATTTTCCTCTTGCTCGGGATCTCAACCGCCTCCCCTGCAAGGCTAAGTACTGCAGAGAGCAGCAGATGCGCCTTAAGCCTCTCCTCCGAACCCTTTACGACCAAGTGCCTCATCGCCCCATTCACGAAGTAGAAGAGCGAATCTGCCATCACCAGATTCTGGTTCACCTCCTTCCTATTCTCTCCAATCTTTACATTTATCCCAAGGTGCCTGAACGTTTCCAACAAGTCATCCAGCTCCTGGTTCTTTACCTCCGCGCGTTCAACATCATCTTCCCTGTCTTCTGGCACCGCGGCAATCGCGTTAAGGTAAAACGCATTGGCTTCCTTGCCGGCAAGCGAAAACTGCCCTGCCACACTGCTCTCCCTGTCAATCAGTTTCTGAAGCAGCTTTTTGTTCTTGTGGTACTCTGATTGTATCCGTTTTTGAGTAGAATTCAGCCACTTAGTCGCATCTGACATCTTCGATGCCTTCTCGGCAAGAGCAAAGTCTATCTTGTTCCTTAGCAGCTCCGCAGCGTCCGATAATGCCAGAAATTCCTCCCCGTCCACCTCCCTCCTCAATTTCTCCTCAATGAAACTGGCTCCTATCCCCTTCAGCGATTTCAGCCCCCCCTCAGCTTTGTCGTATTCGTAAAACGCGGTTTTCTTCTTCTCCTCGTATGTCTTCTTTGCCTCGCTCACCTTTCCCTTAAAATCACGCTCCGCATTATCTATCCTCTTTTGTATGATGCTGGGTAAATTTCCCAATCCCTCCCTGTGCCTTGACAAGTCCTGCTCGTTCCTTCTCTGCTCTTGTATTAGGCGCATACGCATCTCCATGAGCCCATAGTTTAGAAACGATTTTGCGACCATCCCCCTCTTGTACTGCATTGCTTCTCTTTTGTAGGCAATCCGTTCGACAGCAGAGCGTATTCCCTCGTCCATCAGGTATCACTCCTTGCCGCTGTCGTTATCAATCTCATTCCTTTTGTTGAAGAGCGTCTTCACGACCTCTATTGACACGCAGGCAGGGTCCCTCTGGGCCTCCCTGAGCTCCAAGTCCCGATCGTTCTTGCCAACTTCCGCCCCCTTTGCCTTCTTTATCAGCACCTGCTGGAGCCTCTCGACGCCCTTTGACCACCTGGAATACATCTCGTTAATGGCAAGATTTGTGGCGTACCACTCGCTGCCGAACGAATATTTTCCTACCCACCCGTCCAGTATCTTCATCTTCCTGAATGTGACGAACGGCAGTACTGCCTTGAAATCCTCCATCTCCACAGCGGGCTCCGAGCCAGTTTTGTAGGATCTGAGCATTGCGAACGCCTGCGAGAACCTGAGCGCATCGTTCACGGCGCGCTCAGATGGTGCAAATATGCTGCCGCACACATTTGTGCTCACGCTAGCATGGCAGCTCTCACAGAATTCCGCAGTGAAGTTAGCTATGCTCAGCTTCGTCCCGTCCGGCGACTTGTAGCACTGGTCCTTCTTGAGAAGGTAGCTCTTGAACTTGTTCACAGCAGGGCTTATCGGGACGTGCGGCAGGTCCAGCTTAAGCTCGAAAAGATACCTGCTTATGTTGTCCTTTTCCGTGACTTCGGGCTCAGCGAAGCTGTTTATCCCTATCTTGTCGCAATCCCTCTCTGCGGGCGGAAATACGTCAAGGGGCAGCAAGGCAGCGAACCTGTCGAGGCTGGCCTTGTCTATGTTGCTCGTACCCGTATAGTCCATGCCCTGGTTTACTGTCCCTATCTTCCACTGGTACCTCTCGCCGTTTATCTGCACTCCTGGCCTGATCTCCACGCCTCCTTCGAGAGTAACGACCCCGTTTACAAGGTATCCCTGAAGCAGGTTGACCAACACCTCAGGGGTCCTGTTGTACTCGTCCAGTATCACGGCTGGTGCCGTCAGGAAGTTTGTTGGCGCCACCGCATCGCTGAGTTTTTTGCCCTCTTTGATCTTGCTGAACGCGATGTCGCGGAACTTGCTCTCGCTGAGCTTAGCGTCTATCTGCAAAAACCCGAAATCGCTGCCGAATATGCTCTTGACAAAACTCCTTGCAAAGGTCGTCTTTCCGCTGCCGCTCCTGCCGCTCATCAGCACATTCAGTCCGCCTATAGCTGCAGTGAGCATGAATTCACGCAGGCCCACCTCCAGCCTGCCATGATCCTTGGTGGACTCAACCACAATCACAGGAGTCGAGTGGTGGAACCCGTCAGTATTTCTATGGACGGTCTCCATCAGTGCCTGCATGTTCTCCTTTATCTTCGCCTTGTTTAGTTGTCTTGTGTGCGGCATAAACTCCTACCTTGCCCTGTTTGCGCTTTTTGGTGGCGGCGAGTTAAGGTATATCCCCTCAAAGCCCGATTCGTAGATCTGTTTCTTGCTCACCAATTCCTGCAGCTTGTCCCTTACCGCCTGTTTTAGTTTCTGCTTGTCGCAGCCCTCAAACATGTCAGCTATCTTAGCCTCGATGTAACCGGAGTGTATCTGCGGGGCAGTCTGCAGCCTCTTGTCCGTTCTGAATACCGCGCCAGCGCTTTTCACCATCTCCATATACTCGGGGTCCCCCCTGGGTACCTTCATCGCAATCCCGCCGCTGGGCGCCGTGACCTCAACAAGCCTGTTGCCTGCAGAAATGTTGACCAGCGAGTCATAGTCCTCTTTCAATAGCGAGGTGCCGCTGGAGAGGTCGACGGTAAGCGTCAGGTAATCGCCGTGTTCCTTTACCTGTATGTCCGCATGAGCGCGCGTACCGCAGAATACCCTGTCCTTGCCCGATATTGCCTTAAGCTCCTCAACGTATTTCTGCAGTGTGCCGAGCATCTCCGCCTTTGTCACGCTCACCTCGACAAGCTCCCTGTGGGCTATCTTCCATGCTGCAATCTCTTCTGCTGAAGGCTTCCTGTCGCTATAAGCCCTTGAAAACGCCTCCAAACTTCCGTATTTGAGCATCTCCTTTACCAGCTCGACTGCCTTTGCTGACTCGATGCTCATTCCGCTAGCCTTTGATATCAGCCTTGCAACGTACGCCGGGTTCTCGATGCTGTTTGCGCCGCATGCCTCCGACTTCTCGCTTATCTGCAGCCTGAGCCCTGGGAACTGCGACATGATGGTCAATCTAAGATTGCCCTTGATGTCTATGGGCCTGTAAGCAACTGTAGTAAGGCTGCCCCTTCTGAAGCTCTGGTAATGTTTCTCGATGTCTACGGCGCAGGTGTCTATCAGGCCGATCTGGGCGACCTTCTCGTCCATCTCCTTTTTGTTGAAGCTGAAACTTCCAAACGTGTATCTCCCCTCCCCAACATTATCTGTGCGTATTACCTCCCCTCCCTTCTTGACATATACCGCAAAGAGCCTTATCGCATTCATCCTCAGCATCCCCATCTCCTTAAGCAGCTTGGATCGCTCCTCCCCAAGTTTTTCTATCTCCTCGCGCTTCTCCTTGTAATTATATTCGAGCTCTCGCTTTGCCCTCAGTATCTCCTTTGATTTTTCCCCAAGAATTGCTATGTGCTGGAATTCCTCCCTTATCTTATCCTTAAGTTCATCTATTGTGGAGCTGTCAACCATGATATTCATAAGGCCCGCCCCCTCAAGGTACTTTGTCACATTCGCTACAGAGTAAGAGCTCACCCTTATCGCATCAAGTATGAGATAGTCGTTTCCCACCCTGCTTAATCTCAGAGGAAGCTGGCCAGAATTATACAGGTGCACCGATAGCGCGGCTGTGATGTTCTCCGAGGCAATCTTTTGGTGATCCTGCATCTCGGCTATCTTCCTTTTATACTCCTCCACCCTCCAACTGTTGCTATGCGATCTCCTCCCCAGCTCATCAATCTTATTGCCAAGCGATGTAACATTCCGGGAAGCGTCGAAATACTTGACTACCTCATTCCTCGCGCTTTCAAGCAGTTCGCTTTCCCCGAGCGTTATGAGCGACTTTACTGAAAGAACCTCCCCCATTGACATGCCGCCTGTAGTTACCAGAAACGATCTTGTCCCAGGATAGAGGTCTTCCCAATACTTGTTCACCACGTATTTGTAGAGCTTTCTCCCCTCGGGGGACAGGTAATAGCCGTCTATCTGCTCCCCGTCCAACGTGCCGTCTCTAAGTTCTACAAGCTTTCTCAAATTGTCCCAGAAGTAAGCTCTAGTATCTGAAGGCACCCCTGCCACCTCCTCCGAGTACTCCCCTTCAAATACGTAATGGTTCCAACCGCCATACGTTATTGGCTTTTTCCTTACGAACTCCCTCTCGTTCGCAACCTTGATGACCCTAACAAGCGCATCGATCAGCTCGACCCTCTCCTTCCCAATAGTACCGGGGAAAAGGTCCGACTCCAATTTCTCAAGCTGCCCTTCAGATCCTGTAAGTGCATCAAGATTTGATTCTATCTCAGACTCCTCTGTCTCCTCGTCTACTTCGGGCTTCGCTGCAGCATCTGTTTCCTTGGAGCCAAGCTCCTCGCCAGAGCGAGGCATCTCTGATTCTAGATCATTCTTCGGGTTCTTCCTTGCCACATAACCAACTCCCCACACTACGTGCGACGACTGCGGTCAAAATGTCGCTTTCTATTACCTACAAAACCGCTCAATCTTTCTTTATAAACTAGTATTGTGTATTCGTTTTTAACGAAAAATAGCAATTTTCAGGCCAAAAAATCCTTTATTTGGCAAGCCCCCGTAGGAAGAACCTTTTTATCACTACGCTCGGCCTGTCCATGTCCCCGTATCTCCCAAGGAACGACTCCATTCCCGCCGCCTTAACCGCCTTCGCCACCACCTCCAGCTTCTTCTTGCCAAGCGAGCTGTAGAGCGAGTAGAAGAACGAGTGCAGCTTCATCTCCTTAGCAAACTCACGTCGCCATTTTCTTTCATATTCCATCAGGCTCTCGCCATGGCGTATGTGGCTATCTATCGCACCTGCCGCATACCTTGCGCCATTCCCTCCGAATATTATCCCTCCGCCTGTAGTGGGCTTGACCTGGCCAGCCGCATCACCAACAAGCAGAATCTCCCGATCCGAATCCACAAAATGCCTTCTGAGCCCGACAGGTATGACGCTCGCCCCCTCATCAATCAGCTTCCCCGACCTTACAATCTCACTAACATCCGGAGCCTTCTTGAACTTCTCAAACCATGCCCTGCTGTTTCCGTGCTTTGAGTCGACCCCTATGCCTATCTCCGCAATGCCCTTTGAGTTGGGGCAGATCCACCCGAAGAAGCCAGGGGCAAAGCTGTTATCGAAGAACAGCTCCACCATATCGGATTCCGGCAGCCTGTAATCGTACTCTGCGCGATATGTTAGGATGTGCTTTCCTATGGGCGGGAATCCAAAATGCCTTGCAACAGTCGAGACTGTGCCGTCGGCGCCGACTAGTATCTCGTTCGACGCCAGCTCATCAAGAAGACCGCCGTCCACCTTGGTGTTTGTGACCACCTTTGCGCCGGCATCCTCAGCCTCCTCCATGCACAGCTCGTTGAGTTTGAGCCTGTCCAGCACGTAGGCTACGGGCTTTTCCGCGCGTATGTCTATCCTCTCCTTCCCAACGTGCAGCCTTGCGCCCTGAAGGGTGTTTGTCATGGCCTTCTTGTACTGCAGCCCAAGCGTACCAAGGCCCGTGATCGAGAGTATCCCGGATGCCCTTATCGGAAAACCGGGTGTCTTCTTCTGGTCGTAGACAGTGGTGCCGACCCCAAGCTCTGCTAGCCTCTTCGCTGTAATCAACCCCGAAGTGCCAGCCCCAACTACCGCAACGCTGCTCTTCATTCTAAGCCTCTCGTCTGGTTTAAATAGATTATAGTTAAAATACTATAAAACTACTACGTGTATCAATGTCCTTCCTTCTTGCAGCGATTATAGCACTTCTAGCAATAATTTTGCCCGGGTTCACATTAGCGTTTGCGCTGCTCAGGAAGACGAAGCTAAACACGTTTGAGATTGCGGTCATCGGGTTCCTGTTCGGGCTGCTCTTCCCGCCCACAATGATCTGGCTAGAGTCATACCTGATAGGTATCAGCTCAATTTTCGCGTTCTCTGCAGCGCTCTACAATGCGAACGTGCTCATACTTACCGCAATAGGCATCCTGCTGCTGTTCTGGCAGGGCGCAATTACCCCTGACCACATAAGGCCGCTTCTTGGAATGAAGAGGCAGAGCATCTCAAATCTCGAAAAGGCGGTGGAGCAGTCCCACGAGAGCGGAGTGCCTCTCTCAGGCCTTAGCCAAAAGCACTCTACGCATTCAAAGTACGGGAACGTCTGGATATGGTACATACTCGTGGCACTTATCGCTATCGCATTCCTGACAAGGATCGCAAGCATAGGGATCTCACCCGTGTTCTTCGAGTTCGACCCATACTTTGACATGCTTAGCACGCAGTCGATACTTGTGCACGGCTTCCAGGTGCTATACGACCATTCCGCATGGCCTACGCTTGCCGCAGGGAGCCCGCACAGGATCGAGCCAATAATACCGTACCTCGAGGCATACTGGTACAGCCTTTCAACAACCAACCTTAACACTTTCAGCACTACGCTGATGAGCATAGTAAGCAGCTTCTACCCTCCGATAACAGCAGCGCTGCTCGTTTTCGTAGTCTTCATGTTCCTGCGCCACGAGTACGGCGAGTTCCCTGCCATAATAGGCGCCGCGCTCGCAACAGCAATGCCGGCATTGATCTCGACGTTCATAGCAGGCGAGCAGCTCGTAGAGCCGATAGGCATACTGACGCTATTCTTCTTCTACGCCGCGTACCTGCTTGCTGTCAACAACATGAAGGACAAGCGCTTTGCGGTCCTGGCGGGAATAGCATTCGTATCGACTTTCCTCGGCGCCCACTACTACACGGTTGACGCAGGGGTGCTTGCGATCTATATACTCCTCCAGGGGACAGTCTTCGTATTCAGGCGGGAGAACCTCATCGACTTCTACAAGATGAACGCGATAGTGATCGCGATAATCGCGGTCTTCTACGAGATATTCGCCCCGTACGGCAGCGTGCTCACGAACAGGACCCCAGAGTTGCTGCACCTTCCAATAATATTCGGCTTCCCGCTGTTTGCGCTGCTCTTTGTAGTGGTGCTAGACCAGGTGCCAAAGCTGCTCAGCTCAAGGAAGGTGGTGTTCTCCGAGGCAAATACGGCCTCATACCTTGTGTGGTTCGCAGTGATGGTGATAGTTGCGCTCCTGCTGATAACCTTCACATCGCTAGGCGAACCTGTGCACAAGTACATACAGCTCAGCACCCACTTCACAACGCCCTCCATACCCCTATTTGCTACAGTGCAGGAGTATGCGCCTACAGGTCTGAATTACGACTTCGGCGCAGCAGGGTTCGGAATAATCGGCGCAAGCATATTCCACATTAACATTATCGTATGGCTGGTCATGATCCTCTTCACAATACTGATGCTGCTTGCAGTCATCTACAGGAACTCGAAGTTCGGGATCCTCTCCCTGGCTGCAGTCTGGCCACTTGCAATCGCAGGGATGCTGGAGGTGAAGTACCTGCCTCACTTCGGAGTCGGCTACATACTCGCAATCGGGGCGATAATAGGGGAGCTCCTGATAATAGTGAACAGCGTAGAGAAGAGCAGGGTAAAGGTAAGCAGCGGCCCTTCAGGTACAAGCATAAGCTTCTTTGAGAGCATCAAGGTAACCGGGATAAGCAACGCGATACCGAATCTCGATCTTACCAATAGGTCTGTCCAGATAATCGCGGCAATAGCGATAATCGCAGTGGTGTTCGAATCGAGCGTCTATGTTAGCATCATCTCAGCCGCGATAAACCCAAACTGCTCAACGCTCGCAAGCGGCGGCAACAGCGTAGGCTATACTCTTTACTGCCAGACGATTGACCAATCATGGCTCAAGGCAACCGCATGGATGAAGGCGAACGTCGGTCCTTTCGCTCCGAGGATACTCTCGTGGTGGGATTACGGAGACTGGATAAACTGGTT
>JAGWGY010000009.1 GCA_028867115.1 Microcaldota archaeon
GACCCTGCCGCGAACTTGAATCCATCAATGTATTCTCCCCAATCATCAAGCAGGCCCTCAACGTAGTTTGCCGGTACGGGGTTGTAGTACGGGCCCCGCATCTCTAGGACTGATGTCTTTCTCGGCTTGGGTGGCAAGTCGTCTATCTTCAGAAACTCAAAAGCCCTTTTCACCATTTCATCACACCGAAAAGTTCGCGCGCCCGTCCGACTCTCTCTAGCTGCCAAAGCTTATTAAGTATGCGCCCGGACTTCGCCTCGCTGATCTGCATCTTCGCAAGACCATAAAACTTCTGCTCAATTTCCTCATCGCTCATCGGGTTCTCCGGGTGGCCTCTTGAGTAAATAACTTTTTCGTAAAGGATGCCCCCATCCCCAAGCTTTATCCTTATGTCGCTTGGGTTTGTGGTGCCTCCCATATTAAAGAGCCTGGTGAACTCTGGCACTTCCCTGACCTTTATCCTCTTCATGAATTGCAATGTGCGCCTGTCCCTGAACCTCCTCTCCTTGAAGGTATCCGCATCGACTTTGTGGTCCATTAGGGCAGCCGCAACAACGTACGGCAGGCTGTGGTCCGCGGTCTCCTTAGTTTTTGGGTCCCATTTCTCCTTTCCCCTGCCTATGACCTTGTATCCCGCCTCGCTTGTGCCTATCTCCACGCCTGCTATCTGGTCGATCGAACCGATCCTGCCGCCTAATTCGAGTGCAGCAGTTATTGCCGTCTGCGACCTCATCTCTGCAGGGAAATACTTGAGCGCGCTCTCGTTTAGCTTAAACCTATTCCTTCTGTTTCCGAACTTCTTGAAATCGATGGTGAATCTGCCGCTTACCTCCTTCCAGAAACCCATCTCACCTTCAAATACCGGAGCTGGCCCTGTCATCCCGTTTCTGGCAAGCATCGCGCTGAATATTGCGTTGCGTGCAGAATTCGAGAATGCGGGCGCCTTCCACATGGACAGCTCCCCCGCCCTAAGTTGCCTCATCGTAAGATGGGAATTTAGGGAGATGTTGATCGCCTGGGTAGTCTGTGCAACATCAAGCCCCATTACCCTCGATGCAGCTGCGCTGACGGACACTAGCCCGTATATCACATGGTCCCAACCGCGCTTCCACAGGTTTGCCGCATCGCACAGTCTTGATTGTATCTCGTATGCGAGAACCGTCCCAAGTATGATGTCCTTTCCGCCCTTATGTTCGGCTTCGGCAACCGCCATGATCGGCATGATGTTGTCGCTCGGATGCGAGAACTCCTTTGAGTCATAGGTATCCATGTAGTCAAAATATCTCGACATTGAGCCGTTTACAAACGCCGCCGAATATGGGTCGACCTTCCTGCCTGTTCCTAGTATTGTTGAATAATAGCTGCCCTTGGTGTCCTGCAGCGTCTTCATCGCGATTCTGATTGGGGGCTCTTTTGCTGCCCCTATCGCACATCCGACCGTATCGATTATCCTCCTCTTTGCGTTTTGCACCGTTTCGCTGTCTATGTCGCTGTAGCCTACCGAATGCACATATTTTGCAATTTCTTCGGCTATGCTCATCCAGTCCCCTCGATCCTTTTTACTATCTCTGCAGTCATCTGCGTCGTGCTTGAGGGTCTTGCGGCTCTTAGATCATACGTGACCTTTTTGCCCTCCTTTATCACCGCAAGCGTTGCCCTCTCAAGCTGGGACGCCGCCCTTTTCTCCCCTATATGCTCAAGCATCATCACTGCGCTAAGTATCGCAGCTGCGGGGTCTGCCTCGTTCTTGCCAGCATGCTTCGGAGCGCTGCCGTGCGTAGGCTCAAACACTGCGTATCTCTCGCCTATGTTGCCGCTTGGAGCAAGGCCAAGCCCTCCGACAAGCCCCGAGCATAAGTCCGATAGTATGTCCCCGTAAAGGTTTGGGCAGACTATCACGTCATACAACTCAGGCTTTGTGACCAGCTGCATGCACATGTTGTCTACTATCATCTCCTCAAAAGGCGTCCTGTAATTCTTTGCCACACTGCGCGCACTCTTGAGGAAGAGGCCATCGGTGAACTTCATTATGTTTGCCTTGTGGACTGCTGTCACCTTCTTCCTGCGATTGCTTTTTGCATAATCAAATGCGAACCGCACTATCCTCCTGCTGGCAAAACCCGATATCGGCTTGAAGCCTATCGCGCTTCCTTCGCGTATTGCCTTCCCCGTGCGCTTCTTTGCAAAACGTATAAGCTCTTTTGACGCTGTTGTTTCACTCTCAAACTCGATTCCGGCGTAGAGGTCTTCCGTATTCTCCCTCACAACAACAAGGTCGACCTTGGAATACCTTGATCTTACCCCGGCGAACAGCTTTGCAGGCCTTACGTTCGCAAAAAGGTCAAGACGTTGCCGCAGCTCTACGTTTACGCTCCTGAATCCCTCGCCTATCGGGGTGGTTATGGGGCCCTTTAGCGCTGTACGGCTTCGCATTATTGCGTCAAGCGTTTCCTTGGGAAGCACCTCCCCATACTTTTTCTCCGCCGTCATTCCGGCATAGGCATACTCCCAATCAACCTCAAAGCCGTTCTTGTGTGCGGCAGCGTCAACCGTCGCCTTTGCGGCTGAAGTCACCTCTGGGCCTATTCCGTCGCCAGGTATTAAGACAATCCCGTGGCTTCTCAACAGATTACCTATCATCTATCTTTGTATACTTGAGGTCGAGCGGTCCAATGTACTGGTCGAGCGGCCTTATCAGCCGATTGTTCTTGTACTGCTCAACGCAGTGTGCGACCCATCCGGACGCCCTTGCAATCGCAAATATCGGGGTGTTGATGTCAGCAGGCATGCCGAGGTGGTGGTAGACGATCCCCGAGTAGAAGTCCACGTTCGGGTACAGGTTCTTCTCGCCTGCCATTATCCCCTCAAGCTTCTGCGCTATCTCGTAGTAGCGCATGTCTCCCCTCTTCTGGCTAATCTCGAGCGCCATATTGTTGAGCACCCTTGCCCTCGGGTCGTACGTCTTGTAGACCCTGTGTCCGTATCCCATCACCCTCCCGTGCCCGGAAAGCACCTCTCTCACGTATCCGTCTACCTTATCAGGGCTGCCAATCTTCTCGAGCATGAGCGAGACCTCAAGCGCCGCTCCGCCGTGAAGTGGCCCCTTGAGTGTTCCGATTCCTGTCGTGAAGGCGGAGTATATGTCGCTGAGGGTCGATACCGTGACGCGAGTGGCAAAGGTTGATGCATTGAAGCTGTGCTCTGCATGCAGTATGAAATCCATGTCCATCGCCCTTGCGTCAAGCTGATCGGGCTCCTTGCCGAAGAGCATGTACAGGAAGTTTGCAGCGTGCCCGAGCCTTGGGTTGGGCGCAACAATCTGCTGGCCGTTTCGCAGCCTATAGTTGTATGCGACTATTGTTGGGAACTTTGCCACCAGAGCTATTCCCATTCTTGTCTGCTCCTCTAAGCTGACCTCCCTGGGATCCCTTGCGCCATGCCCTAGGGCGCTCACGCACGTGCGCAGCGCCTCCATCGAGTTTGTATCGTTGGGAAGCGCCATGAGTATGTCCACTATGTGCTTTGGAAGCTCCCTCTCCCTGACCAATGTCGCTGAGAATTCCGAAAGCTCCTTTCGGTTAGGGAGCCTCCCGTATATCAAAAGGTATGAGGTCTCCTCGTAGCTGCCGTTTGCAAGGTCGCCTATGCTGTATCCGCGGTAGTAGAGCTTGCCGTTCGCACCGTCGATCTTGCATATCTCAGATGTCGCAACCACGATTCCCTCGAGCCCCTTGTTCAGTATTGATTCGTCAGCCTCCGCCATT
This sequence comes from Microcaldota archaeon, assembly GCA_028867115.1. Lineage (GTDB taxonomy): Archaea > Micrarchaeota > Micrarchaeia > Micrarchaeales > CABMGC01 > JAGWGI01. Next base: position 3,765 of record JAGWGY010000009.1, read on the forward strand.
CAAAAACCCATCTTGTCTATCAGCATTACACTCTCCGCAATCTTGCCCGCAGATGTCCTTATCGCTGCCCTCTCCTCATCAGATAGCTGTATCTCGACTATCCTCTCTATCCCGCCCGAGCCAAGCACGACCGGCACCCCCATTACCCCGCTTATCCCATATTCGCCGCTCAGGACCGCTGAGCACGGAAGAAGCGACTTCCTGTCATTGATTATCGCATCGATCATCTTGACTAGCGATGCCGCTGGCGCGTAGAAGGCGCTAGATCCCTCCAGCTTTATTATCTCTGCGCCAGCATCGCGCGTCCTGTCTGCTATCGACTTTATCCTTTGCGCATCAAGCAGATTTGTGATTGGCACCCCTGACACTGTAGTGTGCCTCGGCATCGGAACCATGAAATCCCCGTGCCCGCCGAGCACGAGCGCAGAGACGTTGCTGTATCCCACTCCAAGCTGCTCTGCGGTGAATGTGCCAAAGCGCGAGGAGTCGAGTACCCCTGCCATCCCGATCACGCGTTCCCTCTGGAAGCCGCTCTTCTTCTTTGCAAGATATACCATCGCGTCAAGCGGGTTTGTAAGTATTATCAGCTTGCTGTTTGGGGCATGCGCTTTAACCTGCTCGCATACAGATGCGACTATGTTCGCATTCACCTTTAGTAAATCGTCCCTCGACATCCCCTCCTTCCTCTGCTCTCCTGCTGTTATTGCAACAACATCGCTGCCGTCCATGGCCGCGTAATCCCCTGTGCCGATAACCTTCGAATCGAATCCCTCAACAACAGAGCTCTCGGCTATGTCAAGTGCGATTCCTGCTGCTGTTGATGCTGTGCGGTTGAGGAGCACTACGTCGCATATGTCCTTCTTTGCGAGCATCTGAGTTGCGGTTGCGCCGACTCTCCCAGCGCCGACTATTGTCACCTTCCGTCTTCCCATGAGCCAACTGATGCATAGAATTAATATATAAGTATGCGTTAAAACTCTTGGCGACGTATGCATATGCAAACTTTAGTAAGCCGCATTGAGTGATTGATTGGTCAGCAAAGAGGAGGCGCTAGCAGCGCATGAAAAGCACAAGGGCAAGATCGAGGTTTTCAGCAAGGTTCCGCTACAGACGCAGGAGGAGCTCTCAACATACTACACTCCGGGCGTAGCATATCCATGCCTTGAGATAAAGGACAACTGGCTTAAGTCATACGATTACACCGCAAAGTCAAACACAATCGCAATAGTGACTGACGGGAGCAGGGTGCTGGGCCTTGGCGACATAGGGCCTGAGGCAAGCCTACCTGTCATGGAGGGAAAGGCAGTGCTGTTCAAGAAGTTTGGGGGGGTTGACGCAATCCCCATAGCAATCAGGGCAAAGGAGGAGGAAGAGATAGTAAAGCTCGTGCAGCAGATCGAGCCAACGTTCGGCGGAATAAACATCGAGGATGTCGAGTCGCCCAAAAGCTTCCACATTGTCGAGAAGCTGACGAAGACGATGAACATCCCCATATTCCACGATGACCAGCAGGGAACGGCAACCGTGATACTTGCGGGGCTCATAAACGCCATGAAGCTAACGGGCAAGAAGCTCAAGGAGTGCAAGGTGGTCGTGGACGGGACCGGATCTGCAGGCGTTGGCGCCATAAGGCTTCTGCACAGCGTGGGGGTCAGAAGGATATACTCGGTAGACTCCAAGGGGGCGATATATGCTGGCAGGGAGGGGCTCAATGACGTCAAGGAGGAAGTATCGCATATGGTCAATCCGGAGAAGATACACGGCGACATAAACGACCTGATAGAGGGCGCAGATGTTCTGATCGGCCTATCGGGCAAGAACAAGTTCGGCAGGGAGCTCATTTCCAGGATGGCTGAGAAGCCCATAGTATTCGCACTTACAAACCCTATCCCTGAAATCGGATACGAAGAAGGCAAGGCTGCGGGTGCATACATAATGGGAACAGGGAGCAGTGATATGCCCAACCAGATCAACAACCTGCTCGCATTCCCCGGCATAATGCGCGGCCTTCTGTATACTCATGCAAGGAGGGTAAACCAGAAGATACTCGAAGCTGCTGCTGAAGCGATAGCAAAATCTGTCGGGAACAAGCTCTCTGTGGACTGCATAGTGCCATCGCTTCTTGATCAGAAGATGGCAATAAAGGTCGCATCCAATGTTGCAAGCGCGGTCTCGCATGCTGCAATTCAGACCGGAGTCGCAAGGGTGCACGTTCCTGCAACCGAGGTAAAGAAGAGCACCGCACTTGCGGTGAAGAGGGTTTTCAGGGCGGAGAAGAAGCTGAGGTAGCTAGAAGCGTATCTGGCTCTTGAGCCTGAATGCAACCATCTCCTTGCCGAACTTCCCTTCCATCAGGGCCAAAATCTCATTGCGCATATTAACGTAAGTTTCGGGGTTTATCATATTCAGCAAATACGAATCCTCCGGCCTTGCGATCTTCGCCTGTTCCTCATATAGGCTCTTGTCCTTGTACTTCTCTGCGAGCTTTTCCGCATGTGCTAGCGCAGCCACATAATCCTCGAATGTAAAATTCCCCGCCTTAAGGAGGTTGGACACCTGCCAGGGCCTGCCATGGTCTATTGCCGCTCTGACCCCTATCATGGTTATCGCAGTTGGCTCGTCCTTTTTCTGCTCCTTTTCGGCTTTCTTTGCGTTGCCCATACCTATCGGTTACTATCGATTTTTCCCATTTATATTCGTGCCTCAGCGTTCGTTTTCGATAGTAATATAAGCATCCTTTGGCTATCACCAGATTAGGTTTTCAGGTTCGATAAGGGGATCCAAGTGGCAGGCGCATCATACGAGCAAGAGGTAAGCAACACGCAGGTCACCATAATGGCAGGCGGTCAGGCAAAGCGCATGAACAACGAGATAAAATCCCTTCTCCTCATAAACGGTGTGCCGTTGATTGAGCGCACCCTTAGGCAGTACTACGAGTGTGGGTTCCGCACATTCAACATACTTGCGGGGTTCGGCCACGAGAAGATCGAGGATTACCTCAAGAATGATTCAAAATACGCAAAAGGCGTGGGGCTAAGGACCTCAATTGACGATCCCTCATGGGTTGCCGCAGGAAAAGGCAAGGCGCTAAAGCTCGCCATAGAAAACGGCGTAATCGACAGGAAAAAGAGGAGCATAATAGTCCATCCAGACGATGTGTTCTTCAGCGATTCGGTGCCTGAGCAGGTGCTCAAGGGCCACCTGGAAAAAGGCAGCGGATATAAGGCAACCATCGTCACTACCTCCGGGACGGAGTACCCTTACGGCGAGATAGTTGTCGATTCCAAAGGTACGGTCGAGAAGTTCATTGCAAAGCCTTTTGTAAAAAAGTTCACGCATACGGGGATCTCTGTGGTGGAGCCAGAAGCCTATGGCGAGATAGACCGACTGATAGACCTTAACAGCAACACCGCGCAGGAATTTGAGAAGGTTGTGCTGGAGAAGCTGGCGTCAGAGCGCAAGGTAGCAAACTTCACTATCGAGCCCTACGACGTGTGGATGTCGGTAAACACCCTAAAGGAGTACGAGACGGCCAAGGCGCGGCTTGAAAAGTGACCGCCCCATTCTGCAGCCGCTTACGGAACCTATTTAATTCTGTTAAATTTTATTAGCTTGTGGAAGAAAACAACCAGGGCACTGAGAAGAAGGCGAATGTCGAGCAGGACACTAACAGGATACTCGAAGCCCAGTTTGGCACAGCGCCGAAAATCCCCCCACCGATAAACCCCGCAGGGATACCGGAGAGGCCCCTCGAAGTCGACAAAGCGCCAAAGAAGCGCGTCGGCAATCTTCTGGCGCTGATAGCCGCAATTGTCATAGCATTGGTGATAATAGTGCTCTATTTCGGGAGCATCTATCTTGTGTGGTTTACGCATCTGAGAGGCGTCGCCGCTGCGACCACCACGATAGCCTCAGCGGCCAAAAACAGCGTTGCCACCACTATAAAGTAGCCTCTTTTACTGGATCCTCTTTATTATGTGGTAGCCGAACTGCGTCTTTACGATCCCAGATATCTCCCCCTTCTTCAGCGCGAAAGCCGCATCCTCAAAAGGCCTGACCATCATCCCCTTCCCGAATTCGCCAAGGTCCCCTCCCCTCCTTCTGGAACCGTCTATAGAGTACTGTGCGGCAAGCTCCGAAAAGTTCCCTCCCTCCTTGAGCTTCTTTAGTATCTCCTCTGCGACTGAGAGCTTCTCAACAAGTATGTGCGCGCATCTGATCTTCTCTCCCATGCAATCACTAACTTCAGCCCAATCAAATTATATAAGTCTTTGGAGGAAAGATAGCACTATGAAGGACTCAGAATTCGACAGGCTCCTTGAAATCTGCAGGCTTAGGCTTGAGCCTTCCGAGCGCGAGAGGATAAAAGGGGACATAGACGAGATAATCGGCTATTTCGGGACTCTCGAAGGCGCCGAGGGAGCAAAAGCAGAGCCCTCTTACCATCCAATCAAAGTTCCTGAAAAGCTGCGGGAGGACAAGGTGGTACCATTTGAAAACTCTGACCTTCTCCTAAAGGGAACAAAGACCCACAGATTCTACGTGATAGGCCCCGATGTGTAAATATGGGAGTGATAAGCGAGTTTAGGAAGATGGGGAAGAATGGCAGCTACCACCAGACGCTCATAAAGGATCTAAAGAGGATAAACGAGAAGCTCCAGTTCCTAGGCGCACTCAACGAATCGCTAACTGAGGGAATCCCATTCACCGTGAAGGACAACATATGCGTGAAGGGGTTCGAGGCAAGGGCAGGCTCAAAGATACTCGGCGGTTACGTGCCGCCATTCAATGCGACGGCAGTTGAGCGCATGCTCGCGAAGGGATTCGGGTTCCTTGGGAAGACGCAGATGGACGAGTTCGGGTTCGGAAGCTTCGGAATAAACACTCAGGTCCAGGCAAGGAACCCTTTCAATCCCGACAAGGTGGCGGGAGGATCAAGCAGCGGCGCTGCCGTCGCAACCGCAGTCATGAAATACCATGTCGCAATCGCAGAATCGACCGGGGGCTCAATCTCGAACCCTGCCGCTTTCTGCGGGGTGCTGGGATTCACTCCCACTTACGGCACCGTCTCGCGATACGGCCTGATAGACTATGCAAACTCGCTTGACAAGATCGGGATAATGGGGAGGAGCGGGGATGACATACGCGAAGTGTTCGATATAATAAAGGGTGCGGACCGCTACGATTCGACCTGCGTTGACACTAAGGTGAAGGGGGAGGGTAAGAAGAAGCTCGTGGTTATAAACCAACTGATGAAGGGGATAGACGAGGAAATCCTCTCAAGCTTCGATTCGCTGCTCTCGCAGCTTGGCGAGATGGGCTACAAGGTTGAGCATGTGAGCATCGATTCCATAACAAAGGCGATACCGGCATACTACATTATCTCGATGGCGGAAGCATCCACCAATCTTGCAAAATATACGGGCTACAAGTACGGCCTGCAGCGCGAGAGCTTCACTGAGAAATACAATGCCTTCTTCACAGGCGCAAGGGCAGCGTTCGGGACAGAGGCAAAGCGCAGGATAGTCCTAGGGACTTTCGTTCGCAGCGAGAGCGTGAAGGACAAATACTACACAAAGGCGCTGCAGTTCAGGACCGCGATCACAAACAAGCTGGGCCAGATACTCAAAGACGCGTTCATAATCAGCCCCACGATGCCGATAACCGCCCCTGACTTTGAACAGGCTGCAAAGCTGACCCCGTTGCAGACTTATGCCATGGATTCATTGACGATACCGCCGAACCTCTCCGGCCTGCCCCACATCTCGTTCCCATGCGATTACAAGAGGCGCATGCCAGTGGGCGCGCAGCTGATAACGGGGCATTTCAACGATTATGCGCTTCTCGACTTCGTGTCAGAGTGGGAGAAGCGGTTCGAGTACAGGTTCAAGTATAGTCTGGGAGCGATATGAAGATAGGACTAGAAGTGCACGTTGCACTGCCAACAAAATCGAAGCTCTTCTGCAGCTGCAGCTCGATCTCCGATGAGCCAAATTCTGCGATATGCCCGATATGCATGGGATTCCCTGGCTCAAAGCCGATGCTAAATGGCGCAGCGCTATCACAAGCGATCAACGTTGCGAATGCGCTCAACTGCAAGATTTCCGAAAGCACCTCATTTGTCAGGAAGGTCTACTTCTATCCCGACTTGCCAAAGTCGTACCAGATTACCCAGACTCAGGGCGCGATAGGCGGGAACGGATCTGTCGAGCTTGAGTCGAAGAGGATAGGGATAAGAAGGATACAGCTCGAGGAAGACCCAGCAAAGATAGTGAGGGAGGAGAACTACACCCTAATCGACTTCAACCGGTCGGGGGTACCGCTAGTGGAAATTGTGACCGAACCCGATATCTCAAGCGAGGAGGAGCTGCGCGAGTTTGTATTCGCGCTAAAGAGCATCTTGTACTACCTTGGGATAGACATAGAAAAGGAGCTCAAGGTCGACCTCAACATCTCTGTTGCAAAGGAGAGGGTGGAGATAAAGAACGTAACTGGCCTGCGAAACCTCATCGATGCGGCAAGGTACGAGATAAAGAGGCAGCAGGAACTAGTCGCAAAGAAGCAGAAGGTAGAGAGCGAGACAAGGTCTTACAATGAGAAGGCGATGCGAACCGAGTCGTCAAGGGAGAAGGAGAGCGACGAGGAATACGGCTTCATATACGATCCAGACCTCACATCATACTCCACAAAATCCGCATCGGTTCAAAAGCCGGTCTATGCCGGTAAGATCGCAAGGGAATACGGGAAGAAGTACGGGGGCGCAGCAAAGACAATACTCGAGCTTATACAGTTTGACAAAAGATCGTTGGAGCTGATAGACTATGCAAAGGCAAAGTGGCCGATGCAGAACATAATCAACGTGGTCGAGGTACTAAAGAAATATGGCCACATGGACATACCAGATGAAAAGTTCACGAGGCTGATAGAAATTGCAAAGTCAGGCACGCCGGTTAATGAGCAGGTGCTAAAGCAGGTCATCAAGGGGGCAGCAGTCGAGACCTCAAACGTGGGCAGCACGGATATAGACAAGGAGATAAAGGCTATGATAAAGGCGAACCAGAAGCTGCTCAAGGAGTACGACAAGAACCCAAAGGTGTTCAACTTCATAATAGGGGAGGTCGCAAAGAAGCTGAAGGCAAATCCGAAGGACGTATCCGCAAGGCTATCATCGATTCTGGAAAAAATCTAGAGGCGCTGAACCCGCCTGCCCGCAGCGCTCTGGGTCTTACTGTCCCTCTTAGAAGAGAGCAGCGCGTCAAATGCCGGCAGGCTTCTTCCTGTGATTAGCGATATAACGGCGCCTCCCCCTGTGCTCATGTGGCCGTTGAGCTGCTCTCCCATCCCATACTTGCTTACGATCCTCTGCGTGTGCCCTCCTGCCATTATCACAAACTTCCTGCTCCTTGCAATCGCCTGGATGATTCCAAGCGTGCCCAAATCGAAACCGTCCCGCTCTATCACCCCGGCAGGGCCGCGCATTACAACGGTGCTGGCCTTGGCGATCTCACGTTCTATCAGATCCACCGTGCCCTTCCCTATGTCAAGGGCGTATGCCTCGCCAGGAACCTTTGATGCCGCAAAGTCCTTCCTTCCACCAGATGTCTCCACCCCGAAATCCATGGGCAGAGTGATCCTCCCACTATATTTTGAGAGCATCTCACGGGCCTGTGAAATGACTGAAGGATACCTCTCACGCAGCGCCTCGGTATCCGCACCGACTCCGACTCCATTTGAAACTGCAAAAAGGGTGCCTATTAGCCCTGTTATCGCGACCCTGTTTGTTCCATCGCTCTTTAGTATGTCGCTTATGTAATTGATCGCATCCTCGACCTTCCCCCCTCCCATTATGAAGAGCACCGGCCTAGATGCAGACTCGTAGAGCCGCGAAACCGCCTTCACCTCCTGGAGCATGTGGAGCCCTATAAACGATGGAAGTACGAGCGGGAAACCGACTATGGACGCGTGATTCCTGTGTATCGATGCGAATGCGTCATTTACATACGCGGTGGCGACGCTACTCAGGTCCTTAACGATACCAGATTCTGCGTGCGCAGCCGCATCAACCTTCCTTGTCTCCTCAGAGTTGAATCTTATGTTCTCAAGCACCGCGACCTCCCCACTGCGCATCTGCATTATGCGCTCCTTCACCTCCTTTCCGCTGTTGCCTGGTATGAATGTAACGCCGATTCTCATCCCCTCGGACATCATCTTCGCGTGAGCGGCTAGCGAGACAAAATCTCCCTCATTCGGCCTTCCCTGGTGGGAGACGATGACTACTTTCGCCCCGTCACGGACAAGCCTGGATATCGTAGGGTAGTGCGCCCTGAGCTTGTCCGTGTTTGATATCCTCCCCTCCTTTATCGGGGAATTTATGTCGAGCCTGAGCAGTACAGTCTCGTCGCCAAAGCTAACTTCCTCTATACTCATCCTCCTGAGGCTCTCCAGAAGCTCCCCTGTCTCCATCCCCAACCCCTACCAATTGAAATTCGCTCTTCAGCCTTAAAAGGATTGTGATGGAGAAAGGGTTTAAAGATTGAACAACCAAACAGAATAATTCGTGTTCATATGGATGTAAATTGCGGAGAGCTGCGCGAAGCGCACATAGGAAATGACGTGACGCTGCACGGGTGGTGCAGGTACATCCGAGACCACGGCGGAAAGCTGTTCATAGACATTGCGGACAAGCACGGCATAACCCAGCTTGTCTTCGAGGGCGCCGCCAAGTCCGATGCCGAAAAGCTCGGCAGGGAGTACATGGTGGAGGTCAAGGGGGTGGTAAATAAGAGGAGCGATGAGACCACAAACCAGAAGATGCCGACTGGCGGGATAGAGGTCGCCGTTAAATCCCTAAAGCTGCTCAACAAGTCGAAGATTCCTCCGTTCGAGCTCATAGAGGAGAAGGAGAAGTTTCTTGCCAACGAGGAGCTGCGGCTCGAGTACAGGTACCTGGACCTGCGAAGGCCAAGCGCGCTAAAGCGCATAGTGTTCCGCGACAAGATCGTCAAGTCGATAAGGAAGTATTTCTGGGAGAACGAGTTCATGGAGCTCGAGACGCCTGTGCTTGTCCGGGATACATATGAAACGGGATCAAGGACATTCCTGGTCCCTTCGCGATCAAACAAGAAGACCTTCTATTCGCTTGCGCAATCGCCGCAGTTCTACAAGCAGATGTGCATGGTCGCAGGGATAGAGAAGTACTTCCAGGTGGTGAAATGCTTCAGGGACGAGGACGCAAGGGAGGACCGGCAGCCCGAATTCACACAGGTCGACCTGGAGGTGGCATTCAAGGACGAGGCGTACATAGAGGGCCTAATCGAGGAGATGATGGTGCGCGTCTTCAAGGAGGCACTAGGCAAGAGGCTCAAGACGCCCTTCGACCACCTCACGTACGCCGAGGCGATGGAGAACTACGGGAGCGACAAGCCTGACCTAAGATACGCAAACAAGCTGGTGGACATCACAAGCGAGGCGAAGAAGAGCAGCTACAACATACTAAAGCGCGTTGCCGAGAACAACGGAAAGGTGAAGGCGATAGCATTCTCCGGCGCAAAGTACGACCAGAAGAAGGGCGAGATAAGCGAGGCGTACATGCTAAAGATAATCGAGCTCGCAAAGAGCCTCGGTCTAAAGGGACTGACCTGGCTCTATGTCAAGAACAAGTCCATGATGTCGGAGCCGATGAGCATATCCGAGTCGCTGAAGGGCGTAGAGAAGGAGCTTCTCAGGAAACTCTCTCCAAAGGACGGTGACGTGATAATAATAGGCGCAGACCTCTCCGAGAGGCTGCTGCTTGACGTGATGGGCAAGCTGCGAAAGGAGATATCCCAGAAGATAGGCGCGTTCGATTCCGACTACCGCTTCGTCTGGATAGACAACTTCCCGCTCTTCGAGGCCGACGAGGTCACCCACAAGCTCAAGCCTTCTCACAACCCGGTCACTGCACCTACAGATGCTACGCTCAAGCTGCTGGACTCAGATCCCGAAAGGGTGATAGGAAAGCAGTACGACCTCTCGCTCAACGGCGAGGAAATAGCTGGCGGTTCGATAAGGATAAGCGACCCTGAGCTCCAGAGGAAGGTGTTCAAGATAATGGGGATGGAAGATGTCGCGGAGAGGACTTTCGGTTTCATGTTCAAGGCGCTCTCGTACGGTACGCCTCCGCACGGAGGCATTGCGATAGGCCTTGACAGGCTGGTAGCGCTGCTATGGGGCGAGAGCAACATCAGGGACTTCGTGCTGTTCCCAAAGAACAAGAGGTTCGACCTTCTTATCGATGGCTCGCCATCAGAGATCAACCCTAAGAGGCTCAAGGACGACTTTGGGATCGCGTTCATCGAATGATTCTATGAGGTACCTCAGCGACGCGGAGGCTTCAGGCGTAAGGCGATATCTTGCCCGGGCATACGAGCTAGCAAGGAGTAGCGATTGCAAGGAGGCGCAGTACGGCGCTGTGATATTCAAGGGCGACACAGTCCTAGGGGAAGGGTTCAATCACGTGGCAGACATCCTCAAACCCAAATACTCCTGCGATGAGTGCCCAAGGAGAAGGGGCGAGCTGCACAAAGGGGTGGGGCTCGAGCTCTGCATCTCGGTGCATGCGGAAGAGGACGCCGTAGACGACCTGATAATACGGCGAGGCCATAAGATCGAGGAAAGCAGAGGTGCAAACATAATAATCGCACGGCTTAAGGAAGGGGCCAAAAAAGTCCCAAAAGAGCTTAGCCCCTACTGCACCAAATGCAGCGGCAGCATCGCAGTACGGACGCAGCTCGGCGAGGTGATGTTCGAGACCGAGAGCGGAATCGTCGCATTCGGCAGGCCGGAGTTCCACGAAAAATCAATAGAGAACCTATACTCCAACTGGAAGGAATCCCAAAGGAGCATTAACTGAATAAAAAGAAAGCAAGAAAAAAATAAAAGAAACAAAAAGGGAAGGGAGCTAATTGTTCTTCTCCAATTCCTTTATCCTCTCTGCTACTCCCTTCGCTTCATCCTCGAGGTTCTTCTTGTACTCCTTCAGAATCTCGACCTTCTCCTCCTTCGTGAGGAACCTTCTCATCTCTCCTCCGCAATTGCATCCGCCATACATTGTTTTCACCTGTCCAATATAGGACATCATATATAACCCTGCGAAAATATTTAAATATATAGCATGTCCTATATGTAAACAGCGAACAGCATGAAATACGAATACGGCTGCGACATGAGGGGGATGCTCTCATTCCAGATAATGTGGCTGCTATCAAGAAAGCCGATGCACGGCGAGGAGCTTGCAAGGGAGCTCGAGAAGAGGAGGGGCGAGAAGCCAAAGGCCGGAACAATCTACCCTGCCCTAAAGGAGATGAGCTCCCGGGGCCTGATAAAGGGGGCAAAAGAGGGGAAGATAATAGTCTACTCGCTCACCCCGCAGGGCAAGAGGAGCGTGAAGCATGCGATGGGCTACTTCTGCAGGTGCTTCGGCGAGATATTCGAGGAGGAGAGGGCGTGAAGATATACTTCTCCGCTCCAATCAGGGGCGTAAAAGGGGAAAAGGACCAATACCCCAAGATGATAGAGCACATGCGCAGCTTCGGCGAGGTGCTAACAGAGCACATAGGGGACAAGAGCAGGATCCCAAAGAAGGATGTCGGCCTTTCAGCCGAAAGGATATACAACAGGGACATGGGAATGTTGCGTAAGGCGGATCTCTTCATTGCCGAGGTATCATCGCCATCTATTGGCGTCGGATACGAGATTGCATGGGCGGAGGCAAACGGAAAGAAGGTGCTCTGCCTATATCGGCCGCAAAAGGGAAAGAGGCTCTCAGCAATGGTAAAAGGCAACAAAAACCTGATCCTAAAGGAATACAGGACGATCGAGAAGGCATTTGCGCACATTGACCGGTTCGTCTCATCTCAGATGTAGTTGACCAAGAAGGCGACCACAAAGCCGAGCAGCACCCCGGAGTACGTGAGCCACATCGCCCGATCAAAGCCGTTCCCCTCCCCAAGGCCCCTGTGGATGTTCACGTGGAACATCACGAGTATTATGTAGAGTATTGCAGCGCTTGCAAGCGCATCGAAGAATACGATGAATGCCGACGAGTAGAAGACGAGCCCGATCAGCGTGCCTAACACCACCGGCGCGCCCCCTAGAACGAATGCGCCAGCGACAAATCTCCTGTCCAGCTTCTTTAGCCCCACAAGCGGCGCTGCTATTGGGAACCCCTCGCTCATGTTCTGCAGTGTGAACCCTATCAGCGAGACCAGGTATATCGATGCTAGCCCCGCCGCCCCAGCTGATCCGAACACCAGCCCCTCGGTGAGATTCTGGAACCCTATCCCTATCGCAGCTATTATCGAGGTGCGTTTCGGGTTCCTGTGCGGCAGCCTGTTGCCCTTTGGCGCGATGAAGAACATGAACGATATCGCAAAGCCAAGTATGAATATGATCTCAAGCAGGTTGAGCGAACCGCCTCCAAACAGGGCCGATACATTGCCGAATATGTCAAGCAGCAGGAAGGCGAGGATTCCGATAGCTATCGCGTTGAAGAATATGATCCTCCTTGCATTGGTGTTCTTGTGGAAGACTATGGGCATCGAGATGAATATCGCTAGTCCCATGACAAACGAGAGCGCAATAGTGATGTAAGCCTGAATCATGCAATTATCCGCTTTGAGCATTTGCAGCTATGGACCCGAGGAGAATCGGACTCCTGTCTTCACCGTGTGAAGGTGACGTCTTACCACTGGACCACGGGTCCTTGCCTAGAAATATGCTCAATTAAGTATAAATAAGCAAAATAAGCAGGATGAGTGATGACCATCTACTACACGCGCAAGGGCGACAAAGGGGAGACGTCCGCAATGGGGGGCAAGAAATTCCCAAAGGACGACGTCCTGATGCATGCGGTAGGGGATGTCGACGAGCTGAACAGCCAGATAGGCGTCTCGCTGTTCTATGTAAGAGAGGACGACGTTCGGGAGGTTCTGAAGATGATACAAAATGACCTCTTCTCCATAGGTGCAATACTTGCCTCTTCCGGAAGGGCGAATCTCACAAAGGCAAAGATCACAAAAAAGAGTGTTCAAATGCTCGAAAAAGCGATCGATTCTATGGACGCAAAGCTGCCGCAGCTGCGCAAATTTGTGCTTCCCGCAGGGTCCGAAGAGTCATCCCACCTGCACCTGGCCCGCTCTGTTGCAAGGAGGGCCGAGAGGAGCGTGTTTGCGGCATCAAAGAAGCACAAGGCTCCGCAGGAGGTACTGTCGTACCTAAACAGGCTCTCCTCATACCTTTTCACCGCGGCGCTATACCTCAACTTCAGGAACGGGGTTGAGGAGAGCAATCCCATGTATTAATGTTTAAAAACATTTGCTTGTCATTATATGTGGTTAGATGGCTGAACTCAGAAACGTTGGGGAGAACATTCAGATACTCGGTACACTCGTGCTCCTGATCGGTGGCCTTTATGCTTTTTCAATAGCGCACCCTGTCGCATGCAACCTCGCATGCACTGCAAACAGCACAGCCTGCTGCGCAACAAAGGGTGTGTTCCTCTACCAGAACGTTGATGTGGCCCTATCTATAATGGCTGTCGCAGTCCTCTTCGCACTGATCACGAGAGGGGCTTCAAGGATGAGGCACCAGCTCTCCACCGCAACCACCATGTTCAGCGTGGTCGGCTTCCTCTCGCTGCTGCTTGGCGCGTTCACCTACGCTTCATCGTTCCCTCACATGCAAATAGTGCTGCCTACAGACGAGCTTGCGCTATTCGCTACAATCGTCGGGATGCTCATAGTTCTGCAGGGGTCTGTGCTTGTGATGCGCGAGCACTACAGGACCAGGGCGGCTAAGGTTTCGCGTGCTGCTCCAAGGCCTGCAAGGCGCGCAGCAAGGACGACAAGAAGGGCAACGTCAAGTAGAAGGTCTAGAAAGACGACATCAAGAAGGAGGAGAAGGTAAGCCTTCAGACGTTGAAGTACTCCTTGAACTTTATTGTTGTAGAGACCTTCCTGCTTCTTCCGGTCTTCTTGGTCTCTATGAACTCCTTGTCTGTCAGTTCCTTTATGTAATCGTAAGTTGTGCTGCCGAATATCCTCACCAGGCTGCTCTGCAGCACTTCGGGGTTCTTACTGATGTACGCAAGTATGCGCAGCGCACCCCTGCTCAGGTCCGGCCCTACAGCAAGCCCGCTGACCCTTGATGCGTAAGGCTCCTTGAGGGCGAACATGTATTTCCCCCCGATCTCCACAAGCTGCAGCGCAGTGTCCCTGGAATTGTAGTCATCGACAAGCGCCCTAAGTATCTCCTGCACCCTGCCCGGCGACATTATGCCTGTCGCGCCCACAAGCTCATTCACACCGAGCGCGCTCTGCGACATGAAGAGCGCGGCCTCGATCAGCTTCTTGTGGTCTACATCCTCCATCAGATCACTTGTTGAGGGCTATTATTATCTCGTCAAAGAAGCGCTCCTGTATGAGCGTGACCTTCTTCTTGTGCGACAAAAAGAGCAGCGGTATGAACAGGCCCAGCAGCGCATCCTCGAGCTGCCTGCCCTTGGACAGTATCGAGAAGGTCGTCATGTTCGACTTATCAACGCTCTTTTTCACCTGCTGGTAAACCCCCTCTATCTCCGCCTCGATGTCTATCGGGTTTATGCTTATCGGGACTGGGAGAGGGGCCTGCTTCTCGACAGCCTCGCGCACCTCCTTTAGCTTCATCGCCTCCTCGAGCGCGGATATGAGCTCGGTCAGGGTTATCTTCCTCCTCGGTGGGATCCTGAGCCTGAAGCTGAGCTGGTCGACATTCACTATCGGCCTCTCCTCGTGCGAGCCCTCGTCTGCCGCCGGCTCCTCGAAATTGAGCATCTCGCTCTTTAGCCTAAGAAGTATCGCAGCAGCAAGGATTATGTTTGCAGGGACGCGCAGGTCCAGGACTTTCATCCCCTTCACTGCATCTATGTAGCGGTCGACAACCACAACGATGTCGACATTCCACGGGTCGAACTTGTGCCTGTGGGCCAGGTCGATTAGGATGTCCTTCCATGTTGCTTCGCTGACCAGCTGCTCAAGATTCATGTTCTGCGGGTCCATCGTCGCTTCTAGCTCCAAACCTGCAGTGGTCGCCATGCACCTACTTTGCTAACTAAGCAATAAATACTTTCCGTCGGAGAATCTCAGGCGTTGTAGTCCTTTCTTGTTATGCTGCCTTTGAGCAGTGCGGCTATGCCAACGCATGAGAGGTAGGATAACACAAAGACGGTTATCATCACCGCGATGACGCCCAATGCCTCTATTCCCAGCTGGGTAAGCGCAGCCATGCCCCCTCCGAAAAAGAGGCCGTTAGGAAGCGCAGGCGCACCAGAAGGGGCGGCAAATGCCTGCTGCGCAAAGAATGCAATCATCAGGATTCCGAATATGCCGCCAAAAGTGTGCCCGGCAAGAAGGCCCGCAGGGTCTGTAAACCATTTCGGCCTTGCAAATATCTTCTCCCCGTAGACGAAGAGCGGCCCTCCAAGGAGCCCCAATATCGCAGCGCTGCCGATGCTCACGAATCCAGCAAGCGGCGTGATCACTATTAGGCCCATAACCACTCCGTTGACCCCGTCTATGAGCTCGGGTCTCCTCTTCAGTATTATCTTTGTGAATATTAGCGTCGAGCCGCAAGCCGCAGCAGCTGCAAGGAACGTTGTAATCACAACGACCAGCGCCTCTGTGTTGAACTGCAGCACGCTGCCTGGGTTGAACCCGAACCATCCTATCCACAGGAAGAGCAGTCCAAGCGTCAGCCATCCGCTGTTCACGTTCGTGCTTACCTGGGGGCTGCTCCTGAGCTTCTTCCTCTTCTCCTCCTGCCATATCTTGAGCATTATTCCTAGCCCTGCCGCACCGGCGGCTCCGTGGACCACAAGTCCGCCAGCGAAGTCTACCATGCCCATCTTCGCAAGCCACCCAGTCGGGTTCCAGATCCATGCTGCCGGTATCGCCCATATCAGGATGAAATACACTATTGAATAAAGGAAGAACGCGCTCATCCTCACCTTCCTAAATATTATCAGCCCCACAAGCGCAAGGGTTACCGCTGCGAAAGCGGTCTCGAATAGGAAGTATGTCGTCGTAGTGAGTCCTGTGTTGAAATAGCTGCTGCCCATGGACCACCATGTGCCCCCAAGTATGCCTGCAACTGTTGGGTCGAACCCTCCAAGGAATATCCCGTTGTAGAGCGGGTTCCCGATTATCCCCCCTATCGTTGGGGCAAACGCGTCGTTGAACCCTATGAATGCCATGAAGAAGATCGCAGACCCTGTGATTATCAGGGTCTTGAGGAGCGCACGGTCGTATTTTTCCCCGAACTCTCCGACCTCGAGGAACCCGACCGCTATGGTCATTATGAAAACGAGCAGAGCAGCGATTATCACCCAGAGGTTGTTTAGCGCGGCGTCGAGCAGTATCATAAATTCCAGTAAGTAGAACATATAAAAGTATTTAAGGCTATGATATCTGCAGGGCGCTGTTTATGGGGTTTGAGAACGAGTTCACGTACAAGAGGCTCACCGAACAGGGCAGGGAGGCGGAGTTCGACTCAAGGTTCGATGAGGCGGTTGCAAGAGTGAAGCGGGAGATTTTGGGGAAGAGGCACCCGCTCTAC
Source organism: Microcaldota archaeon (assembly GCA_028867115.1). GTDB lineage: Archaea > Micrarchaeota > Micrarchaeia > Micrarchaeales > CABMGC01 > JAGWGI01. The sequence goes on from JAGWGY010000009.1 coordinate 20,394, forward strand.
ATTGGTGGCAAGGAGGCGTACTCGACAAGCGAGATCTCAGAGTATTCTCCGATAGATCGCGGCATTCTTATAGGCAAGTTCCAGCGCGCAACAAGGGAGCAGGCGCTTGCGGCAATAGACGCCGCATACGCAGCTTTCAGCGATTGGGGCGCAACCGACTACAGGAAGAGGGTGGAGATATTCAGGAAGGCCGCAAAGATATTCTCAAGGGAGAAGTTCACAATAGCAGCGATACTGAGCATAGAGAACGGGAAGACAAGGTACGAGTCTGTGGGCGAGGTGGACGAGGCGATAGATTTCCTCAACTACTACGCAATGGAGGTTGAGAAGAACAAGGGATACATAAGGAAGACCAAGCTCTCCGAGAGCACCGCAAAGGTGCAGGCGGGCTTCCAGGGCGCGCCAGGGCAGGAGGAGGCGGTGCGAATAGCGATGAAGCCCTATGGGGTATTCGGAGTAATCGCCCCATTCAATTTCCCAATCTCGATATCAACTGGCATGAGCGCAGGTGCGCTCATCACAGGGAACACAGTTGTCTTCAAGCCATCATCGACAGACAATCCCGCCATGCTGACCGGGCTCAAGATATACGAGATATTCAAGGAGGCGGGGATTCCTGACGGCGTGTTCAACTACGTAACGGGGCCAGGGTCCGATGTAGGGAACGAGCTTGCGATAAACAGCAGGGTGAGCGGCATAGCCTACACCGGCTCGAAGGCTGTCGGGATAGGGATGATAATGAAGAGCTACTCGCTAGGCCAGCAGAAGGCGTTCATTGTCGAGATGGGCGGGAAGAATCCCGCAATCGTCTCAAAGCACGCGGACCTAGACAAGGCTGCTAGCGGGATAGCAAGCGCAGCTTTTGGTTTTGCAGGGCAGAAGTGCAGCGCGTGCTCGCGCGTCTATGTGCACCAGTCTGTCAGGGAGGAGTTCATAAGCAAGCTTGTCGAGAAGATGCGCTCCTTTAAGATCGGCGATCCACTCAAGAAGGAGATCTATCTCGGCCCGCTGATAAGCGAAGCGGCGCTTGAGAAGTACCTCGGCGCTGTGAACGAGGCGAACAGGTCCGGCAAGGTGATATACGGAGGCAAGCAGGTGCAGACCGGCATTAAGGGAATCTATGCAGAGCCAACACTAGCAGAGCTCGACCACAGCAACAAGCTGTTCCACGAGGAGCTATTCGTCCCGTTCCTCTGCATCTCAACATACAAGGACCTGGACGAGGCGATCTACAAGGCAAATGACGTGGAGTACGGGCTGACCGCAGGCTTTTACAGCAGCAAGAAGGGCGAGGTAAGGGAGTTCCTCTCCAAGATACAGGCCGGCGTCGTGTACGTGAACAGGGAGACTAGCGCGACAACCGGGGCGATAGTGGGCCTGCACACGTTCGTGGGCTGGAAGGGCAGCGGCCTTACAGGGAAGGGGACCGGGAGCAGGTTCTACCTCGAGCAGTTCATGCGCGAGCAGAGCGAATCTGTGGCAAAATAGTGGGACGATGCTCACAAGACTGCTCTACATGTCTACGAAATTCCCAAGAGGGCAGATGACGATAAAGGGAAAGCAGTTCGGCATGATGATTGCAAAAAGCTCAGCGCAGAAGATGGTGGGGCTGATGTACCGTGAGAAGATAGGGGAGGATGAGGGGATGCTGTTTCTGTTCTCATCGTCGGGAAAGTGGAAGATCTGGATGCTAAACATGCGCTTTCCAATCGACGTGCTCTGGCTTGATAAGTCTGGCATGGTGGTCCACATCGAGCAGGACCTGAAGCCGTGCACAGGGATATTCAGCTGCCCCTCATTTGCGCCAAGCACCGATGCAAGATACGTGGTAGAGCTATGCGCAGGAACAGCGCAAAAGCTCGGAATCACTACAGGAGATGTTTTGGAGGTGCCGAAATGGTAAGGTTCACAAAAAAGGAGGCAACATTCATCAAAAGCAGGCCAGAATCAAGAGTCGCAACCGTATCTGAAAAGGGATGGCCGCAGATATCCACAGTGATTCATGCCTTCGATGGAAAGTACCTCTATTTTGCAACAGACTACGATACGAAGAAATATTCAAACCTGCTCAAGAACAACAGGATAGGCGTTGCAATAGACGTATACGACCGACAGCCACGGTCAGTGTTGGTACAAGGAAAAGCGATGATTCTGGAGGAGGGCGCACAGTTCCGGGATGCATACAAGCTGCTCGAGAGGCGTCATGCTTACTATCGTGCGAACCCATTCAAAGAAGGTGAGGCGCCTATAATCAAGGTTCTCCCTATAAGGAAAGTGAGTGCAGGACTGTAGTCATCCCATTCCGCTCTCATAGCTTCTAAACAGGAGATAGAACGTTTTTCTAAGGGTCACTATTACTACTACGGAAAAGAGAGCGAGCGCTGCTATCTGCAGCGCGCCTATCTTTCCTGTCGCTGCCTCTACGGGATAGTAAGTGGCGATTCCAAGAGGTATAAAGAAAGTGAATATGAGCGGGCCTATGGTCCCGTAAACGCTGAGCGGGTATTTCGTCGCATTTCCTAATATGCTCATTATCCAGTTCATCCATCCTCCTCCCCGGAACAGCTTGTAGGCCGACATGAGCATCACCAGCATGAAAAGGATGAATATAATCGAACCCAAAGCGAAGAGCAAGGCGAATCCTGCGATCCCCCACAGACCCACTCCTGCGCCGCTTGCGCCGTAAGCGAAGAGCACTATCCCACCAATTGCTCCCCCAAGCGATGTGACGCTTTTTGGGCCCCCAAAGAAGATCATCAGGGTTGATATCGGCTTTGTCAGATAGATATCAAGCCCTCCTACCAATAGCATCCTCCCTGTTGAATACACATTGATCACGTACTGCACCACGTTTGATATTATTATTGTGGTTGCGGAGAGCATCAGCATGTCATAATAGCTCCATCCAGCTATTCCTGCGGAAAGGCTGTACATTATCGTTATGAAGAGGTAGCTGAGAAATATCCCGACGAACGTGTTGATAGACCAGAGCGCGAACGAGACCCTGTAGGTGAGCTCTCCCTTAAACGAGTAGATTTGAGAGAGGTAGAACAGCCTCAAGTCTCTTCCAAGGTCGTCAAACATTCATACACCCACAGCATCGATATGCCTCCTAACTCTCGACCATATCACGAAATTCGCTGCCAGCAACGCTACAAACCATAAAGCGGCGAGCGGAAACATCGAGAAGAGCTGTGATGGGCTGACCGCGCCGGTAAGTATGCTTGCCGGGAAGTATATCATGAACTGGAATGGCAGGACCGAAGAGATGTGCGCAATTGACGGAGGGAGCAGGTTGAGCGGGACGAAGCCGCCGCCGAAGAAGCTTATTATGAAATATGCCATGTTTATTATCCCGCCTATGTCTGTCGTGAAAAACGAGAAGAACCCAAGCAGGAACTCTATCATCATAGCTATAGCATACATCATACCCATGCTGAGCAGGAAGAGGGAGGCGCTGAGCAGCGTAAGGTTGAGGTGAAGGAAGAAATACAGCAGGATGAATATCGGGAGCCCGAGCGTGAGCGTGTCAACGAGCATGCCTGTCGCGTCCGCAGTGAACACGTTTGAGACATATCTTATTGGCCTTGTGAGCGAAGTGAACACCCCTCCAGAACGGACGTCGCCAGCCATCGCCCATGAGACAGAGGGTGCAACAGAGTTTACCACCGCAATTATGAAGAAGTATATGGATATCTGGTAGAGGGAGAAGTTGTTTATTGCACTTGTGTGAGTCGCGGAATATATTGCGGTCCAGACAAATAGCATTATTATCGGGTTTGCAATCCTAAGCAATAGCTTTATCGCAAAATCGGTCTTATAGGCAAAAGATGACTTTATCAGCAGCCTTGAGTATGACAGGTACCTGTTTATCCCAAAACCTATCGCATATTCTTTCATGTCAAACCACTTTCCTTTTTGTTTTGTAAAACCTCACAAGGACGCTGCTCAGGTCGGGGTCGGAAATATTGTAGTCAAGGACGTGCCTATCGTTGAGTAATGTGTTGATCTTATGGGTGCGAATTATGTGCGGGTCAATTTCCAGCTTCACATATCCTTTGCCTCTGCTTACAACCTTCCCATACCTCCCCAATCTAATCTTCGGCTGTTTGCTGAAGCTTATCTCAAAGTACTTCTTGTTTCCGTAAAGCCCAAGTAGCTCTGTTTTGTTACCGTCAAATACCACCCTGCCCCTGTCTATGATTATGACGCGCCTTGCCAGTGCCTTGACCTCATCAACAATGTGCGTTGTCATGAAGAAGGTGGTACTGTATTTCTTTTGCATGTCTAATATTGCCTCACGCAAGTTTATCACAGAAGGCAGATCCATCCCTATGGTGGCCTCATCCATGAAGACCACCTTAGGGAGGTGGAGCACAGATGCAATGAAGTTACACTTCATCCTCTCCCCCATCGACATTGTCCTTACCTGTTTTTTGTAGACGTCTTTGAGATTCAGGATCCTGATAAAATAAGCAAGCCTCTTCCTGAATTCTGGTCTTGGTATCTCATACAGGTCCCGCACGTATTCGAATGTATCTATAGCGGGAAGGTCATTGAATAAGGTTCCATGTGCCCCACTCACCATCCCGTAGTTCCATGCTATCTTAATGCGCTCCTTCCACGGATCCATCCCCAGGACTCTTACTTCACCAGAATCTGGATGCAATATGCCCACAAGCGTCTTGATTAGCGTGGACTTTCCACTCCCGTTCTCCCCAAGGAGCATAACTATTTCCCCCTTCTTCACTACAAAACTGACATTCCGCAGCGCCTTCTTCATGTAGTATTTCCTTCGCAGCGATGCTAGGAAGACCTTCTTGCCGTGTTCTGTCTTGTATGTCCTGAAGTCTTTTGATAGCCTCTCGACTGCTATCGCATATTCCATGGCATCCTCATCATTATCTCGGCTCAAACTTAATAACCATGTATTTGTATCCAAAACGGGTAATGGGCAAGGCTTAAAAATGACAGGACCTAGAAATATTCTGTGGAAAGCCCCATACTGATAAAGAGAAAGTCATCCGAGCCAAGGATGACTTCCGGGGAGATGAACGAGGTAGCAACAAAGCTCGGCGTCTTCAGCGGCGAGTATCGGGAGATCTGCCTCTCGGTGATAAACGACTTCAATGCAAGGCAGGGCTATCTCAGCATGTTCACTCCATCGGAGACTATTGGGAAAACCTATTTGGAATTGATGGCAAGGCTGGAGAAAGGTTTCGTTGGCTACATGAGGTCCCTTGAGAGGGCTGCTGAACTTCTTGCATCAAACAAGCCCGCAGCCCCGAGCATAGGGATGATGATAGACTCGCTTGGAGAGATGGAAAATGTGATGAAAGGAGCAGCAGGCGCAGGCGCAATCCAGGTCGGGTTCGGAAACGGCGTATCGCATCCGTTTGCAAACTTGGTCGACCGACTCTACATCCGCTCTTCGGTGGATGCAGACACGCTTGTGGGCATGGTGAAGAATTTCACAGACATAAGGATGGCGCTCAAGGCGATAAGCGAGTCTGAAGGGGTTCAATATGGCATCAGGAAGAAATGTGTTTCCGCGGTATCCGCGATGGACAAGTCACTTACAGCCTACATTTGTGACATCGCGTATTTCCTTCAGACGCTCGAATTCACTAACATTAGTAGAAGTCTGAACAATGGAGGCGTGAAAGAGTGCTGCAACCTAGACATTAAAAAGGAGATTAGGGCATAGCATGTCATGCGAATAAACTCAGGGGAGGTCGACTCCTACATTGCATCGGCCCCAAAAGGCGCGCAGCAGAAACTAAAACAGATGCGAAAGGCAATAAGGGATGCGGCACCGAAAGCAGTTGAAGGGATAAGCTACAAGATGCCCTCATACGACAAAGGAAAAGTGGCATGGTTTGCATCGATGAGAGGGTACATAGGGCTCTACCTGCGTCCTCCCATAATAGCAGAAAATAAAAAGGAACTCAAGAATTACAAGACCACCAAATCCGCGATACACTTCCCTCTGGATGAAAAGCTTCCAGTATCGCTAATTAAGAAACTTGTAAGG